>CAZYXZ010000003.1:45809-119837 GCA_964651395.1 uncultured Frankiaceae bacterium
GCGGACCTTCAATTCCTCCGGTGCTCATGCGCGGATGCTAGGGCCGGATGCCCGTCACCGACAGGTCCGGGCTTTCGAACAGCGCCTCGAGGCGACGGTCGGGAATGAGCCACATCAGGGCCACCACGACGTAGAGGGCGAGCGAGACCCAGCGGTTCACGAATGCGAACCCGATCCCCAGCGCGTAGCAGACCGGAGAGATCTTTCCCTTGAGGTCCCTGCCCAGCGCTGACCGAAGCGCCGACTCCGGACCATGCAGGCCGAGGATCGTCACCTGGAGCACGTAGTACGCGATCGCCGAGAGCAGCAGCACGATCCCGTACGCCGCCGTCGGTGCCGTGGCGAAGTCGTTCTGGCCCATCCACCCGGTGACGAATGGCGTCAGCGACAGCCAGAACAGCAGGTGCAAGTTCGCCCACAGCACCTTGCCGTTCACGCGGTTCGTCGAGTGGAGCAGATGGTGGTGGTTGTTCCAGTAGATGCCGAGATACACGAAGCTCAGCGAGTAGGTGAGGAACGTAGGCACCAGTGGGCGGAGCGCTTCCCATTCCACCTCGTGCTCTGGGATGTGCAGCTCCAGGACCATGATCGTCATGATGATCGCGATGACCGCGTCGCTGAACGCCTCGAGCCGCGTTGTCGTCATGGGTCCATTCTTGCTGCCATGAAGCTCAACCGCGTCGAGCTGCGGCGAGTCGCCATGCCGCTCGTGTCGCCGTTCCGGACGTCCTTCGGCACGCAGAGCGCGCGGGACGTCCTGTTGGTCCGCGTCGTCACGCCTGACGCCGAGGGCTGGGGCGAGTGCGTCGCCATGAACGAACCGCTCTACTCCGCGGAGTACATCGAGGGAGCGCAGTACGTCGTCCGCGAGTACCTGCTGCCGCGGTTGTTCGCGCTCGGGGACGTTCGCGCGCACGACGTCGCTCCGGCACTGGCGCCTGTCGCCGGTCACCGGATGGCGAAAGCCGCAGTCGAGATGGCGGTTCTCGACGCCGAGCTGCGCGCGGCCGGGGAGTCGTTCGGTCACCGGCTCGGAGCGGTGCGCACCGCGGTCGATGCGGGCGTCTCGGTCGGCATCATGGACACCATCCCGGAGCTGCTCGACACGGTCGCGGGTTACGTCGCGGAGGGCTACCGCCGGATCAAGCTCAAGATCGAGCCGGGGTGGGACATCGAGCCGGTCCGCGCGGTCCGGGCGCTGATCGGTCCCGACGTGCCGCTCCAGGTCGATGCCAACACGGCGTACACGCTGGCCGACGCGCAGCACCTCGCGAGGCTCGATGAGTTCGACCTGCTGCTCATCGAGCAGCCGTTGCCCGAGGAGGAGATTCGCGCGCACGCCGAGCTCGCGAAGCTCGTGCGGACGCCGATCTGCCTCGACGAGTCGATCGTCTCCGCACAGATCGCCATGGACGCGATCGTCATGGGCGCCTGCTCCATCGTGAACATCAAGCCCGGCCGGGTGGGTGGCTACCTCGAGGCGAAGCGCATCCACGACGTGTGTGCCGCGCACGGCGTGCCGGTCTGGTGCGGCGGCATGCTCGAGTCCGGCCTGGGTCGCGCCGGCAACGTCGCGCTGGCCGCACTGCCGAACTTCACCTTGCCCGGTGACACGTCCGCGTCGTCGCGCTTCTTCCTCCGCGACCTGATCACCACGCCGTTCGTCCTCGACGACGGCCGGCTCGCCGTACCGGTAGGTCCAGGTCTCGGTGTCGACGTCGACCACGACGCGCTCACCGACATGACCACCTCAGTGGAGACCATCAGTCCCTAGCTGCGGGTTCCACCAGCAGCCAGCCATCCTTCGTCGCCGCCGTGACGCGGCCGCCGGCGGCAACCGCTGCGCCGAGCGTGCGCCGCACCGCATGTCGCCACTGCGTCGCTACGGCGGGCGCGGCGAGACGCTGATCGGTGATGTCGGCTGGCACCTGGACGAGGAACGCGCCGTCGGCACCTTCGGCCTGTTCGAGGGGCGCCTCGTCCCCGCCGACGGCCAGCCGCACCTCCGCGTCCGGGTACGGCAGACCGCGCGCTCGCTGCGGCGCGGTCAAATCCCACACCACCTCGCAACGGTCGCTCTCCTCGCCGGCGTTGAGGGCGTCATCCATGGGGCCGTAGAAGTTCTCGTGATAGCCCACCACCGTCGCCCCGAGCTTGCTCAGGTTGAAGTACGCGTTGCGGCGCACCAACGGGTCGAAGGTCCAGGTGATCGTGCTGCCGCCGCGCTCGAGGACCCAGAGCCGCTGATGCTGCTTGAGCGCGAAGCCCACACCGGGGTGACCTGGGAGCGCCCCCGTGACATGTGAGTGCAAGGACGCGCGCCCCGGTACGGCCCAGAAGCCCATCGAGGCGCCGACCGGCGTGCCGTCGGCGAGCCGAGCGACGGTGACATAGCAGTCGGCGTGGCTCATCGCCCTGAGGAGCTCGAAGGGGCTCTTGGATCTCGGGGAGGCCCAGATCGCATCGAAGACCCCCTCAGCCACCCGCGCGTCCTCGACGGACTCAACCGCGTGGATCGACACCGGCGTGGAGCTCATGCGCACATGGTTGACGATTCCGGGCCGACGCGCTCATCCGGCGCACGCACGACTCAGCAAGCGAGCGCGGTAGTGGCGGCGCAGACGGGGCAGTAGCCCTTCAGGAGTAGAGGACCACGGAGGACGGCCGAGTTGCGACGACGCAGGCAGCGCTACCGCGCGGAGGGCACGCGCTCGCAGAGGCACATGGACTGGTGGTACGACGGCATCGCCAGCGCCGCGCAGGTCACGGTGTTCATCGGCCTGAGCCTGACCGGAGCGGCATTCGTGGCAACCGACGACCCTCTACCGTGGCCACTCGGCGTACTCGGCGTTCTCATGTGCGCGGTCGGCGGCTACGTCGCCGTCGTCCGTTGGCGTGAGATCAAGCGGTAGCACGCACTTGCTACGCTTGCCGCCCCAAAGGGGGCCTGATGGACCTGAACGACCCAGAGACCTGGCGATGGATCTGGCTCGCCGCCGCGGTGGTGTTCGCCGTCGGTGAGCTGGCCGTCGCCGGCTCCTTCTTCCTCGCACCGTTCGCCGTCGCGGCAGCCGTTGCGTGCGTCGCCGCCTTCGCCGGCGCGTCGATCGCGGTGAGCTGGGGCGCCTTCGTCGTCGTCGGTGTGGTCGCGACGGCGGTACTCCGCCCGCTCGCGCGCCGCCTCGATGCCTCTTCGCCGACCAACACGGCGGGCGTCAACCGCTGGGTCGGCCGCGAAGGCCTGGTGCTCGTCGACATTCCCGCCGGTGTCGCCGAGACCGGCAGCGTTCGCCTCGAGCGTGAGGAGTGGCGAGCGAGCAGCGACGGCGGCGCAGCGATCCCAGCCGGAGCGCGCGTCATGGTCGAGCGTGTCGACGGCACGCGGCTCGTCGTCCGAGAGATTTCCGCGGAGTAGTTCCGAGACTCTTCACTGAAGGAGCGCTGAGTCACATGGTGGCTGTCGTCGTACTCGCGGCGATCGCGTTCGTGCTGTTCCTCTTCGTCCTGTCGGGGGTGAAGATCATCCGGCCGTACGAGCGCGGTCTCGTCGAGCGGCTCGGCAAGTACCACGGCACGAACGAGCCCGGGCTGCGCCTGATCATCCCGTTCGTCGAGCGGATGGTGCGGGTCGACATGCGCGAGCGAGTCGTCGATGTGCCGCCGCAAGAGGTCATCACCTCGGACAACGTCGTCGTGTCGGTCGACGCCGTCATCTACTACGAGGCGACCGATCCGCAGAAGCTCGCCTACAACGTCGTCGACTTCTACCTGGCGATCACCAAGCTCGCGCAGACCAACCTGCGCAACGTCGTCGGCGACATGCAGCTCGACGAGGCGCTCACCTCTCGCGACACCATCAACACGCGGCTGCGCGCGATCCTCGATGACGCGACCGACAAGTGGGGAACGCGCGTGGTGCGGGTCGAGATCCAGCGCATCGACCCGCCGCCGGACGTCATGGCCGCGATGCACGAGCAGATGAAGGCGGAGCGGACCCGCCGCGCCGTCGTCACGCAGGCATCGGGTGAGCGCGAGGCGGCGATCGCGGTCGCCGAGGGCGAGAAGCAGGCCGCGATCCTCAACGCCGAGGGTCTCAAGACGGCCAACGTCCTGACCGCGGAGGGCGAGGCCGAGGCCGTACGGGTCAACGCCGAGGCGGAGAAGTTCCGCCAGCGCCTCGTCGCCGAGGGCGAGGCCCAGGCGATCAAGGCGGTGTACCAGGCGATCCACGACGGTAAGCCGACGGCCGACCTGCTCGCGGTGAAGTACCTCGAGTCGCTGCAGTACATCGCCGACGGCCAGGCGACGAAGATCTTCTTCCCTGTCGAGGCGACCGCGCTCGTGGGCGCCGTGGGCGGGCTCGCGGAGGTCATCGACCAGGCCGGCAAGAACAAGGCGCCGGCCAAGCGCGCTCCGGCGAGGAAGTCTTCGCGCTGAACAGTCAGCGACCCAGCCTGTCCGGCCGACGTGTGCTCATCACCGGCGCGGCGCGCGGGATCGGCGCGTCGCTCGCACAGCGCCTCTCCGAGCGTGGTGCTGTCGTCGCGCTGGCCGGCCTCGAGCCCGAGCTGCTCGCCGGCGTCGCGCAGACCTGCGGCCGGGCGCCGTGGTGGGAGTGCGACGTCGCCGACCGGGACCAGGTGGACGCCACCGTCGCCACCGCCGTGGCCGAGCTCGGCGGGCTGGACGTGGTCGTCGCCAACGCCGGTGTCGGGGCGCAGATGCCGATGCTCGGTGGCGACCCGCAGATCTTCGACCGCACGCTCGACGTCAACGTGCGGGGCGTCTACAACACCCTGCGCGCGGCTGCACCCCACATCGCCCACCCCCGCGGGTACGCGCTGCCGGTGTCCTCGCTGGCCGCCGCGGTGCACATCCCGATGCTGGGCGCTTACAACGCGTCGAAGTCGGCGGTCGAGGCCCTGGGCAACACCCTGCGCGCGGAGCTGCGCGCGACCGGCGCGAAGGTGGGCGTTGCGTACTTCTCCGAGATCGACACCGACATGACCGCGCGAGGCTTCGACACAGACGCCGCCCGCTCGCTCGCCGGGCTCACGAAGTACGTCCGGATCACGCCCCTGCCCGTGGCCATCGACGCCCTGGAACGCGGCATCGCCTGGCGGGCGCGGCGCATCGTCTCGCCGCGGTGGGTCGCGGGTGCACTGCGATTCCGGATGCTGGTCCAGCCGGTGGTCGACGTCGTGGTCCAGCGTGGCCTCGCCGACGCGCTCGAGATTGCCCGCGCCGAAGACGTGGAGCTGACCACACCACAGCCGCCCAGACCGTGACCGCACCGAGGATCCGACCCGGGACCCGCCGCGAGCTCGGTGTCGTCGGCTGGACCGTCGCCCGAGTCGCCGGACGGGTTGCCGGCACCGGACCTCCCAACCTGTTCCGGACTCTCGGCCGGCACCGGCGGCTGTTCCGCGGCTGGCTGCGCTTTGCCGGGCGGCTCATGCCCGGCGGTCGGCTCCCCCGGCGCGACACCGAGCTGGTCATCCTGCGCGTCGCCCATCTCAACGACTGCGCGTACGAGTTCGAGCACCACGTCCGGCTCGGGCAGCGCGCAGGGATCGGGCCCGCCGAGGTCACGCGGATCCTCGTCGGTCCGGACGACGAGGCGTGGACGACGCGCGAGCGAGCCCTGCTCTCGGCCACCGACCAGCTGCATCACGACCGCGACCTGGACGACGCGGCCTGGGCCGCCCTGCGGGCGCACCTCGGCGAGCGCGAGTGCATCGAGCTCTGCTTCCTCGTCGGTCACTACGAGCTGCTCGCGACCACGATCAGAACGCTGCGCATCCAGCCCGACTAGCGGCGCCGTCGCTCACCCGGCGTCTGCGACAACGCGCCCGGGTCTCCACCTGTCGCGCGCCACTGGCCCGAGCAGGAGTGCCAGTACGGCGAGACCCCATACCAGCTTGGCTACCGCGCCCGCGGTGTGCCCGAACAACGCCGGCACGGCGAACTCGACCACGCCGGTCACGACCGTCCAGATCGGCAGCCGCCGGGTCGAAGGCCGGGTGGCGTCGTACAGGTAGGCGAACAGCAGTGGGCCGAGCCCGTAGTACGGGTAGCTGTACGGGTCGGTCAGCACCCGGACGGCGACGGCTGCCAGCGGCGCGCCGGTCCACCGTCCCCGCAGCGCCACAGCCGCGCACACCGCGCCGCCGAGGATGAACTGGCTCGGTCGCAGCCACTTCTGCACCTCGGTGCCGCCCGCGCCGAGCAGATGCATCACGGAGCCGGGGCTGATCGTGATGGGCAGACCGCCGAGGGCGCGGACCGTGCCCGGTGCGGAGATGACGAACGGCAGCCACCAGACGGCCGCGGACGCGATCAGCACGAGCATCGCCGGCGCACGACGCACTCGTGGCAAGACGAACAGCAGCGGCGCGAAGATCACCGCCCACGGCTTCGTGGCTGCGGCGACACCGAGACACCCTGCGGCAAGCCAGCCGTGCTGCGGGGTTCTGGACAGCGCCGCGACGGCGACGGCGACGAGCGCGATCGCCATGGGGTCGTCCAGGTGGCCCCAGCGAGCGGCGTAGATCGACCAGGTTCCGGCGACGGCGCCACTGGCCAGGAACATCGCCAGGCGGTAGCCGGTCGCTTGGCGATCGTCGCCGCGGCGATGCGCCGCAAGGTCGACGGCAGCGATCGCGCCCACAGACATGAGCGCCATGCCCATGGTGATGACGAACTTCATGCGCAGGGCCGTCAGCCCGCCCAGCAACGCTCCGATGATCAGTGCCGGCGGGCCGATCTGGATGTGCGGGTTGTCGACGTAGACGTGCAGACGAGGGTCCGTGAACGCGGTGAGGGGGCCGTGATGGTGGTTCAGGGTGTACGCGCCGACCAGGAAGATGACGAAGTCGTTGTTCAGGTACTTCGTCTGCTCGAACCCGACCCACGCCAGGACGCACGCGATGGCAGCGAGCAGCACGTAGCGCACCGTCGTGGACAGCGCTGACGTCCCCACAGGTGACTCCCCGCCGTCAACGGTGCTCAGGGTTCTCGTTGGTCCACCGGCAGCCGGCGTCCCACTGCGAACGCTGGTTGCCGTAGGCAGGAAAGCCGCCGGCCCGCTTCAGCATCGCTCCCAAGTGCAGCAGGTTGTAGGTCATGAAGGTCGTGTTGCGGTTCGTGAAGTCGTTCTCCGGGCCACCCGATCCGGGATCGAGGTAGCTGGGGCCCGGTCCGGCCTCGCCGATCCATCCGGCGTCGGCCTGCGGCGGGATCGCGTAGCCGAGGTGCTGAAGGCTGTAGAGGACGTTCATCGCGCAGTGCTTCACGCCGTCCTCGTTGCCCGTGATGAGGCAACCGCCGACCCGGCCGTAGTAGGCGTACTGCCCCTCGTCGTTGAGCAGGGAGGAGCAGGCGTAGAGCCGCTCGATCACCTGCTTCATGACGGAGCTGTTGTCCCCCAGCCAGATCGGGCCGCAGAGCACCAGGATGTCCGCGGCGAGCACCCGCTCGTAGATGGCCGGCCAGTCGTCCGCATCCCAGCCGTGCTCGGTCATGTCCGGCCACACGCCGGTGGCGATGACATGGTCGACCGCGCGGATCTCCTCCACGGTCGCGCCCCGCTCTTCCATGATCTGCGAGCTCTTGTCGATGAGGCCCTGCGTGTGGCTCCGCTCAGGAGAGCGCTTCAACGTGCAGTTCACGAAGAGGGCACGCAGGTCGTCGAACCGGGGCTCGTCCGCTCCGTCGGTCAGGGACATGAACGGAAGCGTAGCGACACCCGCCACTTTCAAGATCGGCCAGATAGCGCAACGATGCCGATGTGGGGGCAGATGAGGAGGGCACATGGCTGGGATCGCAGGCGGCAGCTTCGAGAAGCCGGACGAGACCCGTACGTTCAGCCACGGCAAGGTGGACGTGATCACGCTCAACGGGCACACCGTGGGCCGCGCCGAGTTCGAGCCCGGCTGGAAGTGGTCGGAGTGCGTCAAGCCGATCGCCGGGACCGACTCCTGCCAGGCCCTCCACGTCGGCTTCTCCCTGGCCGGGCGCATGCACATCGTGCACAACGACGGCACCGAGTCCGACGCCGAAGCCGGCGACGTCTACGTGATCGAGCCGGGCCACGACGCGTGGGTCGTCGGCGACGAGACGTTCGTCGGCCTCGAGTTCCAGAGCGCCGCGACGTACGCGAAGTAGGTCGCGTACGCGCGGCGCCCCGGCAGCTACGCGACTTCCGCCGTGGTCGGGTCGATGACCGTCCGGACTCGCTGGGTGGCGTCCACGGGGAACCCGCCGGCCTTGCCGTGCTCCTCGACGGTCGCCACGTCGTCGGCGATGTAGACGCAGAACAGCTTGTCGTCGGTCACGTACGTGTGGAGCCACTGAGCCCGCCCTGACATCGCGTCGAGGATCTCGTTGGACTTCTGCGAGATCCCCTGCAGCTCGTCGGCGGTGAGCTTGCCGGCGCCCGGCAGCGTGCGCTCGATCACGAACTTCGGCATGGCCGTCTCCCTTGCGTCGACCCAGCGTGCCTGGGTGCCTGGTTGCGATGTCCCGAGTGTTGATGCGCGCACACCAGCGGGGAATGATCGCCGCACCGCCGTACCTGACCGGGAAGCCACGATGGCAGTCAGCGAGAACACACCCGCGCCCCTGCAGTCCGCGCTGCAGCAGGTCCGGCTCGATGGTGCGATCTTCTTCCGGTCGGAGTTCAGCGAGGCGTGGGCCTACGAGTCTCCCGAGCCGACGATCGTGTGCAGCATCCTGCGACCGGACGCCAGCCGGTTGCTCATGTTTCACATCGTCGCGGCCGGTCGATGCTGGATCGCGCTCGCCGACGGCGAGCGGCACTGGGCCAGCCGCGGCGACGTCATCGTCATCCCGTACGGCGACCAGCACTGGGTGGGCGGGGAGACTCCGACCGATCCGGTGCCCATCCTCGACCTCTTCGACGCACCGCCCTGGGACACGATGCCCGTCCTGCGTTACGGCGCAGGCGGCGAGCGCACCGACATCGTCTGCGGCTACTTGCATTCCGAGGATCCGCTGTTCAACCCGGCGATGGGCGCGCTGCCACCGCTCTTCGTGGTGCGGCCGGAAGGACCAGCCGCGCAGTGGGTCGAGTCGAGCATCCAGTTCGCCCTGGCCAGCACCACACCGGACCGACCGGCCGAGCTCGACTCCACGCGCCTGCCCGAGCTGCTGCTCATCGAGATCCTGCGCATCCACCTCGCCAGCGCGCCCGCCGCGGAGCGCGGCTGGATCGCGGCACTGCGCGACCCGGTGCTGGCTCCGGCCATGGCGGCCATGCACGCCGACCCGAGCCGCAAGTGGACGGTCGCTGACCTGGCCACCACGTGCCTGGTCTCGCGCTCACTCCTCGACGAGCGGTTCCGGGCGATGCTCGGACGTTCCCCGATCCGCTATCTCGCCGACTGGCGCATGCACATCGCCGAGGAGCTCCTCGCGACGACCGAGCTGTCCGTGGCCGCGGTCGCGCGCCGGGTCGGCTACGACGCCGAGGAGGCGTTCAGCCGCGCGTTCAAGCGCGCGCACGGCGAAGCGCCGAGTGTCTGGCGCGCCGCTCGGGCGTAGTCTCCGGCGCAACGGAGGGGGATGGCATGACCACCGAGCCACCAGCAGGTCCACCTCAGGGACCACAGTCCGGACCGCCATCGGGACCACCGTCCGGGCCGCCCTCGGGTCCGCCCTCCGGTCCGCCGTCCGGGCCGCCCTCGGGTCCGCCGGCCGCGACTCCCTCCGGACCACCCCCCGCATCGCCCTCGGGACCGCCGCCTGGACCACCCGCGGCGGCGCCCCGCGCCGGCAGCAGCTGGCTCCAGCCGCCCCAACGCAACTGGCTCGCGCTCGTGGTGGTGCTGGCCCTGGTCGGCGGGTTCCTGCTCACGCGTGACGACGAGGCCGGCGGGGGCGAGATCTTCCTGCAGCCGGTGACCGAGCCGGGCCCCGACCCGTTCAGTCCGTCGGTCGCCCAACCGCGACCGACCGCCTCCCCGTCGCTGCCACAGGGCACCGGCGGACCGTTCGCGAGCCCCAGCCAGACGCCGACCGACTCGCCGACAGGCCTGCCTACCCCGTCGACGACGCCATCGCCCGACGCCACGCTGACCGCCGGCTCGACGAGCGGACCGATCAGCGTCACCGCGAAGTCCGGCGCGACGCCGGGGCTCTACGGCGGGACGCGCGACCAGCAGAGCTGCAACAAGCAGCAGATGATCGCCTTCCTCGATGCGAACCCGGACAAGAAGGCCGCCTGGGCCGCCGCCCAGGGCATCAGCCCGGCAGAGGTCAGTGGCTACATCGCCGGGCTGGTCGACGGAGAGGTGACCGGCAACATCCGCGTGACCAACCACGGCTTCAAGGGCGGCCGGGCCAACCCGTTCCAGGCGATCCTGCAGCACGGCACCGCCGTACTCATCGACAACCGCGGGCTGCCGCGGGCCCGATGCGCCTGCGGCAACCCCCTGACGCCGCCCAAGGCAGTGTCCACGAAGCCGCGCTACCGCGGCACGCCGTGGGGCGGGCTCTCGCCGACGAACATCACCGTCATCAACCAGAGCACGACGGTGATCAACGTCATCACCCTCATCGACATCAACACGGGGACCCCCTTCGGCCGTCAGCCGGGCGGGGTGGACCTGCCGCTCCCAGGCGGCGGCTCCCCGTTCCCGACCTCGCCCGCCACCTCGGGCCCGACGACCGGAACGGGTGGTTTCCGCCTGGTCGCGGTGAAGGACAACAGCGACAGCTACCGCGCGAACTGGCGGGTCAACGCCAACGCCGGCACAGCTCACATCGAGGGGCCCGGCTACACCGGCGACTACACGTGGACCGTGCCGCAGACGCTCGACGCACTCGGTACCACCCTGCGCTACGGCGGTACGTCGACCGGCAACTACGCGATCAGCATCAAGCCCTACAACAAGAGCGGGATCACACTGAACCCGAGCAGCGAGGACGAGCTGCACGCCTACGCGCCGAACTCGGTCAGCAAGGAGGCCGTCGTGACGGTGACCGGCGACGCGACGGAGGTCGTGCTGGCCTACTCGATGGGCTTCGCCATCAACGTCGAGTACACGTACCGGCGCTGAGGTCCGCGCGAGGTTTGTCGCCGTAGGCTGCCGGCATGGAGGACATCGCTCGCGATTACGCCGCGCAGTTCGGTGGGGACTTCCAGTCGCTCATCGTGCCGGTGGTCGGCGCGGCCGTGCTGCTGGTCGTCGCCAAGGCGCTGTTCAAGGGTGCGCTCAAGGGCGTCGCGATCGGGCTGATCGTCAGCGCGCTCCTGGTTGTCGGACTCGCCGCGGCTGCCGTCGGCGTGGCGCGCTCCTCCTGCCGGACGCTGGAGACGAAGGACCCCCGCGCCTACGCCGCCGCGCGTTGCGACCAGATCCTCGGCCGCTGACGCGCTAGCCCGCCTGTGCCGCCAGCCACGCGGCGGCCGACTTCGCGCGGGCTCTCAGGTCCGCGGCGCCCTCGGGGAGCAGGACACCGCTGCGCAAGGAGGCCTGGACCGCGGTCTCGAACTTCCTCGAGAACGCCGCCGGCGAGGGGTAGAGCTCCTTCAGCGTCGCGGCGTCGAACACGCGGGTAGTGCCCTTCAACGCCGCGAAGCCGCCGGCCACACCGCACGGGTCGTTCGTCGGCGCCATGTTGAGGCCGGTGAAGTACGACGCGATCGGCACCTCCATGTACGGCAGCCGGACGCCGCCGAGCATGTTGCCCCGCGCGTCGAACAACCGAGTGCCGTCGGCGGCGCGGGCCGCGCGGGGCTGCGGCTTGGGCGCGCGGCCGGTCCGAACCCACTGGTCGAGTGCCACGAGCGACGCCGACCAGACCCACGTGGAGGAGATGTAGTTGGCGCTCAGGCACTCGCCGGCCGCCTTCTGATAGCCCCAGGCCAGGGCGTCGACCGGGTCGTACGAACCGACGCTGCGATTGCTCGCGGAGTACTGCAGCACCGCGTCCTGGTAGCGGTCGCTGCCATAGCTCGTGTGCCCCGGGCCAGCCAGCTCCCAGAGCCGGAACCGGCCGCTGTCGGGAGGAACCGGCTGCGCCGGGACCTCGGCCTGGCTGTTCACCCAGAGGATGGGAGCGAGGTCGCGGCGTACCTCCTCGGCGCCGATGATCTGGGGGCTGAAGCCGTCGAAGACGCGGGCCGACTCGTGCACCTCGTTGATGTAGGACTTCAACCGGCTGGCCGACTGCGAGGCGCCGACCGCGAGCCGGCGCGCCACGCGCGGGCGCAGCGGGCCGAGCACCGTGGGGTGCACCGCTGCCTGCGCGGCCTGCGAGAAGATGTCGAAGGAGTAGTCGTCGCCCGGGTGGCTGAGCGAGCCGTAGCGGACCGGGTCGTACTGCTTCAGCGCGATCGGGCTGGCCTCGATGCTCAGCCTCTGCGCGGCCACCGCGACGTAGACGAAGCCTCTGTTCATGATCGTTCGGTGCATCGGCGCCCAGGACACGTCCTTGTCGAACGCGAGGGTGACGTTGTTCCAGTCGACGATCACGGTGCCGTTGAAGGCGCGGGGGTCGGTCGGTCGTCGTACCAGGATCCGGCTCTTGTACGGCGTCGTCCGGCTCTCCTCGGTCACGGTCCTCGCCATGCCCTCGAAGAAGAACTCCTGCTCGATCCAGCCCTTGTCGAGCGGCACCATCGTGCGGCCGAACGGCTCGCCGGTCCGGATGCCCCCGCTGACCGGTCCGCTGACGATCGGCACGGGGACGCTCGAGCCCCTCGCCGGCGCGGCGACGCCACCATGCGCCAGACCCTCCGCGCACAGCACCAGCGCGGTCACACCGACCAGCCAGGTCATCCGGTTGCTTCGCACGTCCGGCACTTCACCGTGCGGCCGCTCGTTCCTGCCGGGAGCAACCGTCGAGGTCAGGACTCGTTCAGGCTCACGGCGGCCTTGATGAGGTTGATGAAGGCCTTCTCGTCGAGCTTCTCACCCTCGCGCACGTCGATCGCGCGCCGGGTGTTGCCGTCGAGGCTCGAGTTGAACAGGCCGGTCGGGTCCGGCAGTGACGCACCCTTCATGAAGGTCAGCTTCACGACGCTCTGGTAGGTCTCGCCGGTGCAGATCATCCCGTTGTGGGACCAGATCGGGACCCCCGGGCTCGATGCCTTCTGGTACTTCCACTCCTCGACCACGTCGGGGTCGGCCTTCTTGATGAGGCCACGCAGCGTGGCGAGCGTCTTGCCGCGCCAGTCGCCCAGCTCGTTGATCCGTGCGTCGATCTGTTGAGAAGGGGACTCGTTCCTGCCCGCGGCGTTCTTCGTCATCGGGCTGGTCTACCACACCAACGTCTGGTCACTACGGCGACAGAGACCAGCAGCAGCGCGACCGGTAGCGCACTGTCCGAACCGGTCGCGGGGAGCGGCTCCGCGGCGCGTGGTGGGAGAGGCGGGGGCTGCGACGGCGCGCCCGGACCGGCGGCGGCGCCGGTGAGGTCGAGCAGCAGGATGCCGTCGCCCTCGCCCTCCTCACCTTCCACCTTGAGCCCGAAGGCGATCAGCCTCCCGTCCGGTGAGACCACCGGGTTGTTGGCGCCGAAGCCCCGGTAGTAGTCGAACGTCGTCAACCGTTCGAAGGCGCCGCTGCCGTCCAGCGGAAGTCGCCAGATGTCGAGCATGCCCGGGAACAGCGTGACGGTGAGGTCGCGCTCCACGAGCACGTAGCGGCCGGCCGGGTCGGCGCCCTCGGCCTCCTCGTAGTACGGCGAGGTGGGTGCGTAGTCGGTGACCGCACCGGTGTCGAGGTTGACGCCCATTGCCTGGCCGCCGTTGTGGAAGTACGCCGAGAAGAGCAGCTCGTCGTCGGGGTCGGCGTCGCCGTCGTCGAGCCGCCGGAAGTCCTGCGCCTCGACCGCCGGCGTGTCCGGCGAGACGTCGCGCTTGTCGAGGACCACGCTCCGGTCGACAACGGACGCTGCGCCGTCGGCGGCGTACGCGATCCGACCGGTGAGCACCTGGGACTCGCCGATGAGTGCCTCGACGAAGACGTCCGGCACTTTGGCGAAGTCGATGCTCGACTGGTTCCAGGCGATGCGCGTGGAGCCCGGCTGCTTCGAGACCGCGATGCCCTCCCAGCAGCTCTCATCGCCCAGCCGGACCGGCGGCCGCGAGCCGAGGGGTCGGGGCAGCAGCCAGAGCTTGCCCCGGAAGCGGTCGCCCTCGGCGTCGGTCTCGCTGCGCTCCGTCAGCGCGCAGAGGATCAGGTCGCCGTTGGAGAGGTGGTGCGCGCGCAGCACCCCGGCCGGCAGCGCAGCCCCGGTCAGGTTGCGGGGCGCTCCCCCTGCCAGCGCGTACTGCCACACGTCACCGATCGGCGCGTCGAGGAACACGAGCCGCTTCCCGTCCGGCGACCAGTCGGCCCGCATCGGCCGGCGGTCGTCCGGCAGCCGGATGTCGAGCAGCCGGATGTTGTCCGGGAGGTGGTCCACCGGCGAGCCGTCGAGCGTCCCCTTGTTCGGGTCGAGGCTGACCGGGTTCTCCTGCGCGACGGTTCGCGCGCTCGGCATAGCCAGCACCGAGAGCACCGCGAGCAACCCCGCGAGCAGCCCGCTTCGACGCATCCGCAGTCAGCCGGTCGTCAGGTGGCGACCGTCCACCCAGCACTCCCAGCCGTTCTCGCACGTGACGTGCGCCCAGTCGCCGTGCCAGGAGTCGACCTGGACGGGCAGCGACGGGTCCAGCTGGGCCACCGGGCCGGGACCGATGTCGGCGGCGGAGTACGCCGGCAGCCCGGCCGAGGGCACGGTGTGCGTCGGCGCCCAGGCGCCGGCGGTGACCGGTGGCCCGCTGGGAGCGCTGGGTGCGCTGGGAGCCGGTGCCGTTCCGGCGGTGGCGAGCCGGGGTCCGCGGCCGCGGACGTAGTAGGCGCCGGCGGCCACGACCGCCGCGCCGGCGGCCGCCACCGGGAGTACGCCCACGCCGGAGGAGTCGTCGTCCCCCGATGCGGCCGCCGACGGGGCGACACCGCCGTGCGTAGCGCCACCGCCGGCACCGCCTCCACCGCCGCCGGGCGCCGCGCCCGTGCGCGGGATCTGGAACCCGCCGACCGTGCCTTGATGTGGTCCGTCGAGCGCGTAGACCGTGCCGGTGAGGATCTCCTCGCCGAAGCGGAGGCTGGTCGAGAACCGGGTCGGCTCCTTCGTCTCGTTCCCGCAGGGGCCGAGCAGGTAGACGCCGCTGGCCTGCACCTCAGTGATGCTCGCGCCCACCTCGTACGCCTGGCCCTGCCACTGGGCCTGTACGCCGTAGCACATGGAGTTGTCGCTCTGGGAGTGCGCGAGGTAGTCCAGAGTGCCGCTGGAGTCCGTGGCGCCGAGGGTGAACTGAACGGTGTTGCGCTCGAAGTCGAGCCCGGCCGAGTTCGACATCTCGCCGGCGAAGACGCCGGTCTCCGGCTGCGCCACCGCCCCCGGTGCGACCAGCAGCACGAACGTGGCCCCGGCTCCGAGCACCCATCGAGTGACCATGCGCGTCCCCTCCAGTGCCGCAGGTTACCGACTCCGGTGCTACCAGTCGCGGGCCAGTGCCGTCGACGGCCCGAGGTCGACCGTGTCGCCGTTGAGTCGGCGGCGGAACAACCGATCCGACTGCTCCCAGAGCAGGTCGCCGAGTGGACCCACCTGCGGATTGCGCAGGTTCCCGCTGTACGGCGACACGACCTGCTCGGTCTCGCGCCCGTCCGGATAGCGCAGGACGATCGAGCGCTGCCCGTCCAGCTCGGGGTAGCAGCACAGGTGAAGGAAGACGAGCGCGTCGTCGTACGCCTCGAGCTGGTACGGCGAGTGCTGCAGCGTGATGCGTTCACCGTCGTCGAGCGTCTCGTCCGTCGTCGTGTCGATGAGCCGCAGGACCGGGCTGCTCTCCCAGTCGAGGGTGACCCAGACCTGACGGCCGTCGTGGTGCCAGGCGTGGTCGGTGAAGATGTTCGGACCCTCGTTGTTGTCCGCCTGGCCGAACTCCTCGGTGTTGCGGATTCGCTTCACCATGCCCGTCTGCAGGTCGCGGACCACGAGAGCCTGCTCCGTGGCCGGACCTCCGCACTTCGAGCGGTAGGCGAGGAGCCTCCCGTTCGGGCTGACCTGGGGATCGATGCCCCGCTCGAGGCGAACGACGCGCGGCGTCGGGGTGAGATCGATTCGCGTCATCGGACGCTCTTCCTCGCACGAGGGGTTCCAGGCATCACCGCTCGGGCTGGAGACGTACACCGCCTTGCGGTCCGGCGTGAGCTCGATCGCGGCGCCCGGACCGCCGTACGGGAGGCCGGTCGCGAGGGTGTCGGTCACCTGCCCGGTCTCTGCGGACACGACCACGGCACGGCCGTCCGGCAGCAGGGCGACGAACTGGTCCTGGCTCAGTGCTTGCGGCTCCTCGGCCGGGGCTGAAGTCGACGTCGGTGCCGGCTCGGTGGTTGCGGACGGCTGCGGCGTGCCGCTCGTGATCGGCACCACCGCGAGCCCGTCGCCGCGCGTCGTCGTGACGACGGCGATGGTCGCCACAACGGCCATCGCGCTGGCCCCCGCGGTCGCGAGCCAGAGCCGCTGCCGCTGGCGGCGAGCCCTGGCCAGCACGCCGGCGTAGGCGGCCGGGTCCGGCGTGACGGCGGAGGCCCGTGCCTCCAATGCGTCACGGAGCCGGTTTTCGGTGCTCATGGTGTGACCTCCAGGGCGCGAGTGAGCGCCTCGATCCCGCGGTGCGCATGGGTCTTGACCGACCCGGCGGAGATGCCGAGGGCGGCCGCGATATCGGCTTCGGACAGCTCGGCGTAGTAGCGGAGCACGAGCACCTCGCGCTGCCGGCCGGGGAGCGCGTCGAGGGCTCGCAACACCTCGCGACGGTCCTCCCGGTCGACGGCGAGGTCCTCCGCACTGGCCGCCGTGACGTCGTGCGCCGGTGCGTGCGCGCGCGCCGTCCGCACGCGTCGCCAGCCGGAGCGAGCGCCGTTGGCGACGCAGACGCGCAGGTACGCGCGCGCGTTGTCCGGTTCCGCGAGTCGGGTCCAGCGCCGGTAGGTCCGCGCGAACGCGTCCTGCACCAGGTCCTCGGCGGCGGAGGCGTCGGTGAGCAGGGTGGCGATGCGCAGCAGTCCTGGGTACTCGGCACGGAACAGCTCGGCAAAGGCGGCGTCGCGGTCGGCTGCGGCCACGCCCACCCCTTTGCTCGCGTACAGCGGCATCGTCACATCATGGGGACGTCTGACTCGGCCAGGGGTTGACCGAGGTCCAGGGATTTGATGGGACCACGGCGAACCTACGGACATGGCCGGTCACGGGTTGAAGCGCACCCGCGTGCTGCTCGGCATCCTGGCCCTGATCGCGTTAGGGCCGATCGGACCGTCCCGCGCCGCCACTACCCCGACAGAGCGGATCGTCGGGGACCTGCCCATGTCCGACGGCGTCACCCTCCGCTACACGGTCGTCAAGCCGGTGGGCCAGCAGCGGCTGCCGACGTTGCTGGAGTACTCCGGCTACGACCCCGGCACCAATCCGGACGCCACCTACATCCGCCGGTTCGTCGAGAGCGGCGCGGGCTACTCCTACATCGGCGTGAGCCTGCGCGGCACCGGGTGCTCGACCGGGACGTTCGACTTCTTCCAGCCCAGCGAGGCCACCGACGCGGCCGCGGTCATCGCCTGGATCATCCGCCAGCCGTGGAACAACGGCCGCGTCGGCATGATCGGCAAGAGCTACCCCGGCATCACCCAGCTCTTCGCGGCCCAGGCCAACCCACCGGGACTGATGGCCATCGCTCCCGGCCACTTCTTCAACGACGCCTACCGCGACGTCGCCCGCCCCGGCGGCATCCAGAACTACGGCTTCGCGTCCTTGTGGAGCTTCCTCGGACAGCCGAGCTATGAGGTGCAGAGCGGCACCGAGGCCGCGCTCGGCGGCGACGTGCAGTGTCTCAACGGGACGACCGCGCCGTTCCGCGGCCTGCCGACCAACCCGTTCGTCCAGCTGCAGCAGCACCGCTTCGACGACGCGCTGTTCCGCGAGCGCTCCCCGCAGCTGCATCTCGACCGGATCAGGGTGCCGGTGCTCGCCACGCTGTCATGGCAGGACGAGCAGCTGGCCTCGCGCGGCACCGACCTGCTCGCCCAGCTCGACGACCTCAACGCCATACGGCGTGCACGCGGCCAGCGCGAGACGCCGTGGTGGGCGACGCTCACCAACGGCGACCACGGCATGGCCCGGACCGAGACGGAGTACGCAGACCTGCGGCGCTTCTTCGACTTCCACCTGAAGGGCATCCGCAACGGCTGGGAGCGCCGGCCGCGGGTGCTGGTGTGGTGGGACGCCACAGTCGGCGAGCGCGCGCCGAGCTGGGTCACCGGGCTCGACCACTGGTCGGAGCGCCGCCGGATCGCGACGCGCCGGCTGCGACCGACCGCCCTGTACCTACGTGCCGACGGCGGTCTGACGGCGGCGACGCCGGCCGCGGACGAGCCGAGCTCGCAGTACGTCTACACGCCGGTCGTCGGGTCGCAGGGCATCGGCAACCCGGCGTACGGCGGCGTCTCGACGGACACGCCGTTCGGAGAGTTCCCGCCGGACCGCTACCTCTGGGACCTCGCGCCCGCACCGGGCACGTCCGCGCAGTGGACGACCGCGGCGCTGCCCGACGACCTGACACTGCTCGGGTCGGCGTCCCTCGACGTCTGGCTGAGCAGCACGGCGCCCGACACCGACCTGCAGGTGACCCTCACCGAGGTGCGGCCGGACGGCCAGGAGATGTATCTGCAGAAGGGCTGGCTCAAGGCGAGCCAGCGGCATCTCGACCCGGCACGCTCCACGGCGTTGCGGCCGTACCAGACGCATCAGGAGGCGGACGCCGAGCTGCTCCAGCCGGGTACGCCGGTGCTGGCCCGCGTCGAGATCTTCCCGTTCGGCGCACTGCTGCGCCGGGGCTCGCGGCTGCGCGTCTACCTCGAGTCGCCGACGGTGCTGCCGGAGCTCTGGGCCTTCACCCCGTCGCCCTTCCCGGCCGTGAATACCGTGCTGCACGACCCCGAGCACGCGTCGCGGCTCGTGCTGCCCGTCGTCCCCAACGACCCCAACCGCAAGCGAGCGCTGCCGGCCTGCGGCGGCCTCATCCGTCAACCCTGCCGCGCGAGTCGCTGAACGTCAGCCGGACCAGCCGTGCCACTGCACCAGCACGAGAGTGGCGTCATCGCGCAGTGCGGTGACCCGGTGGTCGAGCACGCTACGCACGATCTGACGGACGATCTCGGCCGGAGCGAGCTGGTTGGAGGCGTACTGACCGGCGAGATCGGCCAAGCGGTCCATCCCGAACTCCTCGCCGGTCTCCGTTCGCGCCTCGACCACGCCGTCGGTGAGGAACAGCACGCCGTCGCCCGGTTCGAGTACCTCGTCCGCCAGTTCGGCCGCGCCCCCGCCCAGCCCCCAGGGGAGGCTCGGAACGGCGTCCAGCTGCTTGATCACCTGACCGTTGCGGATGAGCAGCGGCGGCGGATGTCCCGCGCTCAGCCAGGTCAGCCGACCGGTCTCGAGAGCGAGCTGGGCGAGCTGCCCGGTGGCGAACGCCTCGCCGTCGTACTCGCGGTGCAACGTCTCGTTCAAGGAGCCATGGATGCCTGCGATGGTGCGGCCCTCGCGGCGTCCATGCCGGTAGCAGCCGATCACCAGCGCCGCGATCGCTGACGCCGCCACCCCGTGACCCATCGCATCGACCATGGCGAGGTCGAGCGCCCCGCCGTTGAGGGCGTAGTCGAAGCAGTCACCCCCGACCTCGTACGCCGGCTCGAGTAGAGCGGCCACGCTGCAGTGCGGGGTGTTGAGCACCAGCGGGGGCAGGAGGTCCCACTGCATGCTGGCCGCGAGTGACATGGCCTTGCGCCGGCGATGCAGCTGGTAGAGGTCCGTACACCGCGCATGCGTCGCGATGAGGTAGCCCGCCAGGGTGCCGAGATCGCAGCATTCGGCGATGACGCGGTCGTCGAGGTCGGGAAAGGTCAGGGCGAGGACGCCCGTGCGGTCGGAGCCTTCCACGATCGGCACCCAGACTCGCGTGCCGTCCGGGCGGTCGGCGGTCACCGGAGCACCGGTGAGGAACGCGCGCCCCACCATCGTTCCGGCGACGTCCTCGGTGTGCGGCAGCTCCGCGTGGGCGGCGCGGTCGGGGAGCGGCTCCAGCAGCTGCTGCTCGAAGTCGACGATGTAGGCGACGACATCGGTGGCACCTGCTTCGCGAGCCGCGGCGGCGAGGATGTCGACGACGGCGCCGGGGTCCACCACCTGGGAGGCTCGCAGCAGTGCGCGCAGGTCCAGGCTGGCTCTCACCACCGCAGCCTAGACCCGGCAGTTGACCGCGCTAGACACCGCCCAGACCCCTCGATGCGCCGCAGCGCCACTCAAGGACGCGAGCCGAAGGTGTCCGGCCGCAACCTGAGCCGCCGCAAGAGCTGCGCGTTGAGCGCGACGACGATCGTGGACACGCTCATCAGCACGGCGCCGACAGCGGGCGCCAGGGTGACACCGGCGAAGGCGAGCACGCCGGCAGCGAGCGGGATCGCGAAGACGTTGTAGCCGGCCGCCCAGACCAGGTTCTGCACCATCTTGCGGTAGCTGGCCTGGGACAGCCGGATCACGCTGACCACCGCGCGCGGGTCGCTGCTGGCCAGCACCACGCCGGCGGACTCGATCGCCACGTCGGTCCCCGCCCCGATCGCCAGGCCAACGTCGGCGCGGGCCAGCGCGGGCGCGTCGTTCACGCCGTCGCCGACCATCGCGACCGTCAGACCCCTCGCTTGCAGCTCCGCGACCTTGGCGTCCTTGTCCGCAGGCAGCACCTCGCTCATCACCTCGTCGATGCCGAGCTCGACGCCGACCGCGTCAGCAACTTGGCGCGCATCCCCGGTGATCATGACCACCCGCCGGCCGAGCCGGTGCAACTGCTCGACCGCCGCGCGTGCCTCCGGACGGATCTGGTCCTCCAGGGACAGCGCACCGAGGATGCGCCGGCCTTGGACCAGGTAGAGCACGGCCGCGCCGCGACGCTCCCAGCCTTGCGTGGCGGCGACGAGGTCGTCCGGGACAGCGAGCCCGCGTTCCCGCAGCAGCGCGGGACCACCGACGGCGTACCGCCGCCCACCTACAGTGGCTTCGACACCGCGGCCAGCGTGTGACTGGAAGTCCGTGCCGGACAGCGCATCGCCGTGCTCCGCTGCCGCGCTGACGATGGCCCGGGCGAGCGGGTGCTCACTGTCGGCCTCGACCGCGGCCGCGATCCGCAACAGCTCATCCTCTTCCAGTCCTGCACCCGCCACTCCGCTGACGGTGTGCTCGCCCTTGGTCAGGGTGCCGGTCTTGTCGAACATGACGATGTCGACGGTGCGCATGCGTTCCAGCGCCAGCCGGTCCTTGACGAGGATCCCGGCCTGCGCGGCCACGGCGCTGGACAACGACACGACCAGCGGGATCGCCAGGCCGAGTGCGTGGGGGCAGGCGATCACCAGCACCGTCACGGACCGGACCACGGCGTCGTTGCTGTTGCCGACCGCGAGCCAGGCGAGGAAGGTCACGACGCCGGAACCAGCGGCCACGTAGAACAGCAGGGCGGCGAACCGGTCGGCAAGTGCCTGAGCCCGGCTGCGCGATGTCTGCGCCTCACCTACCAGCCGCTGGATGCCGGCCAGCGCCGTGTCCTCACCCACCGCATCGACGCGCACGCGGACTGCGCTGTCGGTGGCCACCGTGCCGGCTACGACCTTCTCCGCCACGGTCCGGCGTACCGGTCGGGATTCACCGGTGACCATCGACTCGTCGAACTCCGCCGCCCCTTGCACGATCTCTCCGTCGGCGGGAACGCGAGCCCCTGGTCGGACCAGGACGAGGTCGCCGACCTGGAGCTCGTCGATCGCGACCGAGGTGGCCAGGCCGTCCGGTCCGAGCCGCTCGGCGACGTCTGGCAGCAATGCCGCGAGTGCAGACAGTGCACTGCTGGCTTGGCCCAGGGCCTTCATCTCCTGCCAATGACCGAGCAGCATGATGGTGATCAATGCGGCGAGCTCCCACCAGAACTCGAGGGCGAATGCGCCGAGGCTGGTGGCCAGCGATGCGGCGAATGCGACGCTGATCGCCATCGAGATGAGCAGCATCATCCCTGGCTGGCGCGCGCGGATCTCCGCCCAGCCGCCGGCCAGGAACGGCCAGCCCGCCCAGGCGAAGACGATCGTGCCGAGTACCGGGCCGACCAGGCTCATCCCGGGGAAGTCGATGGAGTAGCCGAACCAGTCCATGACCATGTGGCTGGTCGCGATGATCGGCAGGCTCAGCATGAGGCTCCAGACGAACCTCCGCCGGAACTGCGCCTCGTGGCCTCCATGGCCTCCGCTGCCCGCGTCGTGGTCGCCATGGCCGTGGTGGGCAGAACCCACCGACGCGCCGTCGAGGTCAGCCGAGAGCATGGGGTGCGGGTGTGTAGTCGTCATCGCGTTCACCTCTAGGACTTCAGGAGGCGCTCGACCGCAGTCGTCGCCTCGGTGAGCTTGCGCGCCGCGTCCGGACCGCCAGTGGCGACCGCATCGGCCACGCAATGACGCAGGTGGTCGTCGAAAAGCCCCAGGGCGATGCCCTGCAGACCCTTGGTGGCCGCGGCGACCTGCGTGAGGACATCGATGCAGTAGCGGTCCTCGTCCACCATCGCCGCGATGCCACGCACCTGACCCTCGACCCGACGAAGCCGGGCGAGCACATCTGCCTTGCTCATCTCGTATCCAGCCATGGAGGTACCATACCCCCCTAGGGTACCCTGTCAAGGGGTCACGGCCCATACTCCGAAGGCATCCCGCCCAGCAAGAACCTCTTCGTGCCTGACCGGCAGCTCGACCACGGCCTCGCCCCCCTGCCTCGCTGCGTTCGGCACGCTAGACACGAGGTGCGGCCTCGATAGCGCGCGGTCTACCGCCCGCCGTTGCGCAACAGGGGCCCCGGATCCGCACGCGATGCTGAGCAGAGCGTCACCTCCGGTTGTCAGCAGATGACGGCCTACATCGCGGAGGTGCAGCGAGTGCCGGACTGCGTCGCCGAGAAGATCCATGAGCAAATGGCCGCCGCTGGCGCCGCGCTCATGGAGGGGCGAGTGCGGCGAATGAAGTCGCGCTTCCGGCGCCCACGCTCAGTTGGCTTCCTTCCATGCGGCTCGCGCGCTCTGGCATTCCACCCGGACATCGACCTCGAAACGCTGCGTTCCGTCGTCCGTACGGACCTGGTTGAGATAGAGCCGGACCTGACGACGTCCAGCGCTGTCGCGCCACTCCACCTGCCGCTGACCGGTCGGGGCGCGCTCGGGCAACTCCCGGAACTCCGCAACGGGCGCCCCTTCGCCGGCGAACGCGGCTCGGACTGCCTCTTCGACGCTTCGGTGCTCCGGGAACGTGCCGCTGACCCGGTCTACCGGCCCTTGGCCGCCCGTACCGACGCCTGCCGGACACTGCAGGTCGTACTGCTTCGTCGGCGTTGGCGCGGGTTGAGAAGCACCCGGGCTGACGGAGCTCCTCGGATCTTGCTCATCGCTGCACGAGGCCACCCCTGCTGTGATGGTCAGCACGACGGCCCACACCAGCTTCACTCGCGACATGGCCCAATGATGCAATCAGCGGCGCGTTACGTGCAGACGGGATCACGCTCCGCGCGGAAAGCCGCCCTGCCTGCGCCGGCTGCCGAACACGACGAGCACTGAGCCGGAAAGCGAGCAACGTCGCGGCCGTGAGCGCCATCTGGCCGACCGGTCGACCGGTGTTGGGTAGGTGGGGGCGGCACGGGTGACGGTGAAAGCGACTGGATTCTTGCCGGAATGGCCGTGCGCGAAGATCTGCGCCGGCCCGGCGGCGGCCCAGCCGGGAACCGTCACCCGCTGCGAGATCCGATAGCGCTCCCCGCTCGCCCTCACGCGCGCTGCGAGTTCAACTCGCCCTGTTTGAAGAGCAAGCGCACCGTGTCGGGAGCTGCGACTCGACGTGGCTGCCCAACCGTCTGCATGTCCTCGCAACTAGCCATGTAGCCCTCGCCGCTCACCGTCACGCGGCTGCCTGCCGGGGAACGCGCTGGAGTAACGCGAAGACTCGGTCCATCACATGCAGCGCTTGCCGGCATGGCCAGCATGAAGGAACCAGCGGACCCAACCGCCGCGGCCACACCCAGGAGTCGACGCATGAGCACAACGTACGCGGGCGCCGACCGCGTGGGGCACTGGACAAGCCACGAACAGCGGACCAACCGCCCCCCTCCTCGCCAGCCGCCCTGTGTCACGTCCCTTGCAGACGCCAGCCGCCGACGAGGCGCATGATCGCCCTGCTACAGGGGGTTGCGATGAACGCTCGCGCGCTCGGACTTGCGGTGGCTCTTGCGGTGGTGGCCTGCTCCGGTAGCACGCCTTCGCCTTCCCCTTCCCCGAGCTCGGTCTCCCCGACGACGGGATCGACTCCTACGCCATCGATTTCTCCATCGGTGGCGCGGACCGCGCAGGTCGAGAGCTCCCGGCCAGCGGAGTACGTCGCCGTCGACGACACCGACCGGCTCGCTGTCTTCCGCTCCAGCGACGGCTCACGAGTGCGCTACCTGACCGCGCAGCAGCCAGGTGGGGGCGTGAAGCACCCGGTAGTACGGGGCGATCTCGTCTACTTCATCCGCGCCCTCGGCACGTGTGCTGCGAGCATCAACATCGCTCGGCTGGATGGCACCGGCGAAGAGCAACAGCTCATCGACTTTGACGGCGTCCACATCCCCGACGACCTCACGTTATCAGGCAACGGCGTCAAGATGGGGTACACGAAGACACGTTGCTCCGACGGCCGGCAGTGGATCGTCACGCGACTCAACGACGGCAATGCGAAGGAGTCCAGCTTCCTCTCCCTGGAACCGGGCACGGAATCTGGTCCCGCATTCTCCCTGGCACTCGACGGTGCTGGCGACACGATCTACTACCTGCAGTTCGCCGACAACGAGAACGGTCCGTCACTCCAAGCGCGGGCGCTTGTCGGCGATCCACACGCAGCCGAAGGCGGTCTCTCGGCGCAGCCCGGGTGCATGCTGCATGCCGCTACGTGGAGCAGGGTGCACGGCCCAGTAGTGGCCTGCGCCACGTCGCGCGGTCACCAGGCCAAGAAGGTCTTGCCGGGGGGCGGCACGAATCCGCTGTTCTCGATGGCAGACGGAGCGAGAGCAGGCATCGACCGGCTGTCGTTCGACCTGAGCGGCAAGCACCTGCTGTTCGCGACTGTCACGGGCGACACCCGCGGATCGACCTACCGCTGGTCCGGCGATGGCAACACCCCTACGCAAGTGGCCCGCAACCAGATATCCCCAACTTGGTAGATCCAGCGTGCGGCTCCCGGATCAGAACACTGGTCCTCGGCAGCTTCTGAGAAGTTGATCTTCCTTCGCGTCGCAGGCGCCGACCTGGCAGAGTCGCGCCCACGACCCGTCCTCGCCTCATCGCCAAGGACTGCCGGATGGCGACAGCACCTCGCCCACGTATCCTCGTCACTGGTTCCGCCGGCTACGTCGGGCAGCTCGTTCTGCCCTCGCTCCGCGCGCGCTACCAGCTTCGGTGTCTCGACCTGGAACAACAGCACCCCGTCGACGACGACGAGATCGTCACTGCTGACATCAACGATCTCGACCGGATGGTGGCGGCCTGCGACGGCGTCTTCGCGATCGTGCACCTAGCAGCCAAGGCTTTCGAGGACGACTTCCCTACTGTCCTACAGCCGCGCAACATCACCGGCGCATGGACCATGTTCCAGTCCGCCGTGCAGGCCGGTGTCCGCAAGGTCGTCTTCGCCAGTACTGGTCAGGCCGTCGGCGGCAATGAGCCCGGCCTTCGCATCGACCCCGACCAGCCAGCGCGACCGATCTCCGAGTACGCCTGCACCAAGATCTTCGGCGAAGCTCTCGGGCGGTTCCATTCGGACACCCACGGGCTTCAGGTCGCCTGCCTCCGCCTTGGCTGGGTCGTCACCAACGACAGCCCCCTGTTTCTCACAGAACCGACACTGCCCGGCGCCTGGTGCTCCCCGGACGACCTCTCGCGCCTTATCCACGCAGCCATCACGGCCGACGTCCCCTACGCAGTCGTTCTCGCCGTCTCGCCACCAGCAACGGAACGGTTCGACACACGCAACCCGTACGGCTGGATTCCGGCTGACCAGATCCAACGCTGACCTGGCTACTAACCACGTGCTCAGATGTTCTGCAATTGCGCAGCAGAAACTGCGCCCTACACCACTTCTAGTGCCGACGATGCGGCTTCTGTGAGAAGTCCTGAGCGCGAGGAATACGTCCGTGAGAAGTCCACTGGGTCGTTTCATGAGAAGTTGATCTTGCGCGCCGTACAGCAGCAGAACATGGTGGACGAGCAACCTATGTGCCCCTTCGATGCCCCACAATCATCTGATGTCGGGCGGCCGCCTCATGAGCATGTGCCTGAGCGCCGGTGTTGTAGTGCTGTTCTGTTCGTGCAGCGCGGATGTGCCGCCGTCCCAGCCCAGGTCCCAGCAAGCATTGCGCGACGCCCTCCCCGAGGCGGACGACCTAGGTTCCCAATGGGTTGAACTGGATACGGGGCCGGTTCCCACAGCGACGCCCACAGGACCCACGTCCTTCTGCAATGAGACGTTCGTGCGGCCAAAAATGGCGGACTACGCCGTGCGCCACTTTGAGGACGAAGACCGCGGTCGCACGGGCGTGGAGCTCATGCGCTATGCCGACCCGGCGATCGCCCAGGGACGACTCGCCGAGTACGAAAAGCTCGCCGGGTCATGCACCAACTTCACCTTCGAAATGCGGGCGGAAACGTTGCCCGCGACGCTGGCGACCACGGAGCCGTACCCGTTGCCTGGCACCGACGTCAGGGCCAGCTGTTACCTGCTTTCGCTCGTGGAAAGAGAATCGACCGGCTGGTTCGGTGTCTGTCTCGCTGTGATTGACGACGTCTTCGTGTCTACGAGTTCCCAGAGCTATCAGCGGTCCGCAACAGAAGCGAGTGCGCTATCCCGCCTGGTGATCCTGAAAGCGATCGAGCGGCTGCAGCGCTGACTTCCGCCCGGTGGCACGCTCGAGCACGATCTGCTTCTCACGAAGGTCTGCAATTTCTCACGCTTCTTAGGCAACAAGCCTATTTCGCAAGAAGCCCGCATCGTCGGCATCTAGTGCCGGCACAGCGCCGCGCAGGCGAATTCCTAAGCGTGAGCCGGCCGCGCAGGCGATTTTGTTCCGGGTGGTTTCCAGGCGAATTTGATCTCGTACCCGGATCCGCTCTCTCGCAGAGAAGCCAATGACTCTGTTATGTCGGCGGGATCAGTCGGACGGGCCAAGATCCGCCCTGGTGAGGGCCGCCCGCAGCGCAATGCCCTGGGCGGCCAAATTCTTAACGCCACCTTGCTCGCGATCGATCGCACAGACCACGGTGTCTATGAGTGCACCCGCGGCGCGCAGCTCGAGGCAGCCCTTGACCAGTGCGCCACCGGTGGTGACGACGTCCTCCACACCAACGACGCGCAGGCCGTCGACTGGCCCGCCTTCGGCCACCTTGCACGTGCCATAGGGCTTCGCTTCCTTGCGAACGAAGACCGCTGGGATCCCGGTCAGCTGCGACATCACGGTGACGAGCGGGATGCCCCCCATCTCCATTCCGGCCAAGACGTCGCATGCGGGTACCAAGGCGACCATGTGCTCGGCTACCTGGCGCAGCAATGCCGGCTGGCCCTCGAACAGATACTTGTCGAAGTACTCCTTGCTGACCTGGCCCGAACGTAGAGTGAAGGAACCAGTCAGGTGGCAGGCGTCGTAAACGAGCCGGCCGAGGGGGGTTGCCATGTGGTCATCCTTCCGGACCCGGGTCGTGAGTCCGCGCGGGAGCAACGGGCCACGGTGACCAGGTCCCGCTGCGCCTGATGAAGTGGCTTCGCCAGGCGCTGTCTCGCTGGTAGCTGATCAACGCCCGCCGTAGTAGCGAATAGCCGACTCACCAAGGGCGCGCGCGAAACTCCGGTCGACGGTGTATCCGACTGCGGCGCCCGCGATGGGCACTAGCTTCACAAAGGACGTGAGCGACTTCTCGCCCGCTTTGGTCAGGATCTTTCGACTGACCACCTTGTTGACCCGCTTCATCGTCTCTCGCGTGACGATCTTCTGGACCCACTTCTTACCCATGTCGTTCGCTGCAGCGACTCCAAACGTTCTCAGCGCGCTGACAGCGCTGTTGCCGGCCAGGATGAGTACTAGATCTTGCCGGAGATCGGGGCTGTCGAGTTCGTCATAGACGGCGGCGACCGCCAGCACTAGCGACGCTTGCAGGGTCAGCACCGACGAGATATTCAGCGCCAGAGTCGGGGCACCACCGAAGCCAGTGGCGAAGCTGGCCGCTCCCACCCGGCGGGTGCCACGCTTGACGACCAGACGGGCAAGTTGGTCCTGCGAAAGACCAGGATTTCGTTTGCGGGCACGCTCGACGTCGGCGACGACGATCCCGCGGGCGCGAGCGATGGCGCCCAGTAGCAGATCGTCGAGGCGACCCACATCGTCCGAAGGGTCCAACTCTGGGCTGCTAACCGGGCCGTCGACAGTCATAAGAGCGCCATGGCATCCGTCATATCCCGAGTCGATCACGACCTAGTCCTCGTTGGCCACCGGCTAGACGCAAGCAGAACCCAATGCCAATCAACTTCGTCGTGACCAGCCGGCCGGAACCTGTCTCAAGGGTCCGGACATGCGCAGGCGCTAGATCAGATCCGGCGAGATGCGACACCGATCATCCCTTGGACATGCGAAGAATGGCAGCTGAGTCTGAGCCCGCGGCTGGCGCGCCGGACTAACGCTGTACCTGCTAATCCAGGTCGCCGGTAGCCGAGCTAGGGCCTTCCTCGGACTCGGTAAAGGGGACATCGATCGCGCGCCGAGTGCGAATTCCACCCAAGTGAATCGTCGTGGATGGTCGCCACTCCAACTCGGTGAGTGGTGACTTGAAGATGCGCATCCTCGTCGGCCAGCCGCGTTCCAGACCCGCGATAACGGCAAGGAAGTACGCATTGCCTTGTCGCGATGCTTGATGTGACTCGGCCGCCGTGAGCGAAACCTCATCGGGCATCTCCCTGGCATGCGCCTTGATCTCGAAGTATCGAAGAAGCTCATCGACGGCGTCTGCTCCAATACCGTGTTGGTTTCGGAAGTCAGTCAGCTCGGCTATCTCTCTGACACGAAGTGTCTCTCTGAGTAGCTCCAGCCCGAACGTTTCGACGTCGTCCTGGGTAAAGGCAGCTGGCGCAGTGCGCGGCGCCGCGCGCGGCTTGGGCGCGGGCAAGTTGTCCTTTAGTGGCCGCTTGCCACGTCGCTTGTTGGTCGGCTGGCCCTCACCGATCTCTATGGCTGCGACGTCAACTTCTACGCTCGTCTTCAACTGCCGTGTGGGCGGCGTGTCAGGGTCTTCAGTGTCTGTCGCTGTGGGTGTTGCCGGTCTGGCGACAGGTCGGCGCCCCTTCCGTGGTGCCTGCAGTTCAGCTGCGAGGTCCGCGAGTGAGTCGTCGCTGTCGCCGGCCACAGCGATCTGAATGTTCTCCGGCGCTTCACCTCGCTCAGCCCGACGCCACGCCTTCTCCCACAACAGGGCCACCTTTGTGCGATCGACCATGTCCTCGCCGGAACGGCCGAACAACGCAGCGATGGCAAGGCCGCCCGTCTCGGAATCGCGCAGTGCCTCCACGGTCCGAGCGGCGACGATGGTCGGAGTGCGGGAGACATGAGCCCCGATGGGAACCGCAACGGACCGACTCTCGGGTAGTTGAACTTCGACCGAGAGGTGGGCGGTCAGAGCGACCTGGGCGCCGATCAGCTCTGCCCATGTGAGGGACAGCCCGGCGTACACATCCGGATCCTCAGCGAGGATCATGTCGTGTAGATGACGTACGGCGGCTTCGAAGGTCTGACGGACAGTCACGCCCGCGAGCTGTGCTGCCGGCGTCAGGCCATTGAGAGCGAACTCGGAGCGGTCGAGCGTTATCACGCCGGCCCACGATGGAAAGTCGCCAAAGGAATCCAGGCCGCCGGGCGGGATCCACACCTGTGCATGCTCGCCCAGCGCCTCCGCTAGTGCGCGGTCGTCCACCGCGTAGATCGGTCGTTGCGTCTGCCAACCGCTGACGGTTTGGAGCGGAATCTTTCGCAACTCATCTCGCTGACGGCCCCGCATTTCTGGGTGCCTGCTCAGGTAGCGATAGACCTGCAGAAGGACTCCGCGCTCGTGTGGCTGTGGCGGGTCTTGTGCAATCTCGTTGAGCACGGCAAAGCAGACGTCCGGCTTGGGGGTACTGAGTGCCAGGACTTCCCATAGCGGTTCCAACTGGGGCTGCTCTGGGACGAATGGTCGTCTTGATCCAAAGATGGGATCGCCGCGGTAGACGGCGGATGGGGGATACCAGCGTCCGTGCCAGTACAGCAGTCCCGGCGACTTGCGACCGATGCCAAATCTTCCGCGCAGCTGGGCAACCGTGAGCTCGCCAACCAGTGATGAGGACGTGGCGGTACCTAACGCCGGGCAGCGTTGCGCGAGGGCGAGATACAAGCTGACCGCGTCCATCGGATCCACCGTGTCAGCGTCCGTGTCGCGCAACGCCGTGAGCTCGCGGAGGACGTCCTCGGTGGTCGGAGAGGTCTTCATGCCTAGGGCATGGAGCACTGTTAGATCGCGATCTGCATCGACTTCCGCTGCGTACCACTCTGGTTGCTCACCGAAGACACTGAGCATCTCCGGGGTTCGGACGGCGAGCTCTCTTGGAGCCTTGGCCTCACCTGCCATGTTCGACATCCAGGGGGCACTCGCCAGCCGCGATAACCAGGTCGCCGGCACCGGCCCAACTCGCTTCCAGCGGTAGTCCGAGTACACGGCGTGTGCGAACTCGTGGTCTGCATAGACGCGCCTCCAGCCGCGGCTGATGGTGGCCAAGAGGCCGCGCGCCCGTTCGCGGCGGGACCTGACAGGGCTTGCGACGATCTCTGCTACGACAGCATCCAGGTCGGCTGATACGCGGTCTGCTTGCAGGTGCGTCGGCCGTCGCTTCAGTGCGTCGATCGCCAAGGCCTGCATCGCGCCGTTGGCCTGCCTGTGGATAGGCGACGCGGGATCATCGCGACGGAAGTCGCGCTGTCTGGGGACCGTCAGCCGAGGTACCACCTCCGCGCCCAGCGAGGAAAGAAAGGCTCGAGCACCCAAGCCCCCGCCTTCGGTCGGCCTCAGCAAGGCGCTGTACCGGCCGTCTATCCACAACAACCCGGCCGCAGTGCCGGCTGCGGGAGCCCAGCCAGCACTGCCCCCTTCGATTCGACTTGGCAGGTACGCGGTGGGTGGTGTGACCAAGCGTTCGGATCTGCTTCCGTTCTCGTGGCTGAAACCGGCTAGTAGTAGGCGTTGCCCGAGGGCAGGCGCGAGCCGGTCTCTGCGTGCGGCTGGCGCTGCCGCGAGAAGGTCCCTGATCTGCGTCAATTGCGAGTCACTCGGGGTGATCTTGCTCTCGTGGTCAGCGATGACCTGTAGAGCAAGCTCGGGTGTGATGACGCTGTGCAGCGTGCCCGCATGCTTGAGCCAGGCCGTCACGTCTTCGCCAGCCGAGGCCCCCAGGAACTCAGGATGCAGCTGCCACGCGAAGCCCAGCTGGTGCAGGAGTTGCCCTGCTGGGCCCCCATCGTGCTGGCTTACGAGCACACCTTGGGAAAGTGTCTGTGGTGGCCGCACGCGGGCACCGCTGGCGAGGACCGCGCAACGATGCGTGGCGACTGTTCTGCCGAGGCCCGCGGCGAGCGCGGCCCCGACCAGGTCTGCGTACCACGCTGGTGGTCGCGGGTGGCGCTCATCTTCGAGAAGAGTCAGCGCCAGCGGCAAGTCGACTCGTTTGCTCACGGCCAGCTCGTCGAGAACCAGTCGCCACCGACCACCAGGATCCCGCACCGCGTTGGCGAGGGGTGTTGCCTCCGGCGCAAGCTCGGCGATGTCTGCTGCTGTGAGAACTCCGTCCAGCTCGTCAACTTCGTACGCCAATTGCTGAAGGGCGACGCCGTCGGGCATCGGCAGCAGGAGACTCTCGGCGATCTGCCTATGCACACCCTCGATGTGCTTACGCAGTCGGTCCTGGAGCCACGCGTCTTCCGCCACGAAAGACTCGTCCGCAAGCGGCACGATCTCCCAGGTCAGCGCCGGTGTGGCGCTGGCTACCTGAACCGCGATCGTCGACACAAGACGAGCGAGCTCATCTATCAGCCAGGCATTCCATGGTTCGTGTTGAAGGCGGGATCGGGCCGTGTCAGGGTCGAACTGGGCTTGCAACGCGTACGGCATTCGCGTGCGGAGCGCGATTGGCAGTCCAGCATGAATTCGCCCCGGCTCCGCCCGCGAGGGGACGGCAACTGCGATCGGGACCTCGTCGGCGGTTTCCTTTCCCGCACGACGCAGGGTGGTTGGGTGGCGGACGGTGGTCGAATACCGCGTCCAATAGCGGTCTTCACTCGGGTCGCGCACTAGGTCGACCTCGATTGACAGATCCCGCCAACGATCTGTGGTGATTGTTTCGAGGACGATGCCTCGCCGGTCGAGTTCGCGCGCTTCCGCATCGAACAGGCGGACGGTTGAGACCGCATCCAGGAACAGGAGAAATCCGGCGTCGAAGGTACTGAACCAATCGACGACGGTGGCGGCGCTGACCTCCTCCCTGAGTGCCAGCACTAGCAACGTGTCGAGCTGCTCAGGGTCGTAGAAGCCGGGAATGCCCGGGACGGCCGGGATGATCCGGGGACCATCGCTTTCCGCTTCGAAGTGGTACGGGTGGCAATGAACCGCCATCGCGGTGCTGATCCTGCTGAGCGTCTTTAGGCCGATGCCGAACTTGCCCTTGCTGGCCGCCTCTCCTCGCTTCGTCGATACATACGCCAAGGCCATCGCCGCGGTATCGACGAACCCAATGCGAGCCCCGTCATGGGCGACGAGAAGTTCCGTTCGAGAACCCACGGTGCGAATGAGGAACCGAACTTCGTGCGCGCCCTCGTCGTCTGCATTTTGCAGAATCTCGACGAGGCCGGTCAGGCCCTCCACGTTCAGCTGTTCGGCACTGAACGTTGCCCCTTCTAGGACGTCGCGAAGTAGACCAGGCGTCTCGTCGCGAATCAGCCGGCTCAGCTCTTGGAGGGCGGATTCTGCGAAGCTGGTGGTGAAGCGGTCCTCTATCGAGTGCTTGCGCCCATGCCGGTACAGCTGATCAGCTGCCTGTGTCCCGGCAGCACTGTCATCCGATGTCGGTCCTTCGCCGCCGTCGTTGTTCATGAGCGGATTCTCTCGGTTGCGGCCCTGACGTGAGCGGTCGTCTACAGACCGACCCGCCCGGACGCACTGTGTGACATCAGCTGCTCGCGTTTCACGTAACTGAGCAGTGCCCCGGTGCTACGGATCCCGGACTGGTAGCCGACTAGGTGTGAAGCGACACCGACGCGGGCCGCCGTCTGGAGGAATCCACGTCGAAGACTCGCGAAGTTGTGTTGGCCCAGTAGGCCGGCTCTTCGGCGCGGCGGCGGACAAGCGCACTCAGGGCCGGGACCTCGATGCCTCTTGCTACTGACACGTTCCGGACGACATATGTCCCGTCCCTAATCGGCTCGCGCACGGGCACCACCATCCTTCGATGGAGCAGGGGGCAGCGGTTACCCGGTCAAGGCGGTGGCGCGCCAGTCGGCGAGTAGGCCACGGCCGCGTCCAGCCGCTGCTTGATGCGAGTTCACGTGCCAGCGCCATCGCCTGCTTATCAAGGCGGACCTTGTCGGCTGCTGGAAGTGCGTTGTGGACGTAGTGGGCCCACCGCTTTCCCTGCTCAGCCGGCAGTCCCAGGCTTCGGGCGGCATCCGCCCACGACGTGGTGTGCGTGCGGGCTACCGCGAGGCTGATGTACGCACGCAAGACGTCGAGCGTCGGACGGCGCAGAGCGTGAAGGTCTGCCGGGACCGCGCACGACCACGCGAGCTGTGGCATGTCGGCAAGGAACGCTGAGTGATCGGAGGTGGTGCGGGAGCGATTGAGACGGGACGACGGTCGGCCGGTCCGCCTCAGGACGTGATCCAGGAACTCGCGCAGGACTGGTTGCCTGCCGCGGGCAAGCTGCTCAGTCAAGACCTTTCCCGCCGGCACTCTGTTGTGGCTGGCAGCCTCCTCAACGAACGCGCTGCTTGCGGAGGCAGGATCCGCCGCTTCCGCCCAGCGCCGGGCGCCGGAAACCAGTTCGCGGACACCCGCGAGATCTCTGGGAGGGCTTCGCCAGAAGCGTGTCGTTGCCGGCTGGGCTGCAAGCCCGTTGCTCAGCCAGTTCTGCAAGGACAGGACTTCGCGTAGAGCGCGCAGGCCTTCGTTCGCTGCTATCTCCACACCCGCGACACGGATGGGGCTGCCGGCGAGGACGGTGTCCACGAGGTGTTGCCAGGCAGCCTCGTGTGGCTGCATCGGCTCGGTGACGGCGGTCCGCAGATCGCCGCCACAGGGCCTTGCTCCCCGTCCGCGACCGCGGACTTCGGACATCTCTGGACGGTGGCATCGCGCGGGTTGACGGACCTGCTCCATGAAGACTGGTTGAGCACTGGTGCCGTTGCCGCCGTGGGGCCACCCGAGGCATGTGGGGCAGCGGTCAGCGAGTGTGCGGCCATGCTCGATGCATCCGACGTTGACGGCGATTCGATGTGCGAGTTGCCACGCGCCGTCGTCGGCCAAGTGCTGCGGGCAGAAGAAGGAACCGCCAAGGTGCACCCATTCGCGGCAGGCCCACAGTCCCAAGTGCTCGCGTGTGAGTGCACTCGGAGGGGTAACGGCGTGCGTGTATGCAGCGAGCGTCATTCCGCGAACTTCTGCCGCGTCCAGATCAAGCGAATCGGCGACATCCTCGATCAATTCGTCGGGTAGGTATGCCCCCCAGCCGGCTCGGAAGCCTGCGGGCAGCCCCACCGCATCAAGCACGAACCCGAACGGCGCCTGAAGCGCGGCGCTGAGCCGTTCGAGGTAGCTGTCGTAGCCCTCGCCGGCGATCAGCAAGGGCATCGTGGGAAGTTGGGTCATCCGGTGGCCTCTCGCGTGGCCAAGGTGCGGGCCGAGGTAGACGGCCACCGCGCGTGTAGGTCCTGAAGGATGCGGAACCACGCATCTGGCCCGGGGCCTTTGAGGGCCTCCATGGCAGCACCGAGTTCGGCGAGCAGTGTTTCGCCGATCTCGCCTTCAGCATGGCGAAAGCGCTTCGCGTCGAGGGCAGCGGCAACTGCGGCCAGCCAACAGCGCGCAGACGCCGGGCCGTCTGGAATCGTCTCTTCGACGAAGTCTCGGAGCGCGGGTTCATACAGGCCGATCGCGTCCTCGTCGCTCAGCACGTGGGGTGGTTGCCGGCAAGGGACGTTCGACCAGAGGCCAAACAGTGTGCGTTGCGACTTTGGCGCGCGGAGGTGTGCCCCCTGTGGCCGGATGCTGTTCAGGTGCTCTCGGGCTTCGGCCAAGTCCGCGAGCATCGCCTGGGATGTGTACTTGCTCACGCCACGATGAGTGACGAGCTGGCTTGCGACTCTGCCGAGCAGCGTCTTCCACGAGTCGTCTCGCCGGGCGATGGAGACTGCCGCTGGCAGAAGCACGCCGGTCGTTGCGCGGCCGAGCATCTCGTGCCTACCCAGGCTTTCCCGAGGCCAACGATCGGTGCGAGAGGCCACGACGCCGTCGATGCCGAAAATGATGAGGAGCTGAGCCCAGTCAGCGACCGCGGCCAGTTGGCCGGGGGCCATGTCCGGCTCGTCGATGAGCCGCTGCAGCCATGTACTGGATGCCAGCAGCCCCGGCACGTCCGTGGCATCGAGCGGCGTCGCGTCAGCCAACGAGGACTGACAGTGCTGGCACGATGGGGGGTCGGAGCGTGCGCTGAGTTCGAGGGGGGCATGGCAGCCCGCTTGCCCGCAGCTCGAGCAGTCATCGAGGAGCAGGACGCCGTGCTTGACGCAGACCGGCTGGAGTGGGACGAGCCACGTGAATCGGTCAACCGTGGGGCGCTCGGCCAGGCACAGTGGGCAGTACCCGGAGGTGTGACCGGGCATCCATTTGCCTGGGCGAGGGTCGCGGGGGTGCAGGCCCCACCGTGAGGCACCAAGGCTTGCGACGTCATGCGAGATGGGGGTGAGGCTCGAGAACCGGAGGCCGGTCATCGCCGCCAGCTGCTCCGCGCTACGGTCGAGTGCCGTGGCGAGCTGCTGTAGGTCGCCATCGGAAGGCAGCATCAATCGGCAGGACCAGCGCTTGGTGAATTTCACGTCGTGGCGGTGACCGGGATCGAATCCAACGGCTCGAAGGAAGGTGTGTAGAGGCAGATCGTTGGCGCGTGCCAGTCGCCGTACCAAGCTCTGCAATGACTCGTCGGCGGCAGGCTCAACGTCGGACGGCAGCCCCGCGGCATCATCAGTCACGCGGACAGACGCTTCCGCGAAAGGGATGCCGACTCGAGCTCGGCGAACCCAACGCGCTCTGTCTGCCCGACTGCTCGATAGGCGGTGCGCGCCACCAGGTCAAGCGCGGCACCGATTTTGCCGAGGCTCTGGTTGAACAGGAGCGTGAGGGCGGGGCTCTCTAGGAGGTCACTGCCGGCCTGGTTGCTCAGCCGCAGCATCACTGCCTGGCTGTGGATCGCGTCGCGGAGCATCAGTCGCGCGTCGACGTCGTCAGCGTCGACGGCCGGGAACTCAAAGGTTTCCTTGCGCTCGTGCAGTTGGGCCAGCAGGTCGCGGAGCTCACCTTCCGGCACCAGCATCGGGTTGCACAGCGGCGACTGGTCGAAGTCAAGTGCGGTGAAGAGAACGATCGCGGGCACGAGGTCGACGACGCGCTTGAGGAAGTTCACCATGTCGGCGAACTTCGACGACGCGAAGTTCACCATCCCGGCCCTGCGCGCCGACGCGTTGTGAACGTCGTCAATGATTACCAGGCGAACACCGTAGGTGTGGCATTCCTCGGCGAACTGGTCAAGCATCTCGTTCGCCGTCATCCCCAATCTCCTCGGCGGGATCCCGAGGCTGGCCAGCAGGACGCGCGCGAGGTCCTTGATTTCACTAGTGGGCGCCTTCACGCATACCACCGGGATGATCTTGTGGCGGCGATCGCCGTCCAAGTAGTCCCGTCCAGTGCGCCAGTCCCGTTCGCACAGTTCCAACCCGAGGCGAATCGCGAAGGCAGTCTTGCCCGATCGTGCCGGTCCGCCGACACAGAACAACTTGGAGTCCGTTCGAGGTTCCTGGAGGACTTGCCAGGCGTAGTCGAAGGCGGCGGTCCAACGCGGATACTTCACGTGCCCGAGCCCAATGTTGTAGCGCCGGCGGTTGTCGTCGTCGAGGTCCATTGGCGCGTCACGGTGCCGAACGTGCCAGTCGTAGTAGCGCTCCAGCATCGGGAGACGGGTCGGCAGTTCCGCGGGGCGCTCGGGGACCCACAACGTCGCTTTCACGGCTCTCCGACGGGCGGCAGGTCCCAGGGGTCAAGTGCGGTCGGTGGCGCCGCGCCTACCCCCACGGGCTCCATGGTCGGCGTGTGCCGGCGGGTGTTGCTCAGCGCAATGTCTCGGAGCGCATCGCTGACGAGTGCTACCGCCCCGCGGTACCACTCCTTCGGCAACCGGCTGGCGTCCAGCAGCGCATCACGAACCAGTTGAGCTCTGACGTCGTTCAGCGGCGCCAGCGGCATGCCGTTGTTGCGGTTGGGCACCATGAGCTTGCGACCGTCCATGTCGGTCACCCAGATGCACTCCAAACGCGTGGGGTCGAAGCGCACCGACAGCGGCCTGGGCTTGAAGTGGTCGTCGCCTTGCGAGTGCCGCTTCAGGTCTTGGATCTCGTCGCAGTCGAAGTCCTCGCCGAGGACACGGATGCCCTCATCGTTCGCCACACGCTTGCTGGCAGTAAGCAGGTTGAGCGCGGCAAGTGGGTCTTCGTCAATGGGGATCTCGCCGGCCGTCTCGAGCTCGATCCAGAACTTCTCTCGCGGTGTCATCTTGAGCGTCTTGTGCCAGGTGTTGTGGTAGATCTCCTCGATGTAGAACATGAATGCCGCCTCGAGGGTGTGGATGTCGACAGGCGCGAGTTGCTTGCCGCGTCCGCGGTGTTCGGCACGGCGCCCCTTGGACCCAGGCCACGACTGGATGACGCTGCTGAGTCGGCGGAATAGCGCTTCGACGATGGCCTTGGCCCACCCGGTGCCGGGTGGAGCGATGTCGATGCTGGAGCCGGCTCGCAAGAGCTGCGCAAGGGCGCGTAGGCCGACCATCTGCAGGCCGTTGTCCGTGCCAGTTCGCGAGATTGCGCGCTCGCGTTCCCCAACCTGTTCCAGCACTTCCTCCGTCACCAAGACTAAGGGCGGGACGCACGGCGCTGTCGCCTCCTCGGTCGGCCACAGGGAGCCCCCTCGTCGCATGTTGAACACGAGCAGGCATACGTCTTCGGCGGAGTACGCCTTCGGTACGACGCGCAACGCGAGGACGACCCGTGTGCAGACGTCGATGGCGAGCAGCAGGGCCGCATTGATCAGCTTGCCGTACTGGTCCAGGACGAAGGCGTTGATGTCCCAGGCGTCAATCTGTACCTGCTCGAAGGGGGCCGCTGCATGGAATCGGTCCTGTGGGCCCCGCTTGCGATCCGCCTTGGACTGCCGGCTCGCGGCAGCCGCGTTGACACGCTTGCCGCGCAGCATCTCGCGCGTGACAAGGTCGAGCAGGCGACGGGAGTAGTGGACCGGGTCCAGGTCGGTTTCTTCGCGCAGGTAGCGTCGGAAGTTCTCGTAGTGGACCGCGATGTCCTGGGTGTTCGCCGACGCGACACCCTCGGCCCATGCCCGTCCGGCAGCAACGAGCCGTGGGTCCTTGCCATGGAGGGGACCGAAGACGCGCTTCAGCTGCGTCTTGGTGAGAACGGCAGTGATGCTGCCGCCGCTTTTCTTTAGGGCGGCAATGCGCTCGTAGAGCGCCTTCGGGCGCACGTCGGTGTGGCCCTTTCGGCGCAACTGAACACTGAGTGCCTCGTAGGCCTCCTTGCGGCGCCTCTTCCCCTTCTCGGGCTGCCTCGCGCCAGGGTCGACGTCGTCCGGGTGCAATGGCTGTTCCGCGGCGATGTCGCCGTGCGGATCGCCGGTGATGAATTTGGTGAGTTCCTCGCGGAGGCCCTTTGCCATCTTCTGTTCGTGGTCCGTCAACCTGTCGAGGATCTCGTCTTCGAAGATGCGGGGACGGTTCTCCTCAGCATCTGATGGCCCCAGCGGTCCTAGTGCCTCCTCCGCAAAGTCGGCCAGGCTGAGGATGAATTCGTCACCGTGTGGATCGGTGCATACCGCGCCGACCGAGAAGGCTGTTAGCAGTTCTTTGGGCTGGCGCTCGAATCGCTTGAACGTCCAAATGCCCCCGACGCCGTGCCAAGTGTGCTCGCGCATGACCATGTAGTGGGGCAGTCGGCGGGTGCTCACGACGTTCGCCCGAACACAGCCCTACCTACGCCGGCGTTCAACCGCGCCCGCAGCCCCTGACCCTCTGAGACGCGGCGAGTCATGTCCACCAGATCCGCGATTTCTGGTCGCGTCATGATGTCCGGCCGTTGCTCGAAGGCAGGCTCCCTCGTGATCCAGGTGGGGCCGATGATCGGCGGGCCGAGCGGAAGGTGCAGACGGCCGTTCTGAATCAGGTGCTCGGTCGCGTGGAGCGGAGCGACAGGCCCTCTGAAGGTGGTGCGGATTCGCTGCATCGAGCACCCGTTCGCCGGCAGCCACTCCTCGATCCGTTCGGCGAGGGCGACATAGCGCCTGGGGGGATCCGCCCACTGGTCGAGGGCTCGCAGGTTGAAAGCACGCTGTGCCGTCATGGGGTGGCGGACCTCGTACGTCCAGCCCACGGACTCTGCGAAGCGTGCCGTCAGCTCCCACTGCAGCAGCACGTCGAGCGGCGGCCGCTCGTAACTGGTGACGTCGAGCAGAACCCTCTCGCCGGCGTCGGTGAACACCAGCAGATCCGGGTCGTGCCGCAGGTCCAGGCTGCCGTGCCGCCAAGACAGCCGGACCATCTGGGTCACGAGTGCTCGGTCGGGCCTGCCGCGGAGCGCATCCCACATGTGCTCGAGCTCGTTCTGGCTCGCGCCGGCGACATGGAACGGCACCCGCCGCTTGATCAACTGGAACCTGATCTGATTCGTGCGGCCCTTGTAGTTCGCGGCTCGGCGGACCTCAGCCAACCGAAGTGGATCGATGGCCGCGAACTCCGAGGGAGTGAGCCGCGTCTGCTTGCCTTCGTGCTGGTCCGTGGCGTCGAGCAGTGCCAGACAGGAGCAGCTTTCGGCCAGCGAGTCCAGCGTCGCGTCATCGACCAGAGCGTCGAAAACGGCCCGCACACGCTCATCCCGCCCGATCTGCAGGCGGGGGATGTCGTCGACGACGTAGACGCTGCGGGTGCGGCGTCGCTGCGGCCGCGGCTGCCTGCGCGTGGTCGCTGACTCCGTCACGCGGGAGAGCAGGACGCGCACAGGCACCGACATGGCGCGTCGGGCGGCTCGCTTCCTATGGGTTCGAGCGTCCAGGCGTCCAGGACAACTGCCGCGGGGACCCTGCAGGGCTCGACGTCGGGCGCTCCTGGACGATCACTGCGCTGGTGGCCCGGCGTTGCTCTCTCGGCGCAGTCTGTGGACAAGGATGCGGGCGATGGCAGACTTCGCATAGCGGTACTCCCAGGACTCGGCTTGCTGGCTGACGTTTGAGGGGCGACCGCGAGTAGGGCCCGCGACGGCGGCAACTGTCGCGGGCCTTACGCATTGCTCTCGGCACATGTGGGCCGTCCTCGAACGAACTCGGCGCGCTGGCTGACTCAAGGCTTCAGCAACACGCCCCGTGGCGACGGCAACCGCCCACGGTGACGTTGACAGCCCACAGAACTCGGCCATCACGCTGCCACCAGACCTCTTGGCGCGGGAGCGTATTGCCGTCCGCCTCATTACGCCAGTCCAACGTGGCCGATTTTTGCAACGCCAGGTGCGTCTCACGTCTCCGGAATTGTGCCTACAGTCCGGGAAGTGCTGCTGGGTGACAGCACATCTGTGCCGAATTTCGCGCGCATTTAGCGGTGCGCATGGACTGATATCGCTTTCTTGCCAAGGGATCTGACACGTAGCCTGGCAACTGCTTCCGGTGACCTGTCAACGCTAGACTCGCCGCCATGGGGCGCCAACGACCGCACGCAGCCGTCCCGCCGTGGGCGACCAGGGTGATCGGCGGAACCACGTTCTTGGCTCGACCATGCGCCAATCCGGGTTGCCGGCGACCAGTCTTTTGGGACGGCGGACGGGGTCGGCCGAGCGAGTACTGCTCCCCTCAGGGCAACCCGATCGGCAACTGTCGACTGGAACGACTGCGCCGGCGACGCGAGGTAACCGCCCGCATCGCCCACGTTCGACGGCAACTGAGCGAGGCTCGAAGTGGGACTGACCGCGACGAACTCGAGTCCGGTCTGCGCCAGCTGGAGTGGTTGCGCGGTGCGCTGTAGCCGCAGAAGGCGGCCGCGCAGTCGTGAGAGCCGGTTCGGTAAGTCCAGGTGCGGAGGCGACTGCTGAGACCAGGCTCGCGCGGGCTGTCCGAGCGGCACCAGTACGGGCCACTCGTCCTTTCCGCAGAGCGGGCAGACTCCACTAGTACCCGCGACGACCAGGGGCCGCTCGATGACCAAGCACAAGACCCGCGAAACGGTGGACATCTACAACATCGCCGATCGCCTATGGGCGACCGCCGACGAGCTACGCGCCAACTCCCACCTGAAGGCCGCCGAGTACTCCGTGCCGGTTCTCGGCCTGATCTTTCTCAAGTTCGCCGACAGCAGGTTCGCCCAGGCCGAAGCCGAGTTGGCAGGGAGCAGCACCGGTCGTCGCGAGATCGGCAAGGCCAACTACCAAGCCAAGAGCGTCCTCTACCTGCCTGATGGGGCCCGGTTCGCCAACCTGCTCAACCTCAAAGAGGGCGACAACCTCGGCAAGGCGATCAACGACGCCATGTCGGCCATCGAGGCGGAGAACCCGTCGCTGAAAGGCGTCTTGCCACGGACCTACCAAGCGCTGACCAACGACACATTGGTAAGCCTGCTTCGCTCCGTGAACTCCATCCTCGGCGACATCGAAGGCGACGCCTTCGGCAAGGTCTACGAGTACTTCCTCGGCAAGTTCGCAGTGGTCGAAGGTTCAAAGGGAGGCGAGTACTTCACGCCTACCCCGATCGTTCGCCTGATCGTCGAGATCATCGAACCGTTCAACGGCAAGATCCTCGACCCAGCATGTGGGTCAGGCGGCATGTTCGTTCAGAGCGCCCGCTTCGTGGAGGAACACCGCAACGGCAAGTCCGGTCGGCTCTCGATCTACGGCCAGGAGCGAGTGAACGAGACCATCCGGCTGTGCAAGATGAACCTCGCCGTGCATGGGCTTGAAGGCCAAGTGCGCCAGGCCAACACTTACTACGACGATCCCTTCAAGTCTGTTGGTCAGTTCGACTACGTGATGGCTAACCCGCCCTTCAACGTCAACAAGATCGACAAGACCAAGCTTGAGGGCGACAAGCGATTCCGGCTCGGAGTGCCGAAGGCCGACAACGGCAACTACATCTGGATCCAGACCTTCTACTCGGCGCTGAACGAGAAGGGCCGCGCTGGGTTCGTCATGGCCAATTCAGCCGCTGATGCAGGCGGGAGCGAGTTGGCAATTCGCCAAAGGATGCTGGCGGAGAAGGCAGTGGATGTCGTTGTCTCGGTTGGACCGAACTTCTTCTACAGCGTGACGTTGCCGGTCACGCTGTGGTTCCTGGACCGGGGCAAGGCCACCGACGAGCGCGCGGAGAAAGTGCTGTTCATTGACGCGCGCAGAGTCTTCCGCCAGATCGATCGTGCGCATCGCGACTGGACCCCCGACCAGATTGAGTTCTTGGCAAACATCGCCCGCATGTACCGAGGCGAGGAGCCAGAGTTGGTCCACGGATCAGCCTTGCTGTCTTCAGCGTTTCCGGACGGGAAGTACACCGACGTTCCGGGGCTTTGCGCAGTTGCGACCATTGAGCAGATCCAAGAGCAGGGTTGGAGCCTCAATCCCGGCCGCTATGTAGGCGTCGCAGAGGCGAAGCACGACGGAGTCGACTTCAAGACACGCTTGGCTGAGCTGACCAAAGAGTTGGACGAGCTGACCACCGAAGCTGCACAGCTCCAGTCAAGGATCGCAGCCAACGCCGCAGAGCTGCTGCGTTGAACACGTCGTGGCCGGCGGTCCGACTCGCCAACGTGTGCGATCGGATCACGGTGGGTTGGGTTGGCCCGATGGTCGACCAGTATGTGGACGCCGGAGTTCCCTTCCTGCGGTCGCAAAACATCACGCCGTTCCGCATTGCCACAGAGAACATCAAGTTCATCACGCCGGAATTCCACGAGCGCATCCGCAAGTCAGCGCTTCGCCCCGGAGACGTCGCAGTTGTCCGCACGGGTTACCCCGGCACAGCCGCGGTAGTGCCTGCGTCACTAGGCGAGGCCAACTGCGCCGACCTCGTCGTGATCACCCCTGGCCCGCAGCTCGACTCGCGGTTCCTCGCAGCAATCTTCAACTCGTCCTGGGGGGTTGCCTCTGTCGGAGGCAATCTCGTTGGCTCTGCTCAGCAGCACTTCAATGTCGGGGCAGCCAAACACATGGAAGTGCGACTTCCCCCGATAACGATCCAGCAGAAGATCGCTGGTGTCCTCACGGCCTACGACGCCCTCATCGACAACAACATGCGTCGGATCAAGCTCTTCGAGGAGTTGGCGCAGCGCATCTACCGTGAATGGTTCGTTGAGTTTCGCTATCCCGAGCACCGAACGGTTCCGCTCGTCGACACGGAACTTGGCTGTGCGCCGCAAGGCTGGTCGGTAGAGCCATTGTTCGCAGTAGCTGACGTTGCCTTCGGGTTTGCATTCAAGTCCACGGGATTCAACGAAGAGCACGGAACGCCGGTGGTGCGAATCCGTGACATCCCTAATGGAGAGAGCCGGACGCTAACCACGGAGGACCCCGGTGATCAATATCGCATCAGGGACGGCGACATCCTCATCGGCATGGACGGCGACTTCCACATGGGCCGATGGTCAGCTGGTGAGGCGTGGCTCAACCAGCGGGTCACACGCGTTCGGCCAGCGACTCCGGGCCTCTCGACGTACTCCCTCTACATGGCCCTCGAGGATCCCATCGCAAGGTGGAACGAAGCAATCGTGGGAACGACGGTTGCTCACTTGGGCAAGCGCCACCTCGAGAGAATCAGCATCCTGATCCCGCCTGCACCGTTGCGAGAGGCAACGTCACGCCTGCTTGATCCCATCCTTTCCATGGAGATCACTCTTCGGAAAGCCAACCGCCAACTCCGAGCCAGCCGCGATCTCTTGCTGCCGCGCCTGATCGCAGGTGACCTCGAATTGGCAAAGCTCACTATCGACGTCGACACGGATGCCTCGTGACTCCGTCAGGGCGGTACACCGAGGACCAACTCGTGGAGCAACCCGCCATCCAGCTGTTCGAGTCGCTGGGTTGGGAGGCGGTTAACGCGTACCACGAGACGCTTGGGCCGAACGGCACGTTAGGGAGGGACAACAAGTCTGAAGTCTTTCTGACGCGGCGCCTCCGCGCGGCGATAGAGCGATTGAACCCAATGGCGCCGAGCGAGGCCGTGGAGCAGGCCGTCGCGGAACTCACCAAGGCTCGCACGGTCATGCACTACGCGAGGGCCAATGCAGAGATCCATGGGTTGCTACGTGACCGTGTTGAGGTCTCCGTCCGACAGCCAGACGGGACCACCTTGCCCGAGCGGCTCATCGTCATCGACTGGGACAACCCCGAGAACAACGACTTCCTGCTGGTCTCTCAGCTCTGGGTTCACTCGGACCTGTACCGCCGTCGAACGGATCTCGTCGGCTACGTCAACGGGATCCCGCTTGTTTTCATCGAGTTAAAGGCGTCGCATCGCAGCCTCAAGCACGCATACGACGACAACCTTCGCGACTACCGCGACGCCATCCCAGAGCTATTCACTCCGAACGGGTTCATCGTCCTGTCCAACGGAGCAGACACGAAGGTCGGATCGATCACCGCCGGCTGGGAGTTCTTCTCCGAGTGGAAGAAGATCGACTCCGAAGGTGAACAGGGCTCGGTCTCGCTCGAGACCGTCATCCGGGGCATGTGCACCAAGGATCGCCTGCTCGACATCGTGGAGAACTTCATCGCCTACCAGGACCTGCCCGGTGGCTTCGTCAAGATCCTTGCCCGCAACCACCAGTACCTCGGCGTCAACAACGCCATGGCCCGCCTGGAGGAGCTCCGGCACGCAACGCCCGAGGAGCGCGGCAAACTCGGCGTCTTCTGGCACACCCAAGGCTCCGGCAAGACCATCTCGATGTTGTTCTTCTCGCAGAAGGTGCTACGCAAGCTCCCCGGCAACTGGTCGTTCGTCATCGTCACCGACCGCGACGACCTCGATGAGCAGGCCTATAAAGAGTTCTCCTACGCTGGGGCAATCGCCGAAAAGCACATGCGTGCAACGAGTTCCGAGCACCTTCGACAGCTGCTCGGCGAAGACCACCGCTACGTCTTCACGCTGATACACAAGTTCCGCACCGACAAGGGCGAGACACACCCGGTCATCTCAGACCGCGACGACGTCATCGTGATCACGGACGAAGCTCATCGCACTCAGTACGACACCCTGGCGCTCAACATGCGCAATGCGCTTCCGAATGCGAGCTTCCTCGGGTTCACCGGCACCCCGCTCATCGCGGGCGAGGAGCGGACGCGAGAGGTCTTCGGCGACTACGTCTCTGTCTACAACTTCGCCGCGTCCGCGGCTGACAAGGCGACCGTCCCGTTGTACTTCGAGAACCGCATTCCCCAAGTCGCGATCGAGAACCCAAACTTCGCAGACGACCTCATGGCCATCGTCGAGGAGGCGGATCTCGATGACGACCAGGAGCGCAAGCTCGGCCGCCTCCTGGGCCAGCAATACGAGCTGATCACCCGGGATGACCGACTAGATGCCGTCGCTGGGGACATCGTCGACCACTTCCTCGGCCGGGGTTTCCCCGGCAAGGCTCTCGTCGTTTCCATCGACAAGATCACCGCGGTACGAACCTACGAGAAAGTGCAACGGTTCTGGGCAGAACGGTTGGAGCACAGCAAGCAGGCCATCGCGGGCGGAGGTCTCACGGAGGACGAACACGACCGGCTCGTCCGCGAGATCGTCTTCATGCGCAACACCGACATGGCTGTGGTCATCTCGCAGTCGCAGAACGAGATCTCGGATATGGCGGCGCGGGGGCTCGATATCAAGCCTCACCGCAAGCGCATGGTGGAAGAAAGCCTGGAAGACAGGTTCAAGGACGCGCAGGACCCGCTGCGAATAGCGTTCGTCTGCTCCATGTGGACCACGGGTTTTGACGTGCCATCTCTGTCCACCGTGTACCTGGACAAGCCGTTGCGCAACCACACGCTGATGCAGACGATCACACGCGCCAACCGGGTGTTCCCCGAGAAGAACAACGGACTGATCGTCGCCTACGTGGATGTGTTCAGCAACCTTCAGAAGGCTCTCGCCATCTACGCGATCGGGGGTAAGCCCGGCGATGTTCCCGTCGAGGAGAAGGGAGCCCTGGTCGACGCGCTGAGCGAGGCTGTCGGCGATCTCCGCGCATTCTGCGCCGCACGGGAGGTCGACCTCGACGCACTTGCCGGCCTAACAGGCTTCGAGTTGGTCGCGGAAGGCAAGCGAACCGTCGAACTGTTGATGGTCGACGACGACGAGAAGATCGCATTCCTCTCTCGCACCGCCCTCGTTGACCGGCTCTACAAGGCCATCCTGCCGGACACCCGCGCGAATCAGTTCAGCCGGCTTCGCGCAGTCTCCAAGTTCCTCGCCGACGGCATCGCTGCGTACACCGAGCGCCCGGACGTCGGCAGCGTCCTAGGGAGAATTCAGCAGCTCCTCGATGAGTCCGTCGCCGCTCAGGAGTACGTGATCCCACGGACCGACGCCGAGGCGTTGTTCGATCTCGGAGCTGTTGACTGGACGGGCCTTCAAGACGCCTTCAAGCAAGGCCGGCCCCGCACGGCGGCGCAACGGCTTCGCACCCTGCTCGCCGCCAGGATCACCGCTCTCGTTCGGCTCAACCCATCACGAGTAGACCTCGTCGAACGCTTCGAGAAGCTGGTCGCCAACTACAACGCCGGCAGCATCAACACCGAGACGTTCTTCCAAGAGCTACTGAGCTTCAGCGCATCGCTTTCCACCGAAGAGGCACGGGCGTTGTCCGAGAACCTCAACGAAGAGCAGCTCGCCATCTTCGACCTGCTCATGCGCCCAGCACCCGACCTATCTGACGAGGAGCACGCGCAAGTGAAGCGCGTCGCCGAGGAACTGCTTGCAGTCCTGAAGCGCGACAAGATCGTGCTCGACTGGCGCAAGGAGCAAGCAACCCGCGCCGCGGTGAGAGTCGCGGTCGAGGAAACCCTCGACCGGTTGCCGGAGAAGTTCACCCGGCAGCTCTACGCACAGAAGTGCGACGCGGTCTATCAGCATGTCTTCGACAGCTACTGGGACGACGGACACTCGATATACGAGCACGTCGCCTAGGGCGCAAACTGTCGTTGTCGAGCATCTGCTCGCCGCTACCTTCGCGCACTCGGCACCTGACGCCGCCCGTGGAGGACGATACGTGGCGCGATCTGCGATGAGAGGCATTGAGGATCTGCTCATGACACGAGTGCTAGGCATCAACGTCGCGGGTTCGACGGCCTATCTCGCGCTCTGCGACGACGCGGAGATCACGAACGACAAGCCGGAGAAACTCGTCGCACCCGATGGGCTGGCGGCTGACAGTGGCACGCTCGCATTTCTCGACGACATCGGCCGTGTGCTTGGTCAGCTCCGGGTTGAACGCGTTCGCGTCCTGGACCCCGAGCCGACTTATTCGACCAGCGTCCAGAGTGTCGTCCCGAGGATCACGATCGAGACCCTGTTCCTGCTAGCCGCGTGGCAGCGAGGCCTCGACGCCGGCCGCATCAGTCGCGCCCGTATCCGGTCGCTGCTCGACCTGGGCCGATCGGGCTCGCTCAGCTCCTTGGCCGCGAGCGTGACCAAGCCCGTAGGCTCCTCGTGGACCGGCAAGCGCGATCTGGCGGCGCTGGCAGCGCTCGCCGGCGGGCGGGAGTGACCATGGTGCTGCACGGCGAACGACTGGACCGGCCCACCTACAACTTCCTGACGACCATCAACGAGGGCAACACTGGGATGGCGTACCTGGGCGTGCATGAGGTGTACGACCGCAAAGTCGTCCAAAAGGTCATCTCGCTGCTCGGGGTCGAGGACGCGATCGCGTTCAACGAGCCCCGCATGCTGAACGAGATGCGCCACCCACATCTCGTAGAGGTCTGGGAGGCCCAATGGGACCCGGACAACAAGGCAGTCAAGGCGATCACATTCACCATGCCGTTCTACGAGGGCGGCAGCGTCAACCAGCAGCTCGCGACCGGCAGCCGGTTCAGCCTCGCCGAGGCGGTCAGCGTCACGCGCGGCACGCTCTCCGCGTTGCACTACCTCCACGTCGAGCGCGCCGTGCTGCACCGCGATATCAAGCCCGGCAACATCTTCCTCTCCGCAGACCGTCGTCACCCCTACCTCGGCGATCTGGGCAGCGCCGTCACCATGACCCCAGCCAGGGATGCAGAAGCGCGAAGCGGTACTCCGCTTTACCGCCCCCCGGAGAACCACCTCGGGCGGTACACCGTGCGCGGGGAGCTCTACGGACTCGGTATGACCCTGCGGGAGATGCTCCACGGGCCATACCCCTACGCCGACTTCGACGACGCCACGATTGCCACTCGCCTGGACGCCGGCCGACGAGCCATCCCCGATCGCTTCTACGAGATCACGGCGCCGCAGGTTCCGGATGCACTAGCTCGACTCGCCCGCAGTCTCACCCATGCCGATCCGGCGCGACGGCCGGCGTCCGCCGCAGACGCTCTCAGGCGACTCGACAGCATCCGTTATCTGACGTGGCACGTCGTCCATGAGGACGCCGACAGGGTCGTGTGGGATGCCACGTGGTCTAACCAGCCCGCCAACCGGGCGAGGGTCTATCGCATTGAACTGACGCAGATTCGGCGCGGCCGCTACGCGGGACTCGTTCGTGCAGAGGCCCGCTGGCGCCCACCGGGCACCGCCGCCTGGCGTGGCATACGCGCCTTGGATGCCCGGCTTCGCTCGGACGATCGGGCGGCGCTACGGGGCGTCTTTTCAGCGGTCGAGCAAGCCGCGAGGTAACCGCTCACTTCGTCCACTGCTTGAACAACCGTCGGGTCCAGCCGTAGCACCGCACGCCTCGCCGCCGTCCGCGCACCCGCCGCAATTGCATACCCTGCAGTCAAGCCCGGGGCTTCCGTGACGAGCGAGCCCTCGGCCGCGAGCTCCCACAACGCGGGAGTAACCCCTCGAGCCCGACGCCCAACCTCGGCGTCCGGCTCGATCCGCAGCACTGGTAACCGAGCGTGAGACCACGCCGCCCGGAACGCGTCGTCGCTGGCCACCCGGTCCATCAGCGTGCTGAGTCCGCGATGCAGCGGTGTGTGGTCGCGCGCGTCTAGCCAGCAGTCGTCGGCTGCTGCGAAGATCAGACGAAGCAGAAATGTCAGACCTGTATCAGACATATGTTTATCGTAGGAGGCCGGTGTGACATCGGGAGTCGACGACACGTTGGATCCCGGAGAACTCCTCTGCACATCACGCGACCGCCAGGTCGGGCTGCGGGTTCCTGTCGCCGTCAGCCAGCGCGTCGATGCACTCCTCGCCCGGGCCCGAGCGGCGGGCGAGCGGACGGACCGCAAGGAACTGATCACGGCCTTGTTGGCGGAGACAGATCTCTCCGGCGACCAACTGGGCGACTTGCTGCGGCGGTATCGACGCATGACTGTCGCGCACGCCCTTCTGGACCAGAGCGCTGATGGCTCCGTTGTGAGACTCGCGCGAGCTCGGCCCGGGCCGCGCCCGCGTGCCTCCTGACGCAGTAGCGGGGATGGCCCGTCATCACCGCAAGACTCAGCACGGCCATGACGAGTACTCCGGCCCAGTAGAGCCACGCGTTGCGTCCGCCGCGCTGAGGCGGATCGCTTGTGGCTCGATGCCCCGCCCATCGACAGGAACCCCGCTCACGGCGTCACCTTTCCACGAACGCGTCGGCGCGACATTGCGCGACAGCCCGGATCGACAGCGTCACGGAAGGCTCCAAAGCGGTTCGTAAGGTCCGGTCTTTCCCAACCAGTTCATCAATCGGAGAGGACCAACCGCGTTAGCCCACCAGCCGATGGCGACTGCCAGCTCAACTGGGGTCGCCAAGTACAGGTCTATGCAGTCGATGTCGTTCCGGTCCGAGAGCTCCGTCAGGGTGCTGCCAATCTGTGCAGCCCAAGCCGCGCAAGTGTTTGCGTCTTGAACTGCCGTTCTCGCGGTCCCTTTCGGGGGCTTGAGCGTGAGCCGTTCACGGTATTTGTCGCCGGCCCGCACCCGTGCAGTGATCCCGGCGTCGACGTCGCGACTCACTGCGACCCCCAACGCCGCCGCTCGGGCATCGATCGGACCGGCCGGGAAGGCTTCCCGCACAAGAGGCTCGACGGCATCGGGCCTACGGATCGTGTGGAACTCCTCCTCTCCCCGTGGCATGCGAATGGTGTAGCCGGTTGGTTCGGCGAACGCGTACCCAATGGCTGCAGCAATGGGCAGGTGCGACTTGATGGCCAGTTGGAGGGTCGACGGCCCGTATCGGGCCTTCAGCAATCCGGCCACAGTTGCGAGGGCTTCCTTCAGATCCGCACGCGTGGCTTCGTCGATCGCACCTGAGCTGAATCGATGGCGCCAATCGACACTGAGGACAGCGGTGTCTCGCATGTCTGCCGTGTCGTCGTAGGTGACGAGGCGCATCGACGCCGGCAGGTTCTCGCTGTAGGCCCGCGCAATGAGTGCCTCTGCCACACGCGCTGCGACGGCGCGCGCCGTCACAGTCGGATCAGAGCCTGGCTGAACGACGTGGCCGTTCTGCTCGCCCAGTTCGAATCCTGTCGCCTCGCGCAGGCGATCGCTGCCTTCGCTCGGCGTCATGTCATCGAACACCGGGATGACGAGCAGGCCGTGGCCGGACCGCGCCGCGGCGATAGCTGGGAGCTCGACAGTCGCGACGTACTCGGACGCCAACAGCCTCGCATCGACCCACACAATCGCCGCCCTGCAGGTGGCGAGGTCCGCAAGCACGAACTCGGTCGTCCCTGCTCCTACCGTTAGGCTCTCGACGTCGCGCCATGGCGTGACTCCATGTTCAGAGAGTGCCTCGACAAGAAGGCGTCGTTCGTCCCGACTACCCGAGTAGCTGATGAACGTTCGGTTCACGCGCAAGCCTCCGGGGATGCAGCGGGCAGGTCGCCGGCCTCGCAGATGTCAGCCGGGATCAGCTGCCCTTCGGTGACTACGTGCCCACGAACGAGTCTTGTGTCCGCGTGCACGATCACAAGCACCGGTTCGTCGGTGCCCGACTCCTCGGCGAGCGCAAGCATGCTGGCGACGTCGAGGTGGCTCGGACCGCTGGGCTCCGGGCCTGTGTGGGAGTGCCACTCACCGAGATAGCCCAGACGCTCGTCCGCGTCGTGAAACGGTTCCACGGTGCGCGGAACGCTGTGCGCGGCGATCCTGAAGCTCTGGGGAGCAGCACCGGGATCGGAGACCTCGACTGCGGCTGTCACAACTGGTCTGGCATCGATGAGCGCGCCGACAAGGACCCCGCCGGTCTCGTTGGGCGCAGCGGCACTGGCCGCGGACCGCATACTCGCCAGCGCGCTCTCCACCACGTCGATCGTCCTCGTCATGTCCGTCCGACGCAGGCGCCCCACTCTGTGGAACGGGACGGGTCCCGAACGAAGTACCTCGATCACCTCGTCGGGCTGCTCATTGCGGCCGACAAGGAAGTCGACGACCACCTCGGAAGCTAGTGCGGCTGCATGCACGACTGCGATCGGAGGCGAGTTGTGGACCAGCGCTAGGCAACCCGTCTCCGAGCCGACGTATTCGACCTCCTCCTCTAACGGGGTGATTTCGGGATACGCGTCGAGGTGCGGGCGCCGGATGAACAGAGTGTCCGAAGGCAGCGCTTGTCGGCGTACTCGCGCAACGGTCCCTCCCCGAAACAGCGCGGCCGAGACCAACGGCCTCTGCTGGGCGGCCGCGACCTGTCCGGCCAGCTGAGACAGACCCACGAAACCGGTCGCTTCGACAGTCACATCGACGTCCGCGAGCAGTTCGCGCAGCCCGTCAATCGACCACTTGATGCCGTAGTCGTCCTCCGCTGGTACTTCGACGCGGACCCACGGGTATTGCTCCAGGTCCGCCTGCAGGGCGTGGGTCTTCAACGTCGCCGCGGGAGTGCCCGGCGCGGCAGCATGGCGGATCAGGTTGGCTGGCCAGAGCCGGTCCGAGTCCACAAGGCGCAGCGTGCCCACGCCGGCACGGGCGAGGAGCTCGGCGACGTGCGACCCGACGGCACCGACGCCGAGGATCGCGACCCGTTTCCCCTGCAGTGTCGCCGCGTCGGGTCCGGCCCGCAGCAGCAGCTCGTCCGGGCCGTTTGGCCGTAGCGCTACGAGGGCGGTTTCCCGCGCGCCGTCAGCGCCGCGGACCGAGAGAAGCATCGTCGCCACGAGCCCGGCGTTGTTGCGCCAGATGAGGCCGAACATGACGACAGCGCGATCGCGAAGGTCCTTGTCGAGTCGTTCGCGTTGCCGATCGGTCAGCAGTGACCGGAACTCATCGAGGTTGCGTGGTGGCCCTGAGACGTTTTCGCGCAAGAACCATCGGCCGCGGACCTGGCCGTAGTTCACTCCGCCGGGCAGCGGGCTGCCCGCTGTGTACGCGCCCGGGCGCAGGTCGTAGACAGCTCCTGGACTGGGGCGCCCGTCCGCCGATACCGCATCCGCGAACTGGAACTCACCGTGCTGACCATCGGCGGTCTCGCCGGACAGCAGCCCCTCCAGATCGACGAGTCCGGCAACCATCGGCATCGGCTGCTGCCAGTAGATCTCGGGGTTGCGCGCATTCTCCGAACGAGCAAATCCGAGATCAGCGTCCTCGACCCACTCTGCGATCCGCGCACTCAACCCGTCGAGAGTGGTCCACCGTTGGCTCGCATCCTCCGCCTGCCAGATGCACAGGCGTTCTTGGTCGGCGTGCCAGTTTGAGATCCCCGGGACGATGAGCAGTGGCGGAAGGTATGGCCACGAGACCCTCAGACGGATGCCCATGCGCTCCGCGGTCGTGTACCCAGCGGAGATAAGGGCGGGATCCGTGGGGCCCGTCCAGGTCCAATCGTCTTCGCGTACGTAGCCGGCCCGCTCGAGTTCACCGATGAAGGATCGGAGGCTGTCGGGGTCTGCAGCGGAGTCGAACGGCGGGTCAGCGACCACCGAATCCTCGCTCTGCGCTCCCGCCCACGGCCAGATTGGCCGCTGCGGCGCCCATCGTGGCGCCCGTGCCACGGCAACCAGGCGGGAGTGGGAAGACCTGCGTGTCCCGGCCGTTGCCTCCGAAGACCGCACGCCATTCATGTGCCGCCTGGCATTGCGAGTCCGCGGTGACGGCGCTCCTCGCTCGTCTTGCCAGCATCGCGAATGTCTCCGCAGCGACTTGCGATTCGGCTTGCGTTGGCGCCGGCTGGTAGGGCACGTCGAGAACTGGGTCGCGGATCGGCTCGCTCGAAGCCAGGCGGGACGCCAAGAACACCAACGCAGACTCTGCGATATCAGCCCAGCTCGCTCCAACGATCGCACCCGTTCGGAAACCCTCGTGTAGAGCCATCTCGTAGTAGAGCGCGCCTGGCTTTGCATCGGGCAAGTGCGCGGACTTGATCTGCCGGACCATCCTCACGACGCGAACGAATCCACCGATGCCGTCGATCTGCGGATCCCGGTTGCGCTCGTGAGTGAGGTCCGTGAGTGCAACTGGGTTGGTGAGACGCCAACGTCCGCTGCGCGCCACTACATCTGTTCGGGGATCGCGCTGCACCTCGGGGATTCCGTAGTGCTTCCCCCACTTGACCGCAGGCACGACGTCCACCGAGAACTCGAACGCCAGCTCCGGTAGCCGCTGAATCACCGACTCCGCGCGGGTTGCCTCCCATTCGTAGACCTGTGCCGCGCTTCTCAGTGATGCCACGCTCGGCGTTCGAGTGCGACTGAAGGCGATCTTGAACGACCGCGGTTGCCTTGTGAGTCGTGATTGCGCAGCGAACGGGTCCAAGGCTCGGCCGAACATCTCGTAGGTTTCGTCGGCAGTGATCGACTCCGTGTTCTCTGAGGACAGCCGCCCGAAGACGTCGACATCCTTGCCCGGCCACGTGGATACCTTGCGCCCGTAGCTGCCGATGAGGACGTCTTCCAGGCCGTGCCCGAGCAGCTCGGTGCTGGATCGCAGGACCTGCCGCACCTCTTGATGCGCCGCGATCGCGATCAGGGCTCTGTCCCCCAGCCGGATCCGCTGCTGCATGACCGTGAATTGAGGGTTCAGCTCGAACCTCGCCATCTGCGGTCCAATCGATGCGCTGTCGTGGGGTCTACACGGCCCTTGCGGTCCCATCAGAGATATCACTCGGGTGTGACAACTTGGCCCGGTGTGGGGCATGCCTGTGGACGACCGGGGACAACGGATGGCTAGGGGTCGGACTCCGCTTCCGCACGGTCATGGTGATCAGGTCGTGCGCAGAAGTTTGATCACGCGCTGATCAGATAGCTCTGCAATTGATCACTGGAATTGCCACCTACAATTCGCCTCGGAACGCCCGCGATTCGCCGAAGTCGCCCCGTGACGCGGGAATTTGCCCCTAGGGTGCTGTGTCAGCATCTAGGTCGTAGGACTCATGTCGACGAAGCGGGAGTAGTGACCCTGGAAGGCGACGGTCACGGTGTTGGTCGGGCCGTTGCGGTGCTTGGCCACGATGAAGTCGGCCTCGCCGGCGCGCGCCGACTCCCGCTCGAATGCGTCCTCGCGGTACAGCAGGATCACGACGTCTGCGTCCTGCTCGAGACTGCCTGACTCTCTCAAGTCCGAGAGCTGCGGCTTCTTGTCGGAGCGCTGCTCAGGGGAACGGTTGAGCTGGCTGATCGCAACGACCGGGACGTCGAGCTCCTTGGCCAGCAGCTTCATCGACCGGGAGATCTCGCTGACCTCCTGCTGGCGGTTCTCGACGCGCTTCGGTGACGTCATCAGCTGCATGTAGTCGACGACGACGAGCTGGAGGTCGTGACGCTGCTTGAGCCGCCGCGCCTTCGCGCGGATCTCCATCATCGTGAGGTTCGGCGAGTCGTCGATGAACAGCGGCGCGTTGGCCACCTCGCCCATCCGCCTCGCGAGCCGGCCCCAGTCCTCCTCGCTCATCCGACCGGTGCGCATGCTCTGCAGGTGCACGCGCGCCTCGGCGGACAGCAGACGCATGGTGATCTCGAGCTTGCTCATCTCCAGCGAGAAGATGACCGCCGGCAGCTGGTGCTTGATCGCCGCCGACCGCGCGATGTCGAGACCGAGCGTCGAGTTGTGCGTGGGGATCTTCGTGGGCCCGGCGAGGAACAGGTGGTCGGCGGCATCGACCTGCACGCACCGCACGGGCACGCTGGGCACCCGCCGGGCTCCCGTGACGAAGACCTCGCTGTCCCCCTCGCCGATCGCATGGTTCGGCGCGCCCGCGACGCGCAGCGTCGCGGCGATCTCGACCGTCGTGACCACGGCGGCAGCGGTGAAGGGTTCGGCTCGTGCGCCGACCGTGACCAACGCGCGGGCGCGTCGCCGAGTGTGCGTCGTCGTCAGCCACTGGTGCTGCGCGTCGGCGACGATCGTCGCGCCGTCGGAGAAGGTCAGCTCGAAGCACGCGCGAAGGTGCATGACCTCCGTCGCGGCCACCACCCGCGTCGGCTGACCTTCTGAGCCGAGCAGGAAGTCACCGACCTGTACCTCACCCATCGTGGTCCAGCCGGTGGGCGTGGGCAGCGGAGTGTCGAGGGCCAGCGCCTTACCCACCGCCGGGCGCGCGGCGAGGATGACGAGGTTGCCAGGGTGCAGGCCGTTGGTGAGCTTGTCGAGCTCGATGAAGCCGGTCGGTACGCCGGTCATGATGCCGTCGCGCGACTCGATCGACTCGATCTCGTGCAGGGTCGGCTGGAGCAGGTCCTCGAGGCGGATGTAGTCCTCGCTGGCCCGCCGCTCGGTCACATCGAAGATGGCCTGTTGCGCGCGGTCGACGATGTCGTCGACGTCCTGCCCGCGCCCGGCGAAGCCGAGCTGCACGATGCGCGTGCCGGCCTCGACCAGCCGGCGCAGGATCGCCTGCTCGGCCACGATCTTCGCGTAGTAGCCCGCGCTCGCCGCAGTCACGACCGTCGAGACCAGGGTGTGCAGGTACGGCGCGCCGCCGGCCCGCGCGAGGTCGCCGCGCCGGTTGAGCTCGGCCATCACGGTCACCGCGTCGGCGGGGTCGCCGCGCGCGTAGAGGTCGAGCGCGGCCTCGTAGATGGTCTGGTGCGCCGGCCGGTAGAAGTCGGTCGGCTTGAGTACCTCGAGGACGTCGCTGATCGCGTCCTTCGACAGCAGCATCCCGCCGAGCACACCCTGTTCCGCCTCGATGTTCTGAGGGGGCGTGCGCTCGAACTCCGAGGGCGGCGCAGACGACGGGCCCGGCGCGTTGAGGTCGATGCTCACGGTCTCGCTCCCCCCTTCGAAATCGTCCTCGAAACAGGATCGAGCGGACCTGTGACAAGACTGCGAGGGGGCAGGCTAAGCAGCGCCGTGGGTGGGGACAAGGGCGCCGTCCACCGCCACCTGTGCGCAACGTGTGCACGCTCCGGCGCGGCGCTGTGTGCAAGGTGTGCACGCGTTGTGGACGGCGGTACGCCGCACCGCGCTGACCTGCGACAAGGAACGCACAGGCTGTGTGTGGAAGAAACTTCGCATGAATCGAGCGCTGAGACCGCTACTCGCCGTCGCGGTCATCGCGCTGGCCGTTCCGCTGCCGAAGCTGTCGCGGCAGGCCCACGCTGCGCCGACCCGGGTCCCCATCGCGCAGTTCACCCCGCTGCCGGCCGCCCCGACCGTCTCACCCGCCGCGCGCGCGGTCCGCGACCAGCTGCTCGGCGACCACTGGGACGACCCGGCGTACGTGACGCTGCACTGGACCGGCGTGTCGAGCTTCGTCATCACGATCGGCGGCCACCTGCTGCTCTTCGACGCGTGGGAGATCATCGGCGCGGTCGAGGACTACCTGCCGCTCGGCCGCGAGGAGCTCGCCGCACTCGACCCCGAGGCGATCCTCGTCGGGCACGGCCACTTCGACCACGCCGGCGACCTCGGCTACGTCGCCGGCCTCGCCAACGCGGTCGTCGTCGGCAGTGAGGAAATCTGCACGGTCGGCGAGGAGGGCGCGGCACGCGAGGGCGTGCCCACCGACTTCACCTGCGCGATCACCGGCACGATGACCTCACCGGCACCCGGTACGGCGGCGCCGCTCAAGCTCTTCGCCGACCTCGACCCGGTGACCGTCCTCCAGCACATCCACTCCAACACCAGCCCACCCGGCGGCGGCAACGAGCTCGACCCGTACGTGCCGGTCATGGACCCGCAGCCCTACATCGAGCACTTCCAGGACAACCCCGAGGAGCTGGAGCGCTTCCTCGCGCAGCAGAACGAGAGCAACCAGGGCGGCACCTGGCTCTACCACTTCCGGATCGGCGACTTCACGCTCGTCGTCGGCGACTCGGCCGGGCCGATCTTCGACCAGCCCGCGGTGCAGCAGGCGCTCGACGCCTTCCCCGGCTGCATCGACGTGCTGGCCAACGCGATCCTCGGCTTCGACCAGCCGGTCTCCGGCCTGCAGGACCCCCGCCTCTACGTCCAGTACGGCCACCCGAAGGTCTTCGTCCCGACGCACGGCGACGCGTGGGCGCCGGTCATCTCGGCCGGCCAGGCGGCCTACGCCGACGAGCTGGCCAGCCAGCTCAACGCGCTGCCCAACCCGCCGGAGATCGACCACCTGCTCGACCCGGCCGACTACCTGAAGGAGCGCGCGTACCGCGTCGCCGACCCGAAGTGGGTCGCGCCGATGCCCGGCTCGAGCTGCGCCACGGCCGCCGGCGGACCGGCCACACCCGTCGTACCACCGGCGGCCCCGTCCCCTGCACCGGCACCGGGCGGACCGCCGATGCCCAGCACCGGTGCGTCGGGTACGACGGCCCTGCTCGGTCTGGCCTGTCTCCTGGTCGCGGGGCTGTTGCTTCAGCGCCGGCGCGCGGTGACCACCCAGCAGGCCGACGGATAGACGACGCCGTCGGCCGTCACGTGCTCGGCGAGCGTCGTCCGTAGCGCCTCGAGCGCGCCGGCCTGCGCATCCGCGTCGAGGTCGCGGAGCATGAACCGCGCGAAGCCCAGGCCGCTGACGAACCGGTAGGCGTCGTCGAGGTCCCGGCCGAAGTACATGGGCTCGCTGCGCCCGCCCAGCGCGACGTCACCGAAACCGCCGGCGGTGAGGATCGTCCGCACGCGATCCGGATCGGAGAGCGAGAACGGGCCGGGCGCGTCCGGCGCGGGCGGTGGCATCGTGCGGCCCGCGGCGAGCGCCTGGCCGAACGCGAGGAACCAGTCGTTGAGCGGGATCGGCTGCCACACCAGCAGCGAGAGCCGCCCACCCGGCCGCAGCGCGCGACCGATGTTGCTGAACGCCGCGACCGGGTCGGCGAAGAACATCGCGCCGGTCCGGCTCACCGCGACGTCGTACGACCCCGCGCCGAAATCGTGGATCTGCGCATCGGCCTGCAAGTACTCGGTGTTGTCCAGACCCTCCTCGCTCGCGCGCCGCCGGGCGACAGCGAGCATCCGCGACGACAGGTCCACGCCGAGGACGCGGCCCTCGGCGGCGAGCCGAGCCGCGTCGCGCGTGGTCTGGCCGTTGCCGCAGCCGATGTCCAGGACGCGGTCCGTCGCCTCGATCCTCGCGGCCGCGAGGAACGGCTCCTGGTAGCGCTGGATGGCGGCGTCGAAGATCCGCTCCTCCTGCGCCCAGTACTCGCCGTCCTCGCCGTCCCAGGCGAGCAAGGCGTACCCGTTGTCCGGTGCGGTCGGGATGGTGGTGGGGGTGCTCGTCATGGCGTCTCCTCCGGCTATACTCCCTTTGGGAGTTATAAATAGTCCCTTTGGGAGCAAGAGTCAAGGAGTGCCGGTGACCACGACGTCGTACGCGATCCTCGGCCTGCTGGCGATCCAGTCGTGGACGTCGTACGAGCTGGTGCAGCAGGTCGCGCTGAGCACGCGCCGGATCTGGCCGCGCGCGCAGAGCAAGCTCTACGAGGAGCCGAAGAAGCTCGTCGCGCTCGGCTTCGCCCGCGCCGCCGAGGAGACCGTCGGCAAGCGCAAGCGGACCCGCTACACGATCACTCCGAAGGGTCGCCGTGCCCTGGCCGCGTGGGTGGCGGAGCCGGGCGCCGGGCCGGAGCTCGAGTTCGAGCAGCTGCTCAAGATCCACTTCGCGGACAGCGGCACGAAGGCGGACGTGCTGGCCAACCTCGAGGCAGCACGAGCGTGGGCGCACGAGCAGAACGCCGAGAGCCTCCAGGTGGGGCGCGCGTACCTGGCCGGCGCCGACCCGTTCCCGGGACGCGCGCCGATCAACCAGCTGGTCGGCGGCTTCCTCACGCAGTTCTACGCACTTGTCGACGACTGGGCCGTCTGGGCGGGCGAGGTCGTGACCGACTGGCCGGACGACGTCACACAAGCCGAGCTCAACCTGCCCGAGCTGGCGGCCACGGTCCGCGTCGCGGAGCGGATCGCGAGCGGCGCGCCGGGGATGGCATCCTGACGCCCATGGAGATCTCGAACTCAGTAGCCATCGTCACCGGCGGAGCCTCCGGGCTCGGCGAAGCCACGTCCCGCGCCCTCGCGGCGCAGGGCGCCTTCGTCGTCGTCGCCGACCTGCAGGACGAGCGCGGCGAAGCGCTCGCGAAGGAGCTCGGCGGCGCGTTCGCGCACACCGACGTCACGTCGACCGAGCAGAACATCGCGACCGTCGACCAGGCGGCCGCCCACGGGCAGCTGCGCATCCTGGTCAACTGCGCGGGCGTGGGCTCCGCGTCGCGCATCGTCGGCCGCGACGGGAAGTACGAGTCGGCGTTCCCGATCGACCACTTCCGCAAGGTGATCGAGATCAACCTGGTCGGGACCTTCGACATGATGCGGCTCGCGGCGACGGCGATGAGCCGGCTCGAGCCGACCAACGCCGACGGCGCGAAGGGCGTGGTGATCAACACCGCGTCGGTGGCCGCGTTCGACGGCCAGATCGGGCAGTCGGCGTACACCGCGAGCAAGGCCGGCATCACGGGGCTGACCCTCACCGCGGCGCGCGACCTGGCGGCGGTCGGCGTCCGCGTGAACACCATCGCGCCCGGGCTGATCGACACGCCGATCTACGGCAGCGGCGAGGCCTCCGAGGCGTTCAAGGAGGGCCTGAAGAAGGACGTCGTCTTCCCGAAGCGGCTCGGCGAGGCGACCGAGTTCGCGCAGCTGGTGGTCGCCATGGTCGCGAACGACTACCTCAACGGCGAAGTCATCCGCCTCGACGGCGCCGCGAGGCTCGCACCCAAGTAGCCCCAGCAGCGTGCGGAGCTAGGCGGAGACGACCTCGACGGTGATCTTCGCGTCGACCTCGGCGTGCACCCGTACGCCGACCGTGTGCGTCCCGAGCGACTTGATCGGCGTCTCGATGTGCACCCGCCGCTTGTCCAGCGCCGGCCCGCCCGAGGACTTGACCGCGTCGACCACGTCGGAGGCCGTGACCGCACCGAAGAGCCGGCCGCCCGCGCCGGAGCGCATCGGCAGCTTCACGTCGAGCGACTGGAGCTGGGACGCGAGGTCCTGCGCCTGGCCGAGGTCGTGCACTTCCCGTACCTCGCGGGCCCGCTTGATCGTGGCGACCTGCTTCTCGGCGCCCTTGGTGGCGACGATCGCGAAGCCGCGCGGCACGAGGTAGTTGCGGCCGTAGCCGTCCTTGACCTCGACGATCTCGCCGGGCCCACCGAGGCCGGAGACCTCCTGCGTGAGGATCAGCTTCATCCCCGCGCCCCTATCGGGCGGTGCTGCTGTAGGGCAGCAGCGCCATCTCGCGGGAGTTCTTGACCGCGACGGCGACGTCGCGCTGGTGCTGGCTGCAGTTGCCGGACACGCGCCGCGCGCGGATCTTGCCGCGGTCGCTGATGAACTTCCGGAGCAGCCCGGTGTCCTTGTAGTCGACGTACGTGATCTTGTCCTTGCAGAAGACGCAGACCTTGCGCTTCGGCTTGCGGACCGGTGCCTTGGCCATCGGGATTCGTCGCTTTCGTCAGTAAGGGGAAGGGATGCGAGCCGCTAGAACGGCGGCTCGTCGGTGCTCGGTACGCCGGCGCCCGCCGTCGCCCACTGGTCCTCGGCCGGAGCCGACGCCGGTGCGCCGCCGAAGCCGCCGCCGCCGGGTGCCGCACCGCGCTGCTGGCGGTTGACCTTGGCGGTCGCGTACTTCAGCGAGGGACCGATCTCGTCGACCTCGACCTCGTAGACGGTGCGCTTCTCGCCTTCCTTGGTCTCGTACGAGCGCTGCTTGAGCCGCCCGGTGACGATGACCCGCATGCCGCGCTGGAGCGACTCGGCGACGTTCTCCGCGGCCTGGCGCCAGATCGAGCAGCGCAGGAACAGGGCGTCGCCGTCGCGCCACTCGTTGGTGGTCTTGTCGAGGAACCGCGGCGTGGAGGCCACGGTGAAGTTGGCCACGGCCGCCCCGTTGGGGGTGAACCGCAGCTCCGGGTCGTCGGTGAGGTTCCCGACCAGGGTGATCGTCGTGTCGTTGGCCATGTGAGTCCTTTGCCCTTCCGCCCTAGTCGGGCTGGTGCCGGGCTGCGGCGGGTGCCGGAGCCATGAGGGGAAGGGTTCGTGTCGGGTGTCCGGGGGCTAGCGGAGCTCGGGTCGCAGCACCTTCGTGCGCATGACGACCTCGTTGAGGTTGAGCTGGCGGTCCAGCTCCTTGACGGTCGCCGGCTCGGCCTGGAGGTCGACGACGGCGTAGATGCCTTCCCACCGCTTGTCGATCTCGAACGACAGGCGGCGCCGGCCCCAGATGTCGATCTTCTCCACGGTCCCGCCGTCGTCCTTGACGACCTTGAGGAACGTGTCGAGCGCCGGTCCTACCAAGCGCTCTTCGAGGTCCGGGCTGAGGATGAGCATCAGCTCGTAGTGACGCAAAACAGTCCACCTCCTTCGGTCTAAGCGGTCACGGTCGATCCGTGACAGGAGGCTGTCCGCGTCGCGAACAAGTGCGAAACCTAACACGCGGCCCCCGGGCCGAACGAACCCGAAGACGACAGTAGGGGCCACGTCCGACAGTCCCCGCCGTACGCCGGACGGGCTGTGGACGGGCGGGCGTCAGTCCTTGGCGGTGGGGACGGACAGCAGCACCCGCACCTCGGCCGTGCCCACGCCCAGCAGCGCGATCACGGCCAGCGCGATGGGCAGGCCGCGCTCCCGGTGGGTCGGCTCGGCACCCTTCAGCCCGCCGAAGCCCAGCTCGAGCGGGGCCGGGGTCACGGCGGGCTCGACGTGCCGGGTCGGCAGCTGGGTCTGCGGGGTAAGGGGGGCGCTGCGCGACGGCGAGGGCTTCGCGGTCGCCGACGGCGTACGGCTGGGCGTCCGGGTCGGCGTCGGGGAAGGCGCGACCGAGGGGCTGACCGAGGGCTTGGGCGTCGGCTTCGGGGTCGGCTTCGCGGAGGGACTGGCCGGCGGCGTCGGCGACGCGGCCCCACGGACGACGACCGTGCCGCTCATGCCCGACCCGGGACCGCCGTGCGTCTGGCAGTAGTAGCCGTAGGTGCCGGGCGACTCGAACGTGTAGGCGGTGCTCTGCCCCGAGAAGCCGATGCTGTTGTTCTTCGCCCAGTTGTTCGTGGACGCGGTGACCGTGTGGTTGAGCCCGCCGTTGTTGGTCCAGGTCACCGTGTCGCCGACGTCCACCGTCACCGAGGCCGGCGAGAAGGTGTTGCCACCCGTGGTCTGCACCGCCGCGTCGTCGGCCCACGCGGGCAGGCCGGCCAGCCCCAGCACCGGCGCGGCGAGCAGCGCGGCGAGGGCGGTCCGGCGTACGGCGGTCATGGGGCAAGTGTGGCATCCGGCGGGACCGGCCCGCTCTGGCACGGGTGCAGGCCCCCGCGTAGCGTTCGAGCCATGACCGAGACCTACCAGCTGTTCATCGACGGCGAGCTCTGCCCGGCCGCCTCCGGCGCGACCTTCGAGTCGCACGACCCGTCCACCGGCGAGGTGGTCGGCGTCGCCGCCGACGGCGGCGTCGCGGACGTCGAGCGGGCCATCGCGGCCGCACGCCGCGCGTTCGACACCGGCGACTGGGCGACGCAGAGCCGCGAGTCGCGGATCCGCCTCGTGCGCGACTTCGTCGAGCGGATCACCGCCGCACTGCCCGAGTTCATCGACATGGAGAGTCGCGACGCCGGCCACACCATGCGCCTCGCGTCGATGTTCACGGTGCCGCTCGGCGTCGAGCACTCCCGCACGGTCATCGATCTCTACGAGTCGCGGCGCGACATCGAGGGCCTGCCGCAGAACGCGACGCCCGAGCTGTCCTGGGACTACGCGCGCAAGGAGCCGGTCGGCGTCTGCGCCCTGATCGCGCCGTTCAACTTCCCGCTCATCCTCGCGATGTGGAAGGTCGCGCCGGCGCTCGTCACCGGCTGCACCGTCGTCCTCAAGCCCTCGACGTTCACGCCGGGCACCGCCGCGCTGCTCGGCCGGGTCGCCGCCGAGGCCGGCCTGCCGCCGGGCGTCTTCAACGTCGTCACCTCGACCTCGATCGCCGTCGGCGAGGCGATGACCGCCTCGCCGCTGGTGGACAAGGTCGCCTTCACGGGCTCGACCGAGGTGGGCAGGCGGATCATGCGTGGCGCCGCCGACACGGTGAAGAGCCTCACGCTCGAGCTCGGGGGCAAGGGCGTCACGCTGCTCCTCGACGACGCCGACCTCGACCTCGCGATCCCCGGCGCGCTGTGGGGATTCCTCACCCACCAGGGCCAGATGTGCGAGTCGGGCACGCGCCTCCTCGTCCCGCGCCGGATGTACGACGAGGTGCTCGACCGGCTCGTCCCCCTGGCCGAGGCGCTCAAGGTCGGCCCGGCCGGCGACTTCGAGAGCGACCTCGGGCCGCTGATCTCCGCGGCGCAGATCGAGCGCGTGCAGGGCTACGTGAAGATCGGCCTCGACCAGGGCGCCCGGCTGGTCACCGGCGGCGAGGTGCTCACCGACGGCGAGCTCGCGAAGGGCCACTTCCACGCGCCGACGATCTTCGCCGACGTCACCAACGACATGACCATCGCGCAGGAGGAGATCTTCGGCCCGGTGCTCTCGGTGATCGGCTACGACGGCGACTCCGAGGCGGTCGCGATCGCCAACGACTCGCCGTACGGCCTGGCCAACTCGGTCTGGTCGACGAACATCCCGCGCGCGATCGCCGTCGCCAACCGGCTGCGCAGCGGCGCCGTCTGGGTCAACGAGAACCACGCGATGAACGCGAGCTCGCCGTTCGGCGGCTACAAGCAGTCCGGTGTCGGCCGCGAGCTCGGCAGCGCCGGCCTCGACGCGTACCTCGAGACCAAGCACGTGCGGGTCGACCAGACGACCTCGCTCGCCCAGCGCTACTGGTACGGCGTCATCGGCCTCGGCGACTAACGCGCCCCTTTTCGGATCTCACGTACCGTCAGGGGTCGCTTTTCGACCCCTACTGGTACGTGAGATCCGGAAGTGGGGGGGTCGTAGGGTGAGGGGATGCTGAAGATTGGCGCGCATGTCGACCCGAAGGACCCGATCAGCGAGGCGAAGGCGCGCGACACCGACTTCGTGCAGCTCTTCCTCGGCGACCCGCAGGACTGGAAGAAGCCGGTCCCGCGCGACGACATCACCGAGCTGCGCGCGAGCGGTCTGACGTACGTCGTCCACGCGCCGTACGTCGTCAACGTCGCGACGCTGAACAACAAGATCCGGATCCCCAGCCGGAAGATCCTGCAACAGCACTGCGACGGCGCGGTCGAGCTCGGCGCGGTGGCCGTCGTCGTGCACGGCGGCCACGTCGCCAGCGACGACGAGATCGACAAGGGCATCGACAACTGGCGCAAGGCGGTGGAGCAGCTCGAGACGCCCGTCCAGCTGCTGCTCGAGAACACCGCCGGCGGCGACCACGCGCTCGCCCGGCGCTTCGAGCGGCTCGCGAGGCTCTGGGACGCGATCGGCGACAGCGGCATCGGCTTCTGCCTCGACACCTGTCACGCGCATGCCGGTGGCGAGGAGCTGCCCGGCATCGTCGACCGCGTGCTGTCCATCACCGGGCGGATCGACCTGGTCCACGCCAACGACTCCAAGGACGCCGCCGACTCCGGCCGCGACCGGCACGAGAACTTCGGCGCCGGCCAGATCGACCCGCAGCTGCTCGTCGAGGTGGTGAAGAAGGCCAAGGCGCCGGTGGTCTGCGAGACCCCCGGCGGCGCCGAGGGTCAGGGCGCCGACATCGCCTTCCTGCGCGAGCGCCTGTAGGTCAGCGCCCCCACGGCCGACAGCAGCAGGGCCGTCGTCGGACCGACCATGCCCCAGCCGGTCGCGGGGAGCGGGCGGTCACTGGGCCGCGGCCGGATCACGGGGTCGCCGTGCGGCGCGGCCGGTCGCACGCGATGGGTCCGGATGTCGACGACCTGCTGGAACGTCGGCCGGTTCTGCCAGTCGATCGGCCGTACGCCGACCACGCCGACCGCGGAGTGGCGGATGCTGTCCTGCGTCTTGTCGTAGGTCCAGGTCTCCATGTTCTCGCCCTGGTCCGTGCGGATGTTCTCGACGACGGTGGCGAGTGACGCGCTCAGCTGGTTGCGGCAGGTCGCGAGGACGCCGCCGCCGCAGTACGTGCGGTGCCAGCGGCCCTGCACCGGGCGGCCCAGGATCTGGCGCAGGTCCTTGCTGAGGTAGCCGTACCAGGCGACGCCGTTCCAGGACGAGCCGATGCCCTGCCGCGGGTGGTCGTCGATGCCGGCCGGCAGCTGGTCGACCAGGTCGCCGAGCGTGCCCCGCAGGATGTCGCGGGCGAGCGTCTCGTACCACGCGTCGAAGATCGCGATGGCCGGCTGGTGGCTGTAACCGGCGGTGCGGTCGTTGTCCTCGCGCAGGGCGCCGTCGTCGACCCACGCCTTGAGGACGGCGCGCGCCTCCGCGGTCTGCGCGTCGTTGCCCAGCACGTCGAGCACGAGCGGCAGCAGCTCGGCCCCGCGCGTGTCGACGTGCGCCGCCTCGGCCATCACGCCGACCAGCTGGGCACGGGTCATCTTCTTCGGCCCGGCGATGCCGGCCTCGATCCGCCGCGAGAGGTTGAGGGAGCGGTAGACCGGCCCGTAGGCCCACTCGCCGTCCGAGGAGTCGAAGTCGGGCGCCTGCTTGTTGTTCCAGTTCGCGATGTAGCCGGGCGCGGGGTTGATCGACCGCGGGTGCGCCTCGAACGGCAGCTCGCCCTTCCAGTCGTACTGACCCGTGCCCCACGTCGGGAAGTCCGGGTCCACGCCCGCCGCGCGGCGCGGCATCTTCGCCGAGTTGAAGTACGCGATGTCCTTGTCGTCGGCGTAGAACCAGTTGAACGTGTAGCCGACACCGTGGAAGGCCTTCTGGAAGCTGGCGGCGTCCTTCACGAAGTTCGGGTTCATGGCGCGCAGGAACCCGATGCCGCTGTCCAGCTCGCCGTTGAACGTCGAGCGCTGGTTCACGATCGCGACCGGCTTGCCCTTGGCCATGGTGCGGAACGCGACGTTGCCGTGGACGGTGCGCTGCAGCTCCATCGTCACGAGGATCGGCGTGCCCTGGCCGCCGGCCGACGGCTTGGCCATCTGCTCGTGGTCGCGGATGAGCATCTCGACGCACTGCCCGTTGTACATGTAGCCGGTCGACTCGAGCGTCGGCTCGGAACCGTCGGCGTTGCACAGCTCCTCGGCGATCTGGTCCACGACGTCGTTGCCCGAGCTGGTCGCGGACCACGCGAAGTCGCGGCCGTGCCCGAGCTGCACGACGGCGTTGGTGCCGGCGAAGGACACGCCGCGCGCGTCGATGTTCGGCCCGTGCAGGTCGATCTCGACGAGCAGCTGCGGCGCGTAGTAGCTGGTCTGCGGGCCGAACACGGCCAGCGGGTGCCCGGTCGCCGACTCCGCCGCCGACACCAGCAGCGCGTTGCTGTTGCCCTGCTTGAGGTTGAGGTGGATCGGGCCGAACGGTCCGTCGACCTTGGTCGGGATGGCCAGTTCCGGGGGCAGCGTGGTCACGACGCCGCCCGTGCCGGGAGCCGTCGGTCCGTCGACGTCGGGCAGCACGATGGCCGCGGCCTGCGGCGTCGGCAGCTGCTGCGCCGGGAAGCGGTCGGGGATGGTCACCGGCGCCTCCGGGTCGTCCTTCATCCGGAAGTCGTCGTACATCTTGCGGCCCTCGACCGCGCCGAACTTCGCCTGCAGCCGCTGCAGCCAGATCGCGTTGGCGTACTCGCGGCCGCCGCCCTTGCCGAAGATGCCACCGACGAGCGAGGCGATGTAGACGATGTCCTTCGGGGTCCACGGCGTCGGGAGGATCTGCAGTGCGGCGTACTCGCCGGGCAGCTTGGTCACGTCGCGTATCGCCGCGTCCTGCGCCGCGTTGATGCCGTCGACGTAGGCCTGGATCCCGTCCTCGAAGAGCTGGCCCTCCGCCCCGAACTTCTCCGACATCGAGTCGATCTGCGCCTGCGCCTCCTCGTCGTTGTAGCCGGCCGCGAGCAGCTGTCCGCGGTCCATCGCGAGGTTGGCCGGGGAGGCGCCGAGGAACTCGGACATGCGGGCGGCGCCGACGTGGCGCAGCGCGTCCTGGAGGAACATCCGGTCCTCGGTGCCGGCGTAGCCCGCCCCGTACGCCGTGTCGAGGTCGGTGTCGCCGTAGATGTGCGGCACGCCGAAGGTGTCCCTGATGATCGTCACGCCGGGGCGCGGCGAGTACATGCGCACGATGTTGGCCGGCTCGACGCCGAACGACCCGTCCTTGAAGACGGCGTCGACGTCCGCCTCGGTCAGCTCGTTCGGGTCCTTGGTGCCGAGGGCGTCGTAGAGCTCCAGCTGGTCCGCGTAGTTGGGCGGCACGGTGCCGAAGAGCTGCGCCTGGGCGATGTCGAAGGCGCTCATGGTGCCGTTGCTGCCCGGGGGCAGGACGTTGCGGATGTTGCCGTAGCCGTTGGCGCCGTACTCCGTCGGCGTGACCGCGTGGCCGCCCGGCAGGGCCAGGGTCACGGAGAGAGTGCCGGCAATTGCGACAATCGGTAGAAGTCGACGCATCCTTACCCGTTCGTCACTTCAGGGTCCGGCCCCTGCCGCCGATGTCCCGCCCATGCGCCTGCGCCGCTCCGCCGTACTGCTGGCCGTGGCGCTCGGCCTGACGGCCACGGCGCTGCCCGGTCTGGGCACCGAGCTCGTACCGGTCTCGCAGGTCCTCCGCTCCTCCCTCCGCGCCGGCGTCAGTGCCCTGGACCTGGCGCCGGGGACGCAGCTGCTGGGCGTCACGTGGTCGTCCGGTACGCCGGAGATCGCGGTCCGCTGGCACGGCCGGGCCGGCTGGTCGCCCTGGCAGGCCGCGGAGGCCGACGGCGGCCCGGACGCCGACAGCGCCGAGGGCCGCGGCGCCCGGGCGGGCACCGAGCCGCTGTGGGTCCCGGCCGGCGCCGACCGCCCGGAGGTCCGCTCCTCCGTCGCCGGCACGGAGCTGGTCGTCGTCCGCGAGCGGCAGCAGCGCCGCTGGCGCGCCGGTACGCCGGCCCGCGCCACGGTCGCGCTGCCCCGGCTGGGCGACGTCGTCACCCGGGCCGAGTGGGGCGCGAACGAGAAGCTCCGCGGCAAGACGGAGTACGGCCCCCGCCCCGTCGCCGCCGTCGTGCACCACACGGTGAACTCGAACAGCTACACGCAGGCGGAGGCCGCGGGACTGATCCGCGGCATCTACGCGTACCACGTGCAAGGGCGCCGCTGGGACGACATCGCCTACCACCTGGTCGTCGACCGGTTCGGTCGCGTCTTCGAAGGCCGGTACGGCGCGCTCGGCGCGAAGCCGGTCGTCGGGGCGCACACCGCCGGCTTCAACACCGGGACGGTGGGCATCGCGATGCTCGGCGACGCCGACCTGGCAGCGCCCGCGCAGGAGCAGATGCATCGGGTCGCCGCTGCCGGTGCATGGGCGGCGGACCGGTGGGGGTTCGACCCGCGCACGTCGGTGACGCTGACGTCGCGCGGGTCGCCGCGGTTCAAGAGCGGCACCAAGGTGTCGGTGGCTCGCATGCCGGGGCACCGGGATCTCGGTCAGACCGCGTGTCCGGGGCGATATGCGTATCCGGCTCTACCCCAGCTGCGCGACAAGGCGTGGTCGCTGCTGGCTCCGGTGTTCACCGCGGTCTCGGTTACCGGGCCGGCTCAAGCGAGTACGCCGGCGCGGGTCGCCGCTGTCCTGACTGGTGCTGCGTCGTGGCAGGTCACGGTGGAGAACGCTCTTGGTCTCACCGTGAAAAACGCAGCTGGGACAGGGCGGGCGGTCGAACTGACGTGGGACGGCACCTTCCTCGGGTTGCCGCTGCCGGGCAGGTACACCTGGACCATGACCGCTGACGACGGCATCCACGGCCCGTCGGAGCCTGTGTCCGGAACGGTCGACGCGACTTTCTGAAGACTTATGCGCTGTCAGCGCGAATAAGTCTTCATGATCACGGCTTCTGGACGCCGCGGAGGCGGACCTTCATCAGGATCCACAGCGCCTCGACGCCGTCCTTCCACGTCAGCTTCTTGCCGGCCTCGCGCGTCCGGGCCTTGTAGCTGATCGGCACCTCGAACGGTCGCAGCCCGCGTGCCAGCACCTTGCCGGTCAGCTCCGCCTCCATGCCGAAGCCCGTCGCCTTCACGTCCAGCTCCCGGTAGAACGCGAGCGGCATGAGCTTGAAGCAGGTCTCGAGGTCGCTGATCCAGCTGTTGAACAGCACGTTGGCGAACATCGTCACGGCCTTGTTGCCCATGACGTACCAGAACGAGAACGCCGTGTTCGACCCGAACGAGCGGGTGCCGTAGACGATCGTCGCCTCGCCCTGCAGGACCGGCTGCAGCAGCGACGGCAGCTGCTCCGGCGCGTACTCGAGGTCGGCGTCGCAGATCACCATGTAGTCGCCGGACGCCAGCCCGGCGGCCGTCCGGATGGCCGCCCCCTTGCCCTTGTTCTTCGGGTGCGTGTGCTGCACCAGGCGCGGGTCGGCGAGGCCGGCGAGCACGTCCGCCGTGCCGTCCGAGCTCCCGTCGTTGACGAGCACCAGCTCGACCTCGCACGGGTAGTCGACGTCGAGCACCCGCTTCACCGCGGCCGCGACGGTCGACACCTCGTTGTAGACGGGCATCAGGATGGACAGCTTCATGGGAGCAAAGGGTAGCCGGGCTAGCCGGTGATCTCGTACACGACGATCTCCCCGTGGTCGGTACGCCGCACTGCCAGCCCGTCCACGGGGCGGTCCGCCGCGATCGACCAGCCTCCGTCCAGCCGGCGGTGCAGCACGACCGTGCGCACGCCGAGCTCGCGCAGGTAGGTGATCGACGCCGCGTCCGGGAAGCCCTTCACCGACTCCCGGATCTCGTGCTGGGCCCTGGGCGTGAAGCCGCCGTAGCCGTTGACGATCGCCGGGAACCCGTCGGTCGACCACAGCATGAACCGGCTGTCCCGGCCGAGGTCGCTCGGCAGGTGCAGCTGCGGCCCGGCCACGCCGGACAGGCCGGCCGGCTGCCGGGGCACCGTCGGGTACGGCGCGCGGCCCCACCCTTCGACGAGCGCGAGCGCCACGAGGCCGGCGCAGAGCAGCGCCGGCGCGTACCGCCACTCCCGCTCACCCCGCGCGACCATCCGCTCCACCGCGAGCGCGGCGAGCATGGCCAGCCCGAGTGTCACCAGCGTCATCAGCCGGCCGGGCGTCCGGATGCCCTGCCAACCCGGCGCGTGGTCGAAGAGCAGCTTGTACGCGAAGCGCCCGTTCCCCGGCGACCTGTTGCCGAGGGCGAGGGCGAGCGTCACGACACTGCCGGCGGCCAGCCCGGCGCGCAGCTTCCAGCTCCCGGCGCCGCGCGTCGCTCCCACGACCGCGAGGGTCAGCAGTGTCACGCCGGGCAGCAGCGCCTGCTCGGTGGCGTTCGGCAGCTTGGCCCGCGCGTCGCGGGTGAAGTCCCCCCACAGCCGGCTCTCCTCCGGCGCCACGAGCATCGAGCGGAGGTCGGGCGAGAACGCGCTGACCTCGCCGTACGTGCGCCGCGCCTCCGGCCGGTCGTCGACGACGCGCAGGAACGGTCGCGCCATCAGGCCGACCACCGCGACGAACAGCACCATCCCCACCGCCGAGGTGACCAGGACGCCACGGCTCACCGGCGGGCGGCCGCGCACGAGCCACCACACGACGGCCAGCACCACGAGTACGCCGAGCAGGTAGCCCAGCTGGAGCCCGAGCGCGAAGCCGATCGAGACCTGCCAGGCCGCGACCAGCCACCCCGCGAGGACGTAGCCGGGCCGGCCGCGCGTGTACCCGCGCACGAGCAGGTAGAGGCAGAGCGGGATGCCGCCGCTCGACAGCACGTGCAGGTGGCCGTCCTGCCCGAGCCGCCACGGGGAGTACGCGAACAGGACGCCCGCGACCGACGCCGCGAGCGGGCGTGCCCCGACCTCCCGGGCCAGCAGGTACGCACCCACGAGCGCGAGCGCGTACGCGAAGAGGAACAGCACGTTGTAGCGGACGAGCGCCGCGGTGGGCCCGTGGCCGATCAGCCCGGCCGGCGCGTAGCCGACCAGCGCGTCGCTGAACGCCAGGCTGTCGGGCAGCGGCCAGAACGCGTTGCTCTGGAAGAGGTCCAGGGGCTGCTCCCGCAGCGCGTGACCGTTCCAGGCCACCTGCCAGGTGAGCAGCATCGGGTCGGTCGTGTCGTGCGCCGTCACCGTGCCCGGATGGCGCACCAGGGGGAGGTGCATCAGGCAGGACAACCCGCCGCCGGTCAGCGAGACGAGCAGCGCCTCGCGCCAGGTCGGCGATCCGGCCGTCGCGCGCGCCACGTCAGGAGGCGATCTCGAAGACCACGATGTCCCCCCGGTCGGTACGCCGGAGCGGCAGACCGTCCACCGCCTTGTCCGCCGCGCCCGCCCAGTCGCCGCCGGCCGCCATGGCGCGGTGGACGACGACGGTCCGCACCCCGAGCGTCCGCAGGTACGCGACCGACGTCGCGTCCGGGAAGCTCTTCACCGCCTCGCGCGTGCGCTCGAGCTCCTTGGGGGTGAACCCGCTCTGCCCGTTGACGATCGCCGGGAAGCCGTCGGTCGACCAGAACATGTACTTCTGGTCCGCGAAGTAGTCGGTGGGCAGATGGAACTGGGGCCCGGTCAGCGCCGCGATCCCGGGCGGCGCCGCGGGCACCTCCGGGTAGTCGGTCTTCCCCCAGCCCTCCAGCAGCACGAGACCGGCCAGACCGAGGCATACGTACGCCGGCGCGCGGCGGGAGACCAGGGACGCGTTGCGGGCGAGCCGCTCGGCACCGAGCGCCGCGAGCAGGGCCAGCCCGAGCGTCACCAAGGTCATGATCCGGCCCGGCGTCCGGATGCCCTGCCACCCCGGCGCGTACTCGAACAGGAGCTTGTAGGTGAACCGGCCCCCGAACAGGAACTTGGTGCCGAGGGTGAACGCCAGGGCGACGAGCGTCCCGACCGCCAGTCCGGTCCGCAGGCGCCGTCCTCGCACGCCGCGCGCGGTGCCGTAGCCGGCCAGCAGCAGCAACGTGAAGCCCGGCAGCACGGCCTGCTCCGCAGACCAGGCGAGCCGGTCGCGCGCCTTCTTCGTCGGCTCGGCGAGCAGCTTGCTCTCGGCGGGCGCGACGAGCAGGCCGCGCAGCGGCGGGGAGTAGAAGTCGACGTCCGAGTACGTGCGTCGCGCCTCGGGGTGCGCGTCCACCACCCGAAGGTACGGGCGGGCCAGCAGCCCGCTCACGGCGACGAAGACGACGGCGCCCGCCACCGTCGCGAGGACGAGCGAGCGAGGTAGGGCAGGCCGGCCCCGGCGGAGCCAGTACGCGGCCGCGACCACCACGAGCGCGGCCAGCAGGTAGCCCAGCTGCAGGCCGAGGGCGAAGCCCAGGCTCACCTGCCACGTCGCGACCAGCCAGCCGGCGACGACGTACTTCGGTCGGCCGCGCGAGTAGCCCCGCAGCAGCAGGAACAGCGCGAGGGGGATGCCACCGCTGGAGATGATGTGCAGGTGCCCGTCGTGGGCCAGCCGCCAGGGGGAATAGGCGAACGCCGACCCGGCCAGCAGCGCCACCAGCGGCCGGACGCCGAGCTCCCGCGCGAGCAGGTACGCCCCGACGAACGCGAGCGCGTAGGCGAAGAGGAAGAGCAGGTTGTAGCGCACGAGCGCAGCCGACCGGCCGTCGCCGATCAGCCCGGCCGGTGCGTAGCCGATCAGCGCGTCGCTGAAGGCGAGGCTGTCGCGCAGCGGCCAGAAGGTGTTGCTCTGGAAGAGGTGCAACGGCTGGCTGGTCACCGCGTGCCCGCCCCAGGCCACCTGCCAGCTCTGCAGGAGCGGGTCCGCCGTGTCGTGCGGGATCACCCGGCTCAGGTTGCGCAGCACAGGCCAGTGCAGCCAGCCGGAGAGTCCGACCCCGGCCAGCGCGGCGAGCACCACCTCGCGGCGCACGTGTCGACCGGCTCGCCGGGTCACCCGGCAGAGGCCGGCGCAGCGTCGTCGTCGGCCAGAGGCTCGCGCCTGCGCGGCGCACGGACCCGGTCCG
>CAZYXZ010000004.1:0-18780 GCA_964651395.1 uncultured Frankiaceae bacterium
CGCCGCCGTGCTCACCAAGGCCGAGCAGGTCCTCGGCGTCGTCCACTTCGGCCGCGGCCCGACCGCCGCCCAGCAGACCGCACTCGAATGGCTCAGCCCGACCTGCTCCAACGAGGCCTGCCAAAGCCCCTACGACATCGAGCTCGACCACATCTTCGGCAGCGAATGGGCCACCACCAAGCAGACCACGGTCAACCTGCTCGCCCCGCTGTGCGGGCACGACCACGACCTCAAGACCTACCAAGGCTGGGCACTCGTCGAAGGCAGCGGCAAGCGCGCCTTCGTCCCACCCGAGGACCCACGACACCCCAAGAACCAGGCGGCAGAGAAACCGCCGCCCGCCGCGTGATTGCATCTGCGGTGAGGAGGTCGGATGACGACGTACGACGCAGTGGTCGTGGGTGCCCGCTGCGCCGGATCCCTGGTCGCGGGGCAGCTGGCCAGAGCGGGCTGGAGCACCGTGATGGTGGACAAAGCCACGTTCCCCAGCGACACGGTGTCGACGCACTTCGTGTTCCCGAACACCGTGGCGCGCTTCGCCGCGCTCGGCATCCTCGCGCGGCTGCAGGACCGGCACGACATCCCGTGGCTCCAGCTGCACTGGCGGATGATGGAGCACCGGGTCGCCGGTGAGTTCACCCCGATCGACGGCCACACCCACGGCACGTCGGTTCGTCGCGTCTCCCTCGACCACGTGCTGGTCGAGTGGGCCGCGGACGCCGGAGTGCAGACGCGCTTCGGCACTCCGGTCGAGGCCCTCCTCGGCGCCGGCACCGACGACGACCCCGTGCGGGGAGTGCTGGTCCGCGGCGGCGAGGAGATCGGTGCGCGATGGGTGATCGGCGCCGACGGCCGCTCCTCCACGGTCGCCAGCCTGCTCGGGCTCGGGAAGCAGCGAGAGCTGCAGGGGGACCAGGCCTACCTCATGGCCTACTGGCGCGGCCTTCCTGGCCGCGACGCCGGCCAGCTGGTCATCCACGACGACCGGTCCGCGCTGATGTGGAACCCCTGCGAGGACGGCACCGGCCTGTTGTCCTACGCAGCCAGCCCGGAGATCACGCGTGGCAGCGCGGCGGACCGGCTGGCCACCTTCCGCGCCGGTGTCGCGAAGTTCCCCGACGTGATCACCGCGGAGCAGCTCGACGCAGCCGAGATGATCTCGGACATCGTGGTCGTGCCCGAGACCATGATGCGAGGCTTCTACCGCCAGGCCAACGGGCCGGGCTGGGCACTCGTCGGCGACGCCGGTCACTTCAAGCACCCGTCTACCGCACAGGGCATCAGTGACGCCGTGGAGCAGGCCATCCACGTAGCCGCGGCGCTGGACGGCGACGACCCCGAGCTCACGGGCTACGAGCAGTGGCGCAACGCGCGGAGCAAGGGCCACTACGAGTGGTCGTTCGCCTACGGCACCTGGCCGCCTGACCCGGACCTCACACGTCGCTACTTCAAGGGCCTCAGCGAGGATCCCGCGGCCACCCAGGACTTCGCGGACATCTTCACCCGGCTCAAGGACCCGTCGGAACTGACCACGCCCGAGCGCCTGGCCGCCTGGTTCAGCTAACGGGGCAGCACCTTGTCGGCGGTGGCGCGGAGGGACTCGAGGACCTCGTCAAGGGTCATGCGCTCGCCGAGCCACTGGACGATGTCGGAGAGCCAGACCTTGGCGATGATCGCCGCGGCCAGCTTGTCCTCGTCGGTGGGCGGCTCGTCGACGCCGTGCGTGGCGCCGGAGATGACGGACTCGAAGATGGTCCGCACGCGGTCGACGTCCGAGGCCACGGTGCCGTCCGCGAACATGACCGCGCGGACCAGCGCGCCGGACAGCTCGCGGTGCCGCGCCAGCGAGCGCGTGACGTAGGCGACGACCTCCATGACCCGGTCGGTCGCGTTGCCGTCGCCGTCCGACTGCGAACGCGCCCGGTCGCGGAGCAGCTCGAGCTCGTCGCCCATCGCCGCGACGAGCAGGTGCACCTTGGACGGGAAGTACCGGTAGAGCGTGCCGAGGGCGACGTCGGCCCGCTCGGCCACTTCGCGCATCTGCACCGCGTCGTAACCGCCGAGCGCCAGCGACAGGGCGGCCTGGAGCATGCGCTCCCGCCGCGCCCGCTGCGAGGGCGTGGCCGCGACGTCGTCGATCCCGCGCGCAACGCTCACGTAGCGGACCCGACGCGCTTCGCCGCCTCGGCGGCCACCTTCGTCGCCCACGGGTAGTCCGGCTTGCCGCTCGGCGAGCGCTGTACGCCGGGCACCAGCTCGACCAGCCGCGGGACCTTGTAGCCGGCCACACGGGTGCGGCAGTGCTCCTGGATCTCCGCGACGCTGGGCGCATCGACCTCCTCGCGCAGCTGCACGAGCGCGGCCACCTTGTTGCCGAACTTCTCGTCCGGTACGCCGACGACGATCGCGTCGAAGATGGCCGGGTGCGCCTTCAGCGCAGCCTCGACCTCGTCCGGGAAGACCTTCTCGCCGCCGGTGTTGATGCACAGCGACGCGCGGCCGAGCACCGAGATCGTGCCGTCCTCCTCGACCCGCGCGAGGTCGCCGAGCAGCACCCAGCGCACGCCGTCCACCTCGACGAACGTCTCCTTCGTCTTGGCCTCGTCGCCGTAGTAGCCCATCGGCACGTAGCCGCGCTGCGCGACCCGGCCGACTTCGTCGGTGCCGGGCGTGACCGGCTTGAGGTCGTCGCCGAGTACGGCGGTGCGGTCGTTGACCGTGAACCGCAAGCCCTTGTCCGGCGAGGACCCGGCGACGCCGGTCCCGGTGAAGCCGGTCTCGGACGCGCCGAAGTTGTCGAGCAGGTTCGTGTAGTCCGGCACGTGCAGCCGCAGCAGGTCCTTGACCGTCTCCGACAGGATCGCGCCGGCCGAGCTGATCGCGACGACCGACGACAGGTCCGCGCCCTTGCACTCGCCGGCCAGCGCCTCGGCGATCGGCCGCGCCATGGCGTCGCCCACGAGGGAGACGCTGTTGACCTTCTCGCGCTCGATCAGCCGGATCACTTCGACCGGGTCGAACTTGCGCAGCAGCACGGTCTTCGACGCCTGGAGGAACGAGATCCACGTCGCGAGCTGCGCGGCGCCGTGCATGAGCGGCGCCACGGGGAACATGACGAGCGGGTAGCGGTCGGCCGCACGCGCGCCGATCTCCTCGGGTGTCTTCACCGGCTCGCCAACCGGCTCGCCGCCGCCCATGCCGGCGAAGAAGATGTCCTCGTGGCGCCACATGACGCCCTTCGGCATGCCGGTCGTGCCGCCCGTGTAGATGATGTAGAGGTCCTTGCCGGACCGTTCGCCGAAGCCCCTCTCGGGCGACGCGGCGGCCAGCGCGGCGTCGAAGTCGACGGCGAAGTCCGGCGTCGGCTCCCCCACCGAGATGAAGTGCTTGAGCGTCGGAACGCGCGGCGCGACCGCCGCCACCCGGTCGGCGAACTCGGCCTCGTGGATCAGCGCGACCAGGTCGGCGTCGTTGAAGAGATAGGCGAGCTCCTCCTCGACATACCGGTAGTTCACGTTGACCGGCACCGCGCGGATCTTGAAGCAGGCCACCATCGCGGTGACGTACTCAGGCCCGTTGTAGAGCTGCACGCCGACGTGCTGACCGGGCTCGACACCCGCGTCGGCCAGGTGATGGGCCAGCCGGTTGGCGCGCTCGTCCAACGACGAGTACGTGAGCCGCGTGTCGCCGCAGACCAGGCACTCCCGGTCGGGAATGGCGTCGGCGAGGCTCTCGAACAGGTCGGCGAGGTTGAACTCCACGACGGTGTGTCTCCTGACCTAGACCGGCTGGGCGGCGAGCGAAGCACCGAGCGCCACGAGCTGGCGGGTCGGCGTACCGAGGGTGTGCTCGATCTGCTTGATCCAGAGGAAGTAGCGGTGCAGCGGGTAGTCCATGTCGACGCCGATTCCCCCGTGCAGGTGCTGCGCCGCGTGCACGACGCGCCCGCCGCCGTCGCCGGCCCAGAACTTCGCGACCGCGATCTCGTCGGCGGCCGGGTGCCCCTCGGCGAGGCGCCAGACCGCCTGGTACGCCGTCAGCCGCGACACCTCCGCGTCGATGAACGCGTCCGCCGCGCGCTGCGCGACGGCCTGGAACTCGGCGATCGGCTTGTCCCATTGCTTGCGCTCACCGGTGTACTTCGCGGTCATGCGCAGCGCCGCCCACATCGCGCCCTGCGCGAGCATGCACAGGGCGGCCGTGCCGTGCTGCACGGCGTAGCGGATCGCCTCGGTCGCGCCGTCGCCGACCGCGATCACGTCGGCGTCCGGCACGACGACGTCGTCGAGCACGAGGTTCGCGAGCGGCTCACGGTTGGTCGTGGAGAGCTCGGTCACCTTCGCGGCGCCTGGCGCGACGAGGAAGAGCCCGACGCCGTCCGGCGTGGCAGCGGGCATGAGGACGTAGGCCGCCTCGGCGCCGTAGGGGACGTACGCCTTCTCGCCGGAGAGCTTCCAGCCGCCGTCCACCTTGGTCGCCGTGGTGGTCGGTGCGAGCGGGTCGGTCTCCCCCGGCTCGGCCAGCGCAGCGGTGAGCAGCAGCGAGCCGTCGGCGACGCCGGGCAGCAGGCGAGTCTTCTGCTCCTCCGTGCCGTAGCTCGTGACCGGCAGCGCGCCGAGCACCAGCGTCGCGACCGCCGGCACGGGCGCGACCGACTTGCCCAGCTCCTCGAGAAGGACGCCGAGCTCGATGAAGCCAAGTCCGGAGCCGCCGTGCGCCTCGGGCACAGCGAGCGCGGTGAGCCCACCCTCGGCGAGCTTGGCCCACAGCTCGGGGTCCCAGACGCCGCCGGATGCCGCTTTGGCCTCCAGCGCGTTGAGCCGCTCGTGCGTCGCGTGGTCGCCGAGGATCTCGGCCGCCAGCTTGGCGATCGACTGCTGGTCGTCGCTCAGTGAGAAGTCCACGTCTGTCGTCCCCGCTCTATCGCATGGACCGGGGCATGCCCAGTCCGAAGATGGCGATCAGGTCGCGCTGGATCTCGTTGGTCCCACCACCGAAGGTGAGGATCAGGACCCCGCGGTACGAGCGCTCGATGCGTCCGGCGAGCACCGCCCCCGGGGACTCGCGCTGCAGGATGCCGGCAGCACCGAGCACCTCGAGGAGCAGGCCGTAGGCCTCGCAGTAGAGCTGCGTGCCGTAGACCTTGGTGGCGCTGGAGTCGGCCGGCGAGATCTGGCCGACCGTCGTCGTCCAGGCCACCTTCCAGTTCAGGAGCCGCAGGCCCTCGAGCTTGGCGTGCACGCGGGCCAGGTGGACCCGCACCCACTCCTGGTCGATGACCCGCTCGCCGCTGGCCAGCTTGGTGTCCTGCGCCCACTTGCGGGTCTCCAGGTACGCGCGCTCCAGGCCGCCACTCGGTGCGAGGGAGACGCGCTCGAAGTTGAGCTGCGTCGTGATCGCCTTCCAGCCGCCGTTGAGCTCGCCGACCAGGTTGCTGGCCGGCACGCGCACGTCGTCGTAGAAGGTCGCGAAGGTGTGCGCCCCGCCGATCGTGTTGATCGGCGTGAACGAGAAGCCGGGCGCGTCGGTCGGCACCAGGATGATCGAGATGCCCTTGTGCTTCTTGGCGTCCGGGTCGGTGCGCACCGCGAGCCAGATGTAGTCGGCGTGGTCGACCAGCGACGTGAAGATCTTCTGCCCGTTGATCACCCAGTGGTCGCCGTCGAGGACCGCCTTCGTCTTCAACGAGGCGAGGTCCGTACCGGCCGTCGGCTCGGTGTAGCCGATCGAGAAGTAGACGTCGCCCTGGAGGATGCGCGGCAGGATCTCGTTCTTCATCTCCTCCGAGCCGAAGTGCGCGATCGCCGGGCCGACGGTGTTGATGGTGAGGAAAGGCACCGGCGCCCCGGCCCGCTGCGCCTCGTCGTAGAAGATGAACTGCTCGATCGGGCCGAGCCCGCGGCCGCCGTACTCCTTGGCCCAGCCGAGGCCCAGCCAGCCGTCCGTGCCGAGCTGGCGGACCGCCTTCTTCGACTCCGGCCCGCCCATCTCGCCGCGCGCGAGCTCTTCGGTCAACGCCGGCGTCATGAGCTGCTCGAAGTACGCGCGCAGCTCGTCGCGGAGCGCGAGCTGGTCCGTGGTGTACGCGATCTGCATGTGCCCAGCCTCTATTCGACGGCTCAGTTATTCGACGTGGAAGCCGGCGTCGGCGGTGGCCCCGCCGTCGACGACGAACTCGGCCCCGGTGCAGTACGACGCGTCGTCGCTCGCGAGGAACGCGACCACCGCAGCCACCTCATGTGGCTGCCCGACCCGCTTGAGGCCGGCCACCTTCTTGCCCAGCCACTTCATGCCCTCGTCGTCGACCCCGACGCCGCGGACCATCTGCGTGTCGATCGATCCCGGGTGCACGGAGTTGACCCGGATCCTCTCCTTGCCCAGCTCCAGCGCCGCGACCTTCGTGATGCCGCGGACGCCGAACTTGCTGGCCGTGTAGGCCCCGCAGCCGACCGTCCCACCGAGCCCCTCGGTCGAGGAGATGTTGACGATGGAACCGCCGCCGGCGCGGCGCAGGGCGGGGATCGCCGCGCGCATCCCGAAGAACGTGCCCTTGAGGTTGACGTCGAGGATCCGCTCGAACTCCTCGGTCGTGCAGTCGGCGACCGCGGCGAACTTGAGGATGCCGGCGTTGTTGACCAGCACGTCGAGCTTGCCGAAGACCCGCTCGGTCTCGGCGACCGCGTCTGCCCACTGCGCCTCGTCGCTGACGTCGAGGTGGACGGCGTACCCGCTCTCACCCAACGCGTCCGCGGTCGTCTTCGCGTCGTCGTCGAGGACGTCCGCGACGACGACCTTCGCACCCTCGTCGACCAGCCGCTGCGCGATCGCCGCGCCGCTGCCCCGCGCCGCGCCGGTGACCAGCGCGACCCGGCCCTCGAGCCGCCTCACGCCTTCGCCGGGATGAAGCGGACCGGGAGCTCCTTGATGCCGTTGATGAAGTTCGACCGCAGCCGGCGGGCCGGCGCGGTCTGCTCGACCCGCTCCACTTTCGCCAGCAGTGTGCGGAAGAAGACGGTCAGCTCGAGCCGCGCGAGGTGCGTGCCGAGGCAGAAGTGCGGCCCGCCGCCGCCGTAGCCGACATGCGGGTTGGGGTTGCGGCCGACGTCGAAGACGTCCGGGTTCTCGAAGACGGTCTCGTCGCGGTTGGCCGACGTGTAGTAGATGACGACCTTGTCGCCCTTCTTGATCAGCGTGCCGTTGAGGTCGAAGTCGGCCATCGCCGTACGCCGGAACTCCATCACCGGCGTCGACCAGCGGACGATCTCCTCGACGGCGGACGTGATCAGGCTCGGGTCGTCCTTGAGCCGCTGCCACTGGTCGGGGTGCTCCATCAGGGCGAGCATGCCGCCGCTCATCGCGTTGCGGGTCGTCTCGTTGCCCGCGACCGCGAGCAGGATGAAGAACATGTCGAACTCGAGCTCGGAGAGGACGTTGCCGTGCTCGTCCGGTGCGATGAGCCGGCTGACGATGTCGTCCTCGGGGTTCTCGCGCTTCTTCGCGCCGAGCTCGTTGGCGTAGACGATGATCTCCATCGCCGCCTTCTGCGCGTCGGCCGCGGTGTTCTGGAACTCGGGGTCGTCGAAGCCGATCATCGTGTTCGACCACTCGAAGACCTTGTGCCGGTCCTCGGTCGGAACACCCATGAGCTCGGCGATCATGATCAGCGGGAGCTCGGCCGAGCAGAGCGTCACGAAGTCGCCCTCACCCTTGGCGATGGCGTTGTCGACCAGCTCGTCGCAGATCTCCTGGGAGCGCGCCTCCAGCCGGTCGATCATGCGCGGCGTGAAGCCCCGGTTGACCAGGCTGCGCAGCCGGGTGTGCTCCGGGTCGTCCATGTTCAGCATGATCAGCTGCTGCTGCATGAGCGAGTCGGGGTCGGACTCGAAGAGCATCGCGGTGCGCTCGTACGACGAGAACAGCTCCGGGTGCCGGGACACGAAGACGACGTCCTCGTGCCGGGTCAGGCACCAGTAGCCCGGACCGTCGGGCAGCTCCGGGTCGGGATGCCGGTAGTGCGGCGCCTCGTTGCGCAGCCGCTTGAAGTCCTCGTGCGGCACGCCGGGGACGAACCGGTCGGGGTCGTAGACGTCGACGTCGATGGACATGGGCCGAGAACCCCTCCGGTGACGGATGAAACTAGAACGTGTTGTACTTTAGCCCTGGAATCCAGCCGAGGGGAACCCCGCCATGGGCAAGCCGGTCATCGTCTCCGCCGTCCGCACACCGATCGGGAAGCGCGCCGGGTGGCTGTCCGGCCTGCACCCGGCCGAGGCGCTCGGGGCCGTCCAGGCCGAGGTGATCCGCCGCGCCGGCGTGGACCCGGTCGAGGTCGAGCAGTGCATCACCGGCTGCGTGACCCAGGGCGGCGAGCAGGCGGCCAACATCGGCCGCTACGGCTGGTTCCACGCCAAGCTCCCCCAGACCACCGGCGTCACGACCATCGACTGCCAGTGCGGCTCCGCGCAGCAGGCCAACCACCTCATCGCCGGGCTGATCGCGAGCGACGCGATCGACGTCGGCCTCGCCTGCGGCGTCGAGATGATGAGCCGGGTCGGCCTCGGCGCCGCCGTGCAGGGCGGGCCCGGCGTACCGCGGCCCGAGGGCTGGGACCTCGACCTCCCCGACCAGTTCACCGGCGCCGACCGGATCGCAAGGGACTTCGGGATCACCCGCGAGGACCTCGACTTCTTCGGCTTCGAGTCGCAGCGCAAGGCGGCGCAGGCCTGGGCCGAGGGCCGCTTCGACCGCGAGGTCCTGACGATGACCGTCCCGGTGCTCGACGAGAACGGCCAGCGCACCGGCGAGACCACCGAGGTGTCGCGAGACCAGGGTCTGCGTGAGACGACGCTGGAGAAGCTCGCGACCCTCAAGACCGTGGCCGAGGGCGGCTTCCACACCGCCGGTACGTCGTCGCAGATCTCCGACGGCGCGGCCGCCGTACTGCTCATGTCGGAGGAGAAGGCGCTCGCGCAGGGCATTACGCCCCGCGCGCGGATCGTGGCGCAGGCGCTCGTCGGGGACGACCCGTACTACCACCTCAACGGCCCGATCGCGGCGACCCAGCGGGTACTCGACAAGTCCGGGCTGTCGGTCGCCGACATCGACCTGTTCGAGGTGAACGAGGCGTTCGCGTCCGTCGTCGTGAACTGGCAGAACGCGCACAAGATCGACCCCGAGCGCGTGAACGTGAACGGCGGCGCGATCGCCATCGGTCACCCGGTCGGCTCGACCGGCTCCCGGCTGATCGGCACGGCCCTGCACGAGCTCGAGCGCACGGGCGGCCGCTACGCGCTCGTCTCGATGTGCGCCGGCGGCGCCATGGCCACCGGCACCATCCTCGAGCGCCTCTGAAACCCGTTGAGATGAGCGTTTCAGCTCGTGCTGAAACGCTCATCTCAACGGTTCGGGCTAGGGGCTACTTCTTGACCGGCGGGGCCGGGGTGAAGGTGTAGGTCACGGACCCGGTCGGCGAGCCGAGGAAGTTGCAGACCCGGATCTTGATGGCGCCGGCCTTCTTGAACTTGTACGTGATGCCTTCCTTCGGGCCCGCGCCGGCGGGCGGCGTCGCGGCCGCGTTGTCGCTGGAGGTCAGGTACTTGCCGGCCGCGGTGACGATGGCGCCGTCCCAGTCGCCCTCGAACCCGCTCATGATGACCTTGAGCGTGCCCGGGACCTTGGCCGTGAACGGCTCCTCGTGGTCGCTCGGGATCGGGCTCTTCTCCTGGCAGCCGCTGGCCCAGTCCGCGTTCGGGAACGGCAGGAGCGGGCCGACCGCATAGGTCTTGGTGATCGGCTTCGGCGGGGGCGGTGCGGCCCCGGCCGGGAGGCTGAGTGCGGCGGCCGCGACGGCGGCGGAAGCGACAAGGACGAGCGAGCGGCGCGACATACGTCATCTCCAGGGTTGTGTTGCTGGGACCACCGTCTTCGACGCGCGGCTACCCGATTCCTTCGAGGCCACGCATGGGCTCACCGTGCTGGACGCAGAACATGGCGGTGTCGTAACGCTGGCCGAGGTACCGGCGCGCCTGTTCCAGGTCGCTCGAGACGGTGACGACGACGCTGTTGGAGTGCAGGTACTCGCCCATGCCGACGATCTCGACGCCCTCCCCGTCCGCGCCCATGAGCGGGCGCAGGTCGAAGGTCAGGGCCTCCAGCTCGGCGACCGTGTAGCGCACCTGGCGCACCGCCAGCCGGTCCGGGTGCCGCACCAGCGCATGCAGCTGGCGTCGATGCCCCGCGGCGTTGGCCGTCACCAGAGCGGTGAGCTTGCCCGTGCTGTGGTCGAGCAGCTGCCCGCCGAAGATGTCCCCACGCCCCGCGAAGTAGCGCTGGATCACCGGGTTGTCGTCGTCGGCCGCCACGAACCGGTCCGAGAGCTCCTGCGCCTCGTCGAGCGTCGTCACCCCGGCGTACGCCCGCGTCAGCGTCGGGTCCTTGCCCTTCGCGGCGTGGAAGCGTCGATGAAGCTCACGCACGTACTCGTAGTCGGTGCGCAGCCCGAACGCACTGCGAGACAGCTGCGCGCCGTAGATGGGGTCCCGGGGGTCGCCGACCACCGGGGCGCGAGGCGCCGGGCACACGGTCGCGAGACGCGCCGGCTCAGCCCGCTGGACGACGGCGACGATCCCGCACGCCGTCGTGACGCAGCTGGCGAGCGCGAGGAGCGCGATGCGCGGTGTGACCACGCACCGACGGTACGCCGACTACTTGCGTTGGAAGTTCGGGGTGCGCTTCTCGGCGAAGGCCTTGGGGCCCTCCTTCGCGTCCGCGGACTGGAAGACCGCCCAGCCGTAGCCGAACTCGTGCGCGAGCGCCTCGGCCTCGTCCATGCCTTCGGTCTCGTGCAACGTCTTGAGGATCGCCTCCACCGCGAGCGGGCCGTTCCCCGCGATCACGTCGGCGATCTCCATCGCCTTCTCGAGCGCCTTGCCGTCGTCGACGACGTGCCCGATCAGCCCCATCGAGAGCGCCTCGTCCGCGCTGATGTGCTTGCCCGTGAGCAGGATCTCCGCCGCCAGCGTGTACGGGATCTGCCGTGCCAGCCGCACCGCCGAGCCGCCCATCGGGTAGAGCGACCAGCGGGCTTCGCTCACGCCGAACTTCGCCGACCGGCCCGCGACGCGGATGTCCGTGCCCTGCAGGATCTCGGTGCCGCCCGCGATCGCCACGCCCTCGACGGCCGCGATGAGCGGCTTCGTCGGACGGTACGAGCGCAACAGTGCCTTCCACATGAGGTCCGGCTCTGCCTTCATGCGTGCAGGGACGTCGATCTCGGGGTCGTCCACCGGTCCGTCGCCGGCCATCGCGCGCAGGTCGGCGCCCGACGAGAAGTCGCCGCCGGCACCGGTGAGCACGATGCAGCGGACGTCGTCGTCGGCCGACGCCTCGCGCATCGCGTCGAGCATGCGCGCGAGCATCGCGCCGGACATGGCGTTCTTGCGGTGGGGCCGGTTCATGGTGATGACCATGACGTGACCGGCCCGCTCGACGATGGCGTCGGGCATCAGGCACTACTCCCAAGGGGGTCGCAGAGGCGGCAGGGCTTCATACCGCTTTCGTCACCGGTGACGGTCCGTACGTCGGAGTGGTGCGCCACCACCGAGCAGTTCGGGCGGTGGTACATCGACTCGGTCTTCGTCGCGACCAGCCGCCCGGCGGGGGCAGTCATTCCCGCCCCCGCAGTGGCCGCCGACAAGGCACCTGGCGATGCGGCGAGCGCCTCGATCGCGGCGATCAGCCGGTCGGTCTCCGCCTTCGTGCTCTCGGACAGCCGGGCGATCCAGCCGCCGAAGTAGAGGAAACCGCCGACCAGCACGAGGCCGAGGCCGAAGAGCCCGCCCGAGATCAGGTAGGAGTTCTGCTCGAACACGAACGAGGAGTGCGCGACGCCGTACCAGCCCAGCCCGATGACGATGACGCCGAGCGGCAGTAGCGCCGCACCGATCACCATCAGGCTCGTGGTCGGCGCGGAACGGGTCGCCCGCGCTATCGGCTCACTGACCATTCGTCATCCCTCTCGGAGGTTGGGCACGCCGCCACCGGCGCCCAGCGAGCAGGCTTCGCGTCCACCTGCGGCCATCCCGACGTAGCCCGCCATGTGCCGTAGTCCGAAGGCCCCGAGCGAGGCCAGCGCCAGCCCGCCCAGCAGGAGCCAGGCCGGCAGCCCGTCGAAGAAGCGCGGCAGCTCGGCGGCGACGGGTGTGGCCACCGCGGGCGGCAGGCCGATCACCGGGTCGGGCGCAGGGGTGCTCGATGGGCCGCCCAGAACCGGACCGGGCAGCACGGCGCCGTCGCCGGGGATGCCGCCGGTCACCGGCGGCAGCGTGGGCACGCCCGGCACGAAGCCGAAGAACGGCGAGCCGCTCGTGGACGCGCGGACGACGCCGAGGTTGTAGACCACCTTGGGGCCGAGCTCGACGAGCGAGGGGACCATCGGGTTGTTGAGGACTTCCTGGAGCTCCGGCGGCAGCATGCCGATCAGCTCGTTGTAGAGGTCGCGGTAGGGCACGACGCCACTGAGCGCGTCGCGCAGGACCCGCGTGTCGATGCTGATCTGCAGCGCGTACGACTCCCACGACGCGTCCGCGCCGTCCACCGCGTGCATCTCCGCCGGACCGCTGACCGCGATGCCCAGCTGGGCCAGGCCGTCGGCGACCTCCGCGGGGATGCCCGGGATCTCGGTCGCGGACCCGGCGACGTGCAGCCCGGCCTCGTCGACGACGAACTCGGTGCCGGCGATGGACAGACCGGTGACGACCGAGCGCCCGACGCTGGTCGCGGTCAGCGCGCCGCTCGACGCGGTCGACTCCGCATTGACGCCCTGCACGCGGATGACGCCGCCGCCGAGGACCAGATCACTGGCGGTGGCCACCGCCTTCGCCGTGATGCGCGTGTCCGTGAGCGTCGTCGTCGTGGTCGAGGACACCTGGCCGGCGCTGAGCACCTCGGTCACCGGGAACTGCTGCCCGGTCGTCGCGACGGCCGTGCCGCCCTTCTCACCGGCTGTCACCGTCATCGTCGCGACGCCCATGTCATTCGTCGCCTCGTGCTGACCGCCCGGGAAAGTCGCGCGTGCGACGACCGGGTAGTTCTGCGCGCCGAGGCCCAGCGTCTCGCTGATCGTGCCGAAGCCGTCCCCGAGCCCGGCGCCCGGCCACAGTGCGCTGGCCACGCTGAGCACGGACGGGCCGGTCGACGTGCTGACCTGGCTGAAGGCGACGTCGCCTTCGGCCTGCGGACTGGTCGGCAGCGGGATGACCGGCTCGTAGATGCGCACGGTCACCGGCGACGCGGACACCGTCGCGGTGTAGCCGCCGAGCACGGGGTCGGCCGCGCTGACCGGGCCGGCCGGAACGACGGTGAAGAGGCCAGCCACGAGGAGTGCGGCCGAGAGACGCACCGTTCTCATGCGGCACCTCCCAGGTAGGCGGCCGAGAGCGCGCCCTCGACGTCCTGCGGCTCGCCGATCGCCGTGATACGCCCGTGCTGCATGACCGCGGCGTACTGCGCGACACCCAGCGCCATCTTCGCGAACTGCTCGACGACCAGGACCGACACCCCGTCCGCGGCCATCTGGCCGACGACCTCGTAGAGCTGTTCGACGATCTTCGGCGCGAGGCCCATCGACAGCTCGTCGAGCAGCAGCAGCGACGGGTTGGACGACAGCGCGCGAGCCATGGCGAGCATCTGCTGCTCGCCGCCGGACATCGTCCCGGCCAGCTGGTCGCGGCGCTGCTCGAGCCGCGGGAAGTAGCGGAACGCGATCTCCATGACCTCGTCCTCCGGCGTGCCGCCGTAGCTGACCAGCCGGAGGTTCTCGGTGACCGTGAGGTTCGGGAAGATGCTGCGCCCCTCGGGGATGGTGCAGAGCCCGGCGCGTACGAGCTGCTCCGACCCGACGGCGTCGAGGTGCGTGCCGTTGAGGTGGATGTGCCCCGACGTCGGCGCGAGCTGGCCGCTGATCGTCTTGAGCAGCGTCGACTTGCCGGCGCCGTTGGGCCCCAGCAGCGCGACGCACATGCCGCGGGGAACGACGAGATCGACGCCGCGCAGCACCTCGATCCGCCCGTACGCCGCGTGCAGGTCGATGACCTCGAGAATCGGCGTCTCGCCAGTCATGCCGTCGCCTCTTCTTCGGTGAGGGAGCCGAGGTAGGCCTCCTGGACGCGCGGGTCGCGCTGCACCTCGGCCGGCGTGCCGGTGGCGATGACCGCGCCGAAGTCGAAGACGTAGATGGTGTCGCAGACGCTCATGACGAGGTCCATGTCGTGCTCGACCATGAGCACCGCCCCGCCGTCGGCCGCCAGCTCCCGCAGGAGTACGCCGAACTCGTCCGTCTCGTCTTCGCCGAGGCCCGACGAGGGTTCGTCCAGCAGCAACAGCCTAGGTTCGATCGCGAGCGCGCGGGCCAGTTCCAGCAGACGCGCGGCGCCGGTGGGCACTGAGTCGGCCGGCTGGTCCAGCCAGGCGCCGATGCCCACGCGCTCGACGAGTCGCTTCGCGACGCTCTCTGCGTCGCCGTCGTGCTTGTCGCTCCACCTGCGGTGGATCTCCGCAGCGCAGAGCACGTTCTCCCACACCGTGAGCGAGCCGAAGGCTTCCAGCCGCTGGAAGGTGCGACCGATGCCGCGCCGGGCGCGCTCGTACGGACTCTTCTCGGTCACGTCCTCGTCGTTGAAGCGGACCCGGCCGGAGTTCGGTCGCTGGAGGCCGCTGATGACGTTGAACAGCGTCGTCTTGCCCGCGCCGTTGGGTCCGATCAGCCCGGTGACCAGGCCGGGGTCGACGTCCATCGTCGCGCCGGCCACGGCGGTGATGCCGCCGAACTTCACGACGACCTCGTCGAGCTCAAGAAGCGCCACTGAGGGACACCTCCTGCTCGAGGACGTCGACCCGCCCGGCCGGCGCGCCCGCACCCGGGCCGAACCTCGGCAGCCGGTCGCGGATGAACCGGCCGACCAGGAAGACGTGGCTGGCCAGCCCGTTCGGGTTTCGCCCGAGCGCGACCGCGCCGATGCCGACCAGCAGGAACGCGAGACCGGCCAGTGTCGGGTAGCGCGTCTGGAGCACGGGCAGCAACATCAGCACGATGCCGCCGAGCACCGCGCCGGTCACCGACGTCACGCCGGCCACCACGACGACGAGCATGAGCGGCAGGCTGTTGAACAGCTGGAACGTCGTCGCGCCGGCGCTCTGCTCGAGACCGCCGAGCAGGCCACCGGCCAGCCCGGCGATCCCCGCGCTGACCGCGAAGACGAGCACGCGTGTGCCGGTGAGGTTCACGCCGAGCGTGCCGCACGCCGCGGGGCTGTCGCGCATGGCGATGAGCAGGCGCCCGAAGCTTCCGCGGCGCATGGCCACCAGCAGGATGCCGACCACGGTCACGACGACGGCGGCCATGACGGCGTAGGAGCGCTCGCTGTCGAGCTGGATGCCACCGACCGACACGCGCTTCACCGGCAGGATGCCGTTGTACTGGAACGCGAAGCTGGCTTGGAAGATCAGCTTGTCCATCATGTCCGCGAACGCCAGCGTCCCGAGCGCGAGGTAGAGGCCGCGCAGCCGGAGGATGGGCAACGCGATCAGCGCGCCCACGGCTGCGGCGACCAGGGCACCGGCCAGCAGGGCGAGCGGCGAGCTCGTGTTGAGGCGCGCGACGACCAGCGCGCCGATGCCGGCGAATGTGAACTGGGCGAGCGACACGAAGCCGCCATAGCCCGTGAGCAGCAGCAGCGACAGCATCAGCAGCGCGTAGCACATGCCCAGCGCGAGCCGGCTCGTGTTCGCGCGGCTGAGCTGGTCGGAGAGCAGCCACACCGCGACGACGAAGCCGACACCGACGGCGAGACTGCGGTTGAGCGTCGGCACCGGGACGGCGCGGATGCCCCTCACCTGACCGATGCGCAGCTGTACCTGCGGGAGGAAGAGCAGGATCGCGAACAGCAGGATGACCGGCACCGACGGCTGCAGGCCGAGCCAGAACCCGCCTGCCTTCACGTAACCGACGACGTAGGACTGGGCCAGCCCGAGCGCGATCGCGCCCACGAAAGTCAGCGGCAGGCTCTTGAGCCGGCCGAGCATCGCCGCGGCGTACGCGCTGATCACCAGGAGTGTCAGGGCGTAGTAGTCGAGGCCGACTCTCGGGACGAGCAGGATGCCCGCGAGCGCGGCGAGTGCCGACCCGCCCGCCCAGGACAGCGTCGAGAGCCGGTCCGGCTTCACCCCGTGCAGCCCGACCAGTACGTCGGAGTCGACGACCGCCCGCATCGCGATGCCGAGGCGGGTCTTGGACAGGAACACGTAGAGGCCGCCGGCGACCAGAATCGCCATGACGACGGTGATGACGTCGTTGGCCGACACCACCACCGAGCCGATGGTGAGGTTGTTGCCGGGCAGGAAGCCCTTCACCTGCCTGGCCGCGGGGGGCCAGATCGTCTGTGCGGCGCCGAGCAGCCCGACGAGCAGCCCGACCGTGATGACGAGGGAGACGCTGACCTGCGCCTCGGCCAGGCCGCGCATCATGAACCGCTCGATGAGCGCGCCGAACAGCGGCGCCGCGACCAGCACGACGAGCAGCGCCGCGAGCCACTGCGGCAGGCCGCGGTTGACGGCCAGCTCCCAGTAGCCGAACGCCATGAACATGCCGATCGCGCCGTGCGCGATGTTGAACACCCGTGAGGTCGCGTAGGTGAGGACGAGGCCGCTGGCGGCGATCGCGTACGCCGAGCCGATCACGATCCCGATGACCGTGTAGGCGAAGAACTCCTCGACCATGTCCGGTTACCCGGAGATGAGCGGGTTGCACGCCCACCCGCTGGACGGGAAGACCCGCTTCCAGGCGCCGCTCTGGCGCTGGATGAACGCGAAGCAGTTCGACGTCGTCTTCTCCCCGACGTTCTGCGCGGAGGAGACACCGTTGCCGGTCCAGTCGTCGACCTTGCGGGCCTCTGCGAGGATCGCCTTGCGAGTGAGGTCAGGACCGACCTTGGCAGCGAGCGTCACGAACAACCGCGCCGCCGACCAGGCGAAGAGCCCGAAGTAGCCGGGCTTGGCGTTCCCGGCCACGCGCTTCAGCCAGGTGAGGTACAGCTGCAGCTCGGCGTTGTTGCCGCCCTCTTCGAACAGCGCAGAGTCGATGTAGACGTAGGCCTTCTCCGCCGCGTCGCCGGCGCCGTCCGTGAACGCCTGGCTGTACCCGCCGATCGGGTCGAGCAGGAACATGTCGGCCGTGAAGTTCTGCTCCTTCATGGTCTGCGCGAGCTTTACGCCGTGCTCCGCGGAACCCAGCCACTGCACGAACCGCACGCCCTTGCTCTTCATCTGCTGCACGAACGGCGCGTAGTTGAACGTCGCGACGTCCACGGGCTGGACGTAGATGAACTTCCAGCCGTGGCCGTACTTCTCATACGTCTTGATGTTCGCCTGAGCGTTCTCCGCGGAGGCACCGGCGTTGAGGTAGATGTACGCCGCCTTGCTCACCGCCTCCGGGAACGTCTCGGAGATGTACTTCGGCAGCGTCGAGGAGAGGACCCCGGCCTTCGTGCCGGAGGCGGCGTAGGTGTTGGTGGCCGCCTGGTGCGCCTTCGTCACCGCCGCCGCGGAGAAGTCGGCGATGCCGCAGCTCTGTCCCTCACCCGCGCCGCCGTCGTCGAACGCCGAGATCGAGCCGACCGAGGCGAAGGTCTGGTCGCACGCCTCGAGGGTGGCGTTGCGGTGGGCGTTGGACGCCGTACCCGAGTCGTAGGTCTTCAGCTTGAGCTGGCGGCCGCAGACGCCGCCGTACGTCGCGTTCCAGTAGGCGACGAAGGCCTTGGTGGCCTGCTGCGCCGACTCGAAGAGGCCGGGGACCGGGCCGCTGATGTCGGCGATGTTGGCCAGCGTGATGCTGTCCTTGGTCACGCCGACGTCGGTGTTGCCCTTGTCGCCGGGCGCGCACGCGACCGGCTGGCCGCCACCGCCGGGTCCGGTGCTGCCGCTCGGGCCGGTGACCGGCGTACCGCCCGGGCCGGCCGTGGCGCCGGGGCCCGGACCGGTCGTCGGCCCGCCTGCGATCGGCGTGCCTCCGGGGTCGGTCGTCCCCGTGCCGTTGCCAGTGTTCGTGGTGCCGCCGCGGCCGGTGCCGTTGATGGCGACGTCGCGCTGCTCGGTGGTCAGCCGCGCGCCGCAGGCGCCGGAGAGCATGGCGAGGGTCAGGAAGACCACGGCTGAGGTTCGGGGAAGTCGCTGCACGGTCAGCCGATCTCGATGACCTGCCGGATTTCCTGGCCCCCCTGCAGGGCCTCGACGGCGTCGTTGATGTCGTCGAGATGGATCCGCCTCGTGATCATCCCGTCGAGGTCGAGGCGCCCCGCCTTCCAGAGGTTGATCAGCCGCGGGAAGTCGCGGCGCACGTCGCCGTTGCCGTAGTAGGCGCTCTTGATCGTCTTGTCGAGGAAGAACAGCTCGAAGGCGCTGAACGTGATCATGTCGTCGAGCCGCGGGGCGCCGACGACGACGCACATGCCGCCGCGACGGGTGTTGTCGTAGGCCTGACGCACCGTCGCGGAGAGGCCGACCACCTCGAAGGTGTAGTCGAATCCGTCGCCGGTGAGCTCGGCCATCGTCGCCGGGAGGTCGTCCGGCTTCACCGCGTGCGTGGCGCCGAACTGCTTGGCCCACTCGAGCTTCTTGTCGACCATGTCCACGGCCACGATCACACTCGCGCCGGACAGCCGCGCGCCCTGGATGGCGCTGATGCCGACGCCGCCGCAGCCGATGACGAGGACCGACGAGCCCGGCTCG
>CAZYXZ010000004.1:18790-76329 GCA_964651395.1 uncultured Frankiaceae bacterium
GCCCTACCGCGTGCTGGCCCGCAAGTACCGGCCCTCGACCTTCGCCGAGTTGATGACCGCGCCCGCGCCGGTCATGACGCCGCAGCCGATCAGCGAGGCGATGTCGAAGGGCACGTCGTTGTCGATCTTCACGGCGCCGGACTGCGGCAGCAGGATCTCCTCGGCGAACGTGCCGATGCCCGCGAAGCCGGCCAGCGGCGCGTCGTTGAGCCGGAAGTTCGGCGCCATCGACGACGAGATCGTGTAACTCATGCAGAGGTACGGCTGGTTGCTGCGGCAGGCGCGGCACGAGCCGCACGGCGGCGTCCAGCTGACGATGACGTGGTCGCCGACGGCCAGCCCCTGCACGGCGCTGCCGATCTCGGTGATCTCGCCGGCGCCCTCATGCCCCAGGACGCAGGGGATCGGCTGCGGCAGCGTGCCGTTGATGGCCGACAGGTCGGAGTGGCAGACACCGGTCGCCCGGATCTTCACCTTCACATCGGTCGCGCCGATCGTGTTGAGCTCCACGTCGTCGCGGACCTCGACCTTGCCGTTGACCTCCTGCAGTACTGCGGCCCTCATGCGTTTCCCCTCAGTTGCGCCGGATTTCCGAGTAGATCACGTCAAGCTGTGGGCACGCTCACGGTGTCGCGGCCGGAGCGGAGCACGGTGCCGGGGGTCGCGCCGGTGGCGACGCCGTCGCGCAGGGTCACCGTTCCGTTCACCAGGACTCGCACGACACCTTTGCTGCCTGCGGTGAGCCGCGGCGCGCCACCGGGCAGGTCGTGGACCAGCGTCGCGTCCTCGCTGGCGATGGTCTCCGGGTCGAAGACGACGAGGTCGGCGTGGAAGCCCTCGGCGATACGGCCGCGCTCGCGCAGACCGAACAGCTCCGCCGGCATGCCGGTGATCATGTGCACCGCACGCTCGAGCGGGACGAGCTTGCGGCCGCGGATCGAGTCGCCGAGGAACCGGGTCGGGTACGGCGCGCCGGCCATCCGGTCGAGGTGCGCGCCGGCGTCCGAGCCGCCGAGCAGCACGTCCGGCTCGCCCCACACCTGCTGGCGCAGCGCCCAGGTCTCGTCGTCGCTGTCGGTCGGCATCGGCCAGAGGACGGTGCGCAGCTCGTCGGCGATGACGATGTCGAGCAGCACGTCGAACGGCTCCTGGCCGCGCTCCTCGGCGATGTCCTTCACGACGCGGCCCTTCAAGCCCTCGTTCTGGGGCGAGTACGTGTCGCCGAGGACGTAGCGGCCGAAGTTGCCGAGGCGGCGGAACACGCCCGCGTCCTTGCTGTTGGCCTTGGCGTAGAGGTCGGCGCGAACGGCCGGGTCGGACAGCTTGGCGATGCGCTCGGGCACCGGCAGCGTCATGACCTCGCTCCAGCCCGGGATGAGCATGAGCGCGCAGTGGGTCAGGAAGCTCATGTTCATCGGGACGAGCACCGGCATGGTCAGCGCGACGATCCGGCCGCCGACCTCCCGGGCCCGCTTCGAGGCCTCGAGCTGGCGTGGCACCCGCTCCGGCGCGCGCGAGTCGATGGTCAGCACGTTCCAGTTGATCGGCCGGCCGGCCGCCGCGGTCATCGCGGCGAGCAGCTCGATCTCGTCGTCGGCGAACTTGTCGAGGCAACCCTGGACGATGCCCTCGAGGAACGTGCCCTCGTGCTCGCCGACCGCCGCGCAGAGGGCGAGCAGCTCGTCTTCGCTGGCGTGCCGGGAGGCGACCGGGTTGCCGTCGCCGTCGGAGTGCGTGTTGGACAGCGTCGTGGAGAAGCCCAGGCCGCCGGCGGTGAGCGACTCGTGCAGCACGCGCACCATCTCGGCCAGCTGCTCGTCGGTCGCCTTGCCGCCGATCGCGTCGTCGCCCATGACGTACTTGCGGAGCGCGCAGTGGCCGACGAGGAAGCCGGCGTTGACCGCGATGCCGCGGCCGTCGAGGGCGTCCAGGTACTCGCCGAAGGACTCCCAGGTCCACGGGACGCCGGTCTCCAGCGCCTCGAGAGGCATGCCCTCGACCTTCTGCATCATCCGGCGGATGTAGTCGGCGTCGGACTCGCGGATCGGCGCGAGCGTGAACCCGCAGTTGCCGCCGAGCACCGACGTCACGCCGTGCACGTTGGACGGCGTGGCGAACGGGTCCCAGAACAGCTGCGCGTCGTAGTGCGTGTGCACGTCGACGAAGCCGGGGGTGACGACAAGGCCGCTGGCGTCGAGGGTCTCGGTCGCGTCCTCATCGACGGTGCCGACCGCCACGATCCGCCCGTCGCGGACGCCGACGTCGCCGACGGTGCCCGGCGTGCCGGTGCCGTCGACGACCAGCGCGCCCTTGATCAGGTAATCAAGCACCAGTGCCCCACACCGGAGGTTGCTCGCTCGATGCCGAGTCTCAGGCACCGGGTGGCAAGGCCGCAGGGAGTCCGCGTGCTGGTGGCACGCGGACGACCGAGAACGCCGCCAGCCGGTGTCTGAGGCCGGCAGCGGGCGAGAGAACCTCCGGTGTGTGGCACTAGCCCGCCCAGCGCCCTTCGGGGGTCAGGCTCAGCATCGTGATCGCGTTGCCACGCACGATCTTCGTGACCGTCTCGTCGTCGAGGTGCTTCATCTGGTCCTCGGCGATCGCGCGGGTGTTCGGCCAGGTTGAGTCGGAGTGCGGGTAGTCGCTCTCGTAGGTGACGTTGTCGACGCCGATGTGCTCGAGGTTGCGCAGCCCGTGCGGGTCGTCGAAGAAGCAGCCGTAGACGTGCCGGCGGAACAGCTCGCTGGGCGGCTCCTTCACCTTGTCCTCGACGCCGCCCCAGCCGCGGTTCTCCTCCCACACCACGTCCGCGCGGTGCAGGACGTAGGGGATCCAGCCGATCGAGCCCTCGCTGTAGGCGATCTTCAGCTGCGGGAAGCGCGTGAACGTCCCCGACATGAGCCAGTCGACCAGGGAGTAGCAGGAGTTCGCGAAGGTCAGCGTCGAGCCGACCGCGGGTGGCGCGTCCTTCGAGGTCGACGGCATCTTGGAGGACGAGCCGATGTGCATGTTGATGGTGGTCTGCGTCTCCTCGCACGCGGCGAAGAACGGGTCCCAGTAGTTGTTGCTGTCGTGGATCGACGGCAGGTCGAGGAACGGCGGGATCTCGCTGAAGCAGACGGCGTGCACGCCGCGCTCGGCGTTCCGGCGTACCTCGGCGCCGGCCAGCTCGGCGTCCCAGAGCGGGATCAGGCAGAGCGGGATCAGGCGGCCGTCGGACGGGCCGCACCACTCCTCGACGGTCCAGTCGTTGTAGGCCTGGACGCAGAGCAGCGCGAGCTCCTTGTCCTTCGCCTCGGTGAACGTCTGGCCGCAGAAGCGCGGGAAAGTGGGGAAGCAGAGCGACGCGTCGATCCAGTTCGTGTCCATGTCGACCAGGCGCTCCGGCACGCTCCACGCGCCCTTGCGCATGTCCTCGAAGGTCACCGCGCGCAGGTCGACCTCGTCACGTGGGTAGCCGACGCTGGCGTCGAGGCGCATGAGCGGGCGACGGAGCTCCTCGTAGAACCACCAGTCGACGTCGGGGCCGGAGCCCTTCTCGCCCACCGCGATGGTCAGCTTCCCGCCCTTGAAGGTGAGCTCCCCGATCGGCGCACGAACCACGCGCGGGCCGATCTCGCGGTACTTGGCGGGAAGCCGGTCCTGCCAGACGTTGGGCGGCTCGACGACGTGGTCGTCGACGGAAATGATCTTGGGGAACTCCTCCATGGCGGGACTCTACGCCGGATCTGACGGAGTGTCAGCAAACCGAAATCGGCTACTCTCCCGCCCCATCGGCGCGGTTTTCCCACGCCGACCCAGCAAGGGGGACCCGCATGGCCATCACGTCGAAGCCCATGTCCATCGAGGCCGGCCGCGAGTACGACGCGTGGATCACGCGGCTCGAGAAGGCGCTGCGCGACCTGATCGAGGAGGGCGCCGCGCCCGCGTTCGGCGGGCTCGACGACTTCTTCGACCTGTCCGACCGGCTGCGCGTCGCGGTCAAGTCCGGCGCGGACGCCGCCGCGGCGGCCGGGCAGAAGACCTTCACCATTCAGGTGCCGTTCACCGAGGCGGAGCAGCGGACGCTGGGCGACATGGGCTCGTCGCTGCTCTCCTACATGGAGATCCTCACCATGCGCGGCAAAGCCGACGCGACGCCGAGCGCCGGCGTCCTCGAGGCCATCGCCGCGATGACCCCCGCCGAGTAGCGATGCCGCGGATCGACGTACCGGACGGGACGGATCCGCTCCTGCACGTGTGGGGCTCGATGGCCGTCGGCGTGACCCGGCCGGCCGCGATGCTCAGCCACGCGGTCTACGCGTCGACGACGTTGCCGCTGCGGGAGTTCGAGGCGGCCCGGGCGCGGATCGCGCAGATCAACGACTGCCAGATCTGCCTGGGCTGGCGGTCGGCGCGTGACGTGCCGACGCGGGCCGACGACGCGGACCCGCCGGACGAGGAGTTCTACGCGCACGTCGGCGACCCGTCGTGGGCCGGCTTCAGCGAGCGCGAGCGGCTGGCGATGGTCTTCGCGGAGAAGTTCGCCACCGACCACCTGTCCATCGACGACGCGATGTGGACAGAGCTGCGGTCGGCGTACACCGACGACGAGCTGGTGGAGCTCGCGGTCTGTGTGGGCGCCTGGATCGCCAGCGGCCGCCTGCAGCGCGTGTTCGACATCGACGGCGCCTGCCGCGTCCCCCTCTAACCGAGGGCGCCGTCCTTGCGGAGCCGGGCGATCTGCTCGTCGTCGTAGTCGAGCAGGGCGCGCAGGACCTCGTAGGTGTGCTCGCCCAGCTCCGGCGCCTTGGTCGGGGTCGGCAGCTCCTCGTCGAGGTAGCGCACCGGGAACGGCAGCTGCTCGGCGCCGAGCCGCTCCGCCGGGATCCACGCGAAGCGGTCCTGGAACTGCGGGTCCTGCGGCAGGTTCTTCGGCGTGTTCACCGGCGCGATCGGGGTGTTGACCCGACCGCCGAGCTCGAGCCACTCCGCCGAGGTCTTGGTCTTGAAGATGTCGCGCAGCTCGGCCTGCAACGCGCGGTTGCCGCGCGCGTGGTCGGCGTACTTCGAGCCGGGGTTGGCCTCGAAGAGGTCCAGGCGGCCGACCGCTTCGCAGAAGTTGCGCCAGAACGCCTGCTCGCTGGCCATGAAGAGAACGTGCCCGTCGGCGCTCTCGTACACCTGGTAGCGCACACCCTCGCGCATGCCCGCGGTGCCCGGCGCGCGGCGCTCGTAGTTGTCGCTCTTGTTGCCGGTGACCTCGCTCTCGGGGCGCTCGTACGCGCGCCACGACTCGCTGCGGTACCAGTCGAATGCCGCCGCCGCATCGCTCTGCGCCACCTCGAGCTGGCAGCCCTGGCCGGTCTCGCGGGCCCGGATGATCGCGGCGAGGATGCCGATCGCGCCGTACAGCGGTCCGGCGTTGATGCCGATCGAAACGTGCTCGGGCAGATAGGTGAAGCCATCGTCGTCGACGGCCGGGCTCACGATGCCGGCCCACGTGTCGTACGCGACGCCGTGGCTCGGGTAGTCGCGGTACGGCCCGGTCATGCCGTAGCCCGAGATGGTGGCGAAGACCAGCTTCGGGTTGGCCGCCGCCAGCTTCTCGTAGCCCAGCCCGCGCCGCTCCAGCCCGCCGGGGCGCATCGCCTCGACCACCACGTCAGCCTTCGCGGCGAGGTCGAGGAAGGTCGCCACGCCGCCCTCGGTCTTGAGGTCGAGGACGACGCTGCGCTTGCCGCGGTTGGAGTGCAGGTAGAGCAGCGAGACGCCCTCGACGATCGGCCAGGTCATCTCGCGGCCATAGTCGCCCGCGGGCGGCTCGACCTTGATGACGTGCGCGCCGAGATCGGCCAGCGCGTTGGTGATCGCGGCGGGGCCTAGCATCGAACACTCGACGACCAGTACGCCGGACAGGGGTGCACCGCTCATGTGGCGAAACCTAATGCCTATGCGCCGACGTACCCGTGCTCTGGCCGTGGCCGCCCTCTTCGGCGGCGCTCTCGTCGTACCCGCCGCCACCGGCGCCCCGGCACCCGCGCTCGGCGCGGGCTGCGACCCGAAGCGGCCGGCCGTCGCGCACTACTCGGGCGGCCAGGTCGTGAAGCCGCAGCCGAAGGGCGCGCCCATCCCGTGCGGCGTCTCCACCGGCTTCGGCGGCGCCGAGAGCCACATCGTCGTGACCAAGTCCGGCGCCGTGGTGTTCACGCCGGCCGTCGTACCGTCCGGCGGTCTCGGCACCGGCCACGGGCCGGACCAGCTGGTCACGCAGAGCAACGCGAGCCCGGCCGGCCTGGCCGTGTCGAAGGACCGCGGCGCCACGTGGCAGCTCGTCAAGCCGGCCGGCATCACCTGGAACCCGACCGACCACGGCGACTACGTCGACCCGGTCACCGGCCGCCTGTTCTTCGAGGACTACGGCCCCATCCCGCTCGCGCCGTCGACCCTGCCGTTCGAGGAGGGCCACTCGCACATGATGTGGTCCGACGACGACGGCAAGACCTGGTTCCACACCGTGATCCCCGAGCTGTTCCTCACCGAGAACCCGCGCTTCACCAGCGCGCCGCCGCCGAAGGGCCAGCCCAAGCCGACCGGCTACCCCAACGTCGTCTACTTCTGCGCCAACACCAACGTCGGCTTCACCTCTCCGGTCATCGCGGCCCGGCAGTGCTATCGCTCGATGGACGGCGGCATGACCTGGGACCGCGCGGCCGAGCTGTTCCGCGGCACGGTCCCGGTCCACTCCGAGTGCGGCAGCAGCCCGGAGCAGTACTCCGCGATCGACGGCTACTACCCGCAGCCCGCGCGCGACGGCTCCCTCTACGTGATGGTCTCGTGCGGCGACAACCACTTCCTCGCCCGGAGCACCGACGAGGCGGACTCGTTCCCCGTGATCCTGCTCGACGAGGACGTGCCGCTGTCGCTGCCGGTCCCGTCCGGCTCCGGTCCCGACATCAGGATCGACCCCGACGACGCGATGTACCTCGTCTACCAGGTCGGGCAGAAGCTGATGCTGCGCGTCTCGCGCGACTACGGCCGGCACTGGACCGGGGAGATGGACCTCACGCCGCCGGGCGTCACGAGGATCGGCCAGTGGGCGTTCGCGCAGCGCGGTCGGGGCGGCCACGTCGCGTTGTCGATGCTCGCGCAGAAGGCCGGCCAGACGACGTACGACGGCTATCTCACCGAGACGCGTAACGCGCTGGCCCGCAAGCCGGTGTTCTGGAGCGCGATAGCCAACGACCCGAAGCGGCCGCTGCTCTACGGCGAGGCGCTCCAGGGTTCGGGCTACCTGACGCTGCCCGGCGGCCAGTCGCTGCCGCTGCCGGCGCCGTTCGGCCCGTTCCCGGTCGCGACCGGCAACGACTTCATCGGCGCGGCCATCGCGCCGGACGGCACGCCGTGGGGCAGCTGGACGCAGGACTGCGGCCCCGCGCCGGACTCCCCCGGCTGCCTCGCCCAGGCCGGCCAGACGCGAGGCTTCGCCGGCCGCCTCCGCTGGCGCTAGCTGCTCGCTACTCGACCAGCTCGCCGGCGGTGAGGGTGACCAGGGCCTCGGTGACGTCCTCACTCGGGTTCATGTCGATGACGCCGCGGATCATCAGGACTTCCATGTAGTTCTGCATCGCGCCGCCGGTGCCGATCAGCATCCGGTGCTCCTGCATGGTCCGCTTGTGCCGCACGGTGCACTCCTTCTCGCCTGCACGCGCCGCGGCGTCGGCGGACGACTTCACCGAGTGCGCGAAGTCGGCGATCAGGTCGTTCATCTCGTCGAGGCCCTGCATCTCCGGCGTGCGGCCCTCCTTGACGAGGTCCATGTACATCGCCTGCATGCGCCCGGCCCACTCCGCGAACGCGCGCGCCGCTTCCACCCGGATCGGCCCCGCCACCCACTCAGCCACGCCCCACCCCTTCCCGTCTGGAGGGCCGCACGCTAACCCGTAAGCCGCTCGGCTGCTCTACGGTGGCCGGGTGCTGGGGGGACGCGGCTCGCGACGCAAACCCGCTGTGCTTGTCACCGGTGCGGTGATCCTCGGTGCGGCCGCCGTGGGCGCCTACCTGCTAGTCAAGCCGCAGGGCCTCCCCGCGGACTACAACCGGTGCAAACGTGCCGTCGGACTGCTGCTGATCACACCGCCGTACGAAGCGGACGCCGAGGCGCTGGATCGGCTGGCTACCGAGCTGTCGACCATCGATTTCGACAACGTGTTACGACGCCTTGCCAACGCCCGGCTGGTGACCGCGTTGCGGGCCGAAGCCGCGGGTCTCAGGCAGCGTGGCCCTGCGGCCAGATCCGCCCGGTCGTTCTCCGCACACGGAGAGCTGGCGGACAACTGCCTCGACGCGTACGCCAACAACTAGGGCTTGGCGCTGCCTACCACCCACATGGCGAAGAACTGCGAGCCGCCGCCGTATGCGTGGCCTAGAGCGAGGCGCGCGCCGTCGACCTGGTGCTCCCCCGCCATCCCGCGCACCTGGAGCGCGGCCTCGGCGAAGCGGCACATGCCGCTCGCGCCGATCGGGTTGGACGAGAGCACGCCGCCGCTCATGTTCACCGGCAGGTCGCCGTCGAGCGCCGTCACACCCTTGTCGACGAGCTCCCAGCCGGTGCCCTCCTCCGCGAAGCCGAGGTTCTCCAGCCACATCGGCTCGTACCAGGAGAACGGCACGTAGATCTCGGCGCAGTCGATCTGCCCGCGGGGGTCGGTGATGCCGGCCTGTGCGTAGACGTCGGCGACGCAGTCCCTGCCGGCGTGCGGGTTCACCGTGTCGCGACCGGCCCCGATCGTCGGCTCCGAGCGCACCGCGGTGCCGTGCACCCAGGCCGGGTTCTTCGACGCGGCAGCGGTCTTCTCGTCCGCGAGCACGATCGCGCAGGCGCCGTCCGACGAGGGACAGGTCTCGAGGTAGCGGATGGGGTCCCACAGCATCGGAGACTCGCGCACCATCTCCTCGCTGATGTCCGGGATCTTCAGGTGCGCGTACGGGTTCTTCAGCGCGTTGAGCCGGTCCTTCACCGCGACCTTGATGCCGATGTGGTCCGGCGCGCCGGAGCGGCGCATGTACGCGCGGATGATCGGCGCGAAGTAGCCGCCCGCACCCGCAACGAGCCCCGGCGTGAACGGCAGCTTGATGGACAGTGCCCACGTCGCGTTGGACTCGGACTGCTTCTCGAAGCAGACCACCAGCACGCGCTGGTGCGCGCCGGACGCGACAAGGTGCGTCGCCATGACACCGGTCGACCCGCCCACCGATCCGGCCGTGTGCACGCGCATCATCGGCTTGCCGACGGCGCCGAGCGCGTCGGCCAGGTAGAGCTCGGGCATCATCACGCCCTCGAACATGTCGGGCGCCTTGCCGATGACGACCGCGTCGATGTCCGACCAGGTCATGTTCGCGTCGACCAGCGCCCGTTGCGCCGCCTCGCGCACGAGACCGGCGATCGAGACGTCGACCCGCTTTGCGGCGTACTCGGTCTGACCGACCCCGACGACTGCGACTCGCTCGCTCATGCCGCCTCCCCCGCGAGTACGGCGACCAGGTTCTGCTGGAGGCAGTGACCGGCGGTGGCGTGCGCGATCGCCCGCTGTACCTCGTTGGCCTGTACCGCCCGCGCCGCTGCGGCGATCCGGCCGAGTCCCTCGACCATCACCGGTCCGGCGGCCGTGTGGGTCGGTGTGCCGTTGAGCGCCAGCTCGGACCGGAGCAGCAGCTCCTGGTGCGGGTACGGCGTGTGCAGCCACGCGGCGTCCGCACCGTCGAGTGCCCCGGCGCCCTGCGCGGCGAGCTGCGTCGACATCGACCGGGTGAGATCGCGCGCCCCCAGCGCCGGCACGTCGATGCGGTGGTCGATGCCGGTGATCCAGGCCGGACGCTCGCACAGCTCCCGGGCCCGGTCGCCGACGGCCAGGATGACCGCGGTGGCGCCGTCCTCGACGACGGTCGGGGGGACGTCCGGCACGTCACCGAACCGGCCGCTGTCGCGCATCGCCTGGGCCTGAAGCCCGGCGACCGACCGGGCGTCGGGCCACATCGGCGCGACCAGGTACGGGTCCATCTGCAGCGCGAGGATCTGGTCGAGTGGCCCGCGCGACGGGCGACTGAACGCGTAGACCAGTGCGGTGTCGATGCCTTCGTGCTGCAGCACCTCGACCGCCTCGGCGAGCGCGAACGCGCCGTCCATCTCCAGGTGCGACTCACGGATCGGCGGCCAGGCGCCGACCGCGTCGAGCGCCCCGACGAACGCGAAGGGGAACCCCTGCAGGTAGTCGCTCGAGCCGGACACGGTGAAGCCGATGTCCTTCTGCTCGAGGTCCGCTGCCTCCATCGCCTCGCGGACCACCGGCATGAGCATCTCGACCTCGTTGCGCCGCCCTTCGACCGGCGTGCGGAAGTCGGCGCTCGCGATGACGGCCACCGGCCGCCGGAACTGGCGCCCCATTAGACGTAGTCCTTGTACTCGTCGTACGGCGCATCGGGCTCGCCGTTGGGCCGGTAGTACTTGATGTTGTGCAGGTTCTTCTCGAGCTTGTCGTCCTCGACCCAGACCGGCTCGACCCGCATGCCGATGTGCACGTCGGCGGCGGGGATCTCCTGGATGAGGAACATCGACGTGATGTCCGACCCGTCGAGCTTGATCAGCGCGGAGACGTAGGGCACCTCGAGCACGGGGTTGGGCAACGAGACGACCGCGAAGGTCGTGACCGTGCCCTTGCCGTCGAGGAGCACCTCCTCCTCGGTGGGTACGCCGCACATCGAGCAGGCGCCCCGCGGCGGCACATAGACCTTGTGACACTTGGGGCAGCGCTGCCCGACGATCTGCCTCTTCTCGATCGAGGTCAGGAAGCGCGTCGCAGCGACCCCGGGGTTGTAGGTGAAGTCCAGCTTGATCGGCGTCTCCACCATGCTGATCGGCTCGGCCATCACGCCACCTCGAAGACGAGGTCGCGAACCGTGCCGCTGGGTTCGTCGGGCCAGCGCACCTTCACCCGCGTCCCCGTCGCGATCGCGTCACGCGACCCGGCATCGACCGGCGCGAGCAGCGAGGTGTCGGCCCCGTCGAGCTGGATCAGCGCCCACGCGAACGGCCGATCAAGCGGCTGCGCCGCGAGCGGCGAGTCGTTCCAGGCGAAGGTCGTGACCGCGCCGGTGTCCGCGACGTCGACGAGCTCGCTGACGTCCTCCGCGGTCACCGGGTCGTAGTCGCTCGGCGGCACGAGCACCCGCCCGTCGGCCAGGCGCGAGCCGACCAGGCGCCGTTCCGCCAGCGCGCCGAGGAACGCGCCGATGGCCGGGCCGGTCGAGCGCGTGTAGGTGTACTCGATGGTGTGCGGCGCGCTGAGCGCTTCGGCCACGTGGCACCTCCGGACGCGTCACCTGCAAGCAGGCCGCAAGATGAGAACACGTTCTAGCACGACTCGGGGGTCGTGGGTACGGTGGCCCGGTGATCGACGTCGAGGACCACGGGCGCGTCCGCGTCCTGACCATCAACCGCCCCGAGGCGCTCAACGCCTTCGACGAGGCGCACTACAACCTGATCGCCAAGGAGCTGCGCAGCGCCGGCGAGGACCCGGAGATCGCGGTCGCCGTGGTCACCGGCACCGGCCGCTCGTTCTGCGCCGGCACCGACGTCAAGCAGATGCAGGCGCGCAACGAGGGGCAGGTCGAGATCGGCGCGGCCGGCTTCGTGGGCTTCCTCGCCGCCCTGCTCGACTTCCCCAAGCCGCTGCTCGTCGCCGTCAACGGGCTGGCCATCGGCATCGGCGCCACGATGCTGGGGCTGGCCGACCTCGTCCTGGTCTCCGCCTCCGCCCGGCTGCGCTACCCGTTCACCGAGCTCGGCGTCGCCCCGGAGGCGGCCAGCAGCTACCTGCTCCCCCGCCAGATCGGCCGCCAGGCCGGCGCCTGGGCGCTGCTCAGCTCCGAATGGATCAGTGCCAGCGAGGCGCAGGAGATGGGCATCGCCTGGAAGGTCTGCGCGCCCGAGGACCTCATGCCCGAGACCCTCCGGTACGCCGACGTGCTGGCCGAGCAGCCGATCGAGTCCCTGGTCACGACGAAGCAGCTGATCGTCGCGCCGTACCGCGCGGCCGCGCGCGAGGCGATGGAGCGCGAGAACCAGGCGTTCGCCGAGCTGCTCGGCGGCCCGGCGAACCAGGCCGCGCTGATCCGCCTCGCCGAGCGCCGCGCCGCCAAGGCGTGAGCGACTCACCGGTCTTCGCCCCGGCCCGGCTGGGCCCCATCACGTTGCGCAACCACGTCGTCAAGGCGGCGACGTTCGAGGGCGTGACGCCGAAGGGGCTCGTCACGGACGAGCTGGTCGAGTACCACCTGCGCGTGGCGCGCGGTGGCGTCGGGATGACGACCGTCGCCTACTGCGCGGTCTCGCCGGGCGGGCGGACGCACCGCCAGGTGCTCGTCCTCTCGCCCGAGTCGCTGCCCGGTCTGCGCCGGCTCACCGACGCCGTGCACGCCGAGGGTGCCGCCGTCTCCGCGCAGATCGGCCATGCCGGGCTGGTCGCCAACGCGCGGTCCAACCGCGCACCCACCGTCGCGCCGTCGCCGCGGTTCAGCCCGGCCGCGATGGGCCGCGTCCGGGGCGCGACGCCGACCGATCTGCAGCAGGTGCGCCAGGACTACGTGAGCGCGGCGCGCATCGCGGTCGCCGCCGGGTTCGACGCGCTCGAGATCCACCTCGGTCACCAGTACCTGCTCAGCTCGTTCCTCAGCCCCAACCTCAACAAGCGCAAGGACGCGTACGGCGGCAGCCTCGCTAACCGCGCTCGGTTCCCCCGCGAGGTCGTTCAGGCGGTCCGCGACGCCGCCGGCACGGACGTCGCGGTCTACGCCAAGCTGAACATGACCGACGGCGTGCGCGGCGGGCTGCAGGTCGAGGAGAGCATCGAGGTCGCGAAGCTGCTCGAAGCGGATGGCGCGCTCGACGCGCTGATGCTCACCGGCGGCAGCTCGCTGGCCAACCCGATGTACCTGTTCCGCGGAGACGTGCCGCGGGCGGAGTTCGCCGCGACGCAGCCCTTGGTCCCCCGTCTCGGGCTCAAGGTGGTCGGCCCGTGGTTCCTGCGCGCGTACCCGTTCGAGGAGGCGTTCTGCCGCGCCGAGGCTCTCAACTGCCGGGCGGCGCTGGACATGCCTTTGGTCCTGCTCGGCGGGATCAACCGGCTGGACACCATGGAGCAGGCGCTGGCCGACGGCTTCCAGCTGGTCGCCATGGCGCGCGCCCTGCTGCGCGAGCCGGACCTGCTGAACAAGATGCAGGCCGGCGCGAGCCAGGAGGCGCTGTGCATCCACTGCAACCGGTGCATGCCGACCATCTACAGCGGCACCCGTTGCGTCCTCGTCGTCGACGGAGCCGACGCCTAGACGATGCGCCGTGATCTGACACGCCGTCAGGTCAGCACGTACCATCCGCGCAGGAGGCCGCCCATGACCACGATCGAGTCCAGCGTCATCTACGACCCCGCGCGCTACGCCACCGAGGGGCCCCCGCTCGAGGAGTTCGCCCGGCTCCGCGCCGAGGCGCCCGTGTCGAAGATCGCGGACCACGAACAACCCAACGGCCTGTGGGCGGTGACCCGGTACGCCGACGTCGTGCACGTCTCCCGGCACCCGGAGGTCTTCTCGAGCCACCGGCAGACGTCGCTGCTCAACGAGATGCCCGACGCCGAGCAGCTCACGCAGCAGCAGATGATGATGGTCAACCAGGACGCACCCGAGCACACGCGGCTGCGCAGCCTGGTCAACCGCGGCTTCACGCCCCGGATGATCGGCAAGCTGACCGACAAGATCACCGCCGCCTGCACCCGCATCGTCGACGAGGCGGTTGCCGCCGGCGAGGGCGACTTCGTGACGTTGTGCGCGGCCGAGCTGCCGCTCGTCGTCATCGCCGACCTGATCGGCGTCCCGTACGAGGACCGGCACAAGCTCTTCGACTGGACCAACCGGATGATCTCCTCGGCCGACCCGGACGGCCCCGGCCAGGAGGACGCGCGCGCCGCGTCGATCGAGCTGATCACGTACGCCTACGAGCTGGGCACCCAGCACAAGCTCAACCCGACCGACGACATCATCACCAAGCTGGTCAGCCCGGACGACAACGGGCAGGAGCTCTCCGACCTGGAGTTCGCGCTCTTCTTCATGCTGCTCTCCGTCGCCGGCAACGAGACGACCCGCAACTCGATCTCGGGCGGCACCCTGGCGCTGATCGAGCACCCCGACCAGTGGGCGCGGCTCAAGGCCGACCCGGCGGGCATGGCCGGCACCACCGCGGAGGAGGTCGTGCGCTGGGTGACGCCGGTCAACGCGTTCCGGCGTACGACGACCGAGGACACCGAGCTCGGCGGCGTGGCCATCCCCGAGGGCGAGAAGGTCGTGATCTTCTACTCGTCGGCCAACCGCGACGCCGCCGCGTTCGACCAGCCCGACGTCTTCGACGTCGGGCGTACGCCGAACGAGCACGTGGGCTTCGGCGGCGGCGGTCCGCACTTCTGCCTGGGCCGCCACCTCGCCCGGCTCGAGATCGAGATCATGTTCCGGACGCTGGCCGAGAAGATCGACCACGTGGAGCTGACCGGCCCGATCCGCCGGCTGCACTCGAACTTCCTCAACGGCATCACGAACATGCCGGTCCGGCTGGTTCCCGCCGGATAGCTCGTTCGTGAGAAAGTGCGCGGCGTGGAGCCCGAGGCCCAGCCGACGCTGGAAGCAATCCTGCGCCCGTCGGCCATCGTGCCGGCCGGAGCGGCGGTGAAGATCGTCGCGGCGCTCGAGGAACTCGACGTCAGCAAGGGCGGGCTCTGGAACGCGACCACGTCGCTGTGGCAGCGCTACGACCAGCCCTGGAAGGACGGGATGCGCGGCTCCGCGCAGCTGGTCGGCAGCATCGCGGTCGTCTACGACTCACCGCGGCACAACGAGATCACCATCTACAAGGTGAACATCACCGAGCCCGCGTCGAAAGTCGGCTGGACGACCGAGAACCTCTGCGACGACGCCCTCCAGCACGCGCGCATGACGCTGGCCACCTGCCCCCGCGCGCAGCTCCAGCAGCCGCCGACCCGCGACCCCTTCAAGCAGCGCCGCCCCTAGGAGCAGACCTCGTACGCCGGCACGGCCGCCGCAAAGCCCTTCAGCTCGAGCGAGCCCGCCGGCGCCGTCACGTACGCGTCGTCCAGGGCGGTGTGCACCCGCTGGTCGACCAGGATCTGACCGGGCGCCGCCCCGGCGCACAGCCGGGACGCGAGGTTCACGACCGTGCCGAGCGGGGTGTAGTCCTGGCGGTCCTCGGCACCGATCACCCCGAGTGTCGCGTGGCCGAACGCGATGCCGATCCCGTAGCTGAGCTGGTAGCCGAGCCGGTCCCAGCGCTCGACGAGTGGGCTGAGCTCCTCGCGCACCCGTAGCGCCATCTTCAAGGCGGTCCCCGGGGGGTCGGTGCACGGCACCGGGTCGTTGAAGTACGCCATGACGCCGTCGCCGGCGAACTGACCGAGCGTCGCGGCGTACTCCCGCGCCGCGTTCCCGACCGCCCGGTGGTAGGCGTTCAGCGTGTCGAGGACGTCCTCCGGCTCGACCCGGCCCGCGAAGCCGGTGAACCCGCGCAGGTCGCAGAACAGCACGGCGATCTCACGACGGTGCGGCGCGAGCAGCTCGTCGTCACCCACGGACACCACGGCGTCCGCGACCTGCGGCGGCAGGAACCGCCGCAGCCGCTGCATCGCAGTCAGCTCGGCCACCTGTGCCTCGACCCGGTCCTCGAGGGTCCGGTTCGACACCTCGAGTGCGATGCGCGAGTCGTGCTCTGACGCGGCGAGCCGATCGGCCCTCTCGACGAAGCCGCCCATCACCGCGCAGCCCGCGATGATGCCCAACGTGAAGCTCAGCCACCTCGGGAAGATCGCGTTCATGCCGTCCGTGACGAGCAGGAGGACGGCGTACTGCGCGGAGAGGCTGGCGACGAAGACCGCGGCCAACCGCGGCGTCAGCAGCACGAAGCTCAGGATCGCCGGGGGCAGGAACCACGCCACGCCCGCGCCCCATTGCGTGAGCCCGAGCAGGTACACGGCGAAGCTGATGAACACGCCCGCGCCGAAGATCCCGGCGACAGCCACGACGGGCTGGATCGCGACGATCCGGTCCGGGGGCAGGGAGCGCTCCACCAGTGCCAACGCCAGGCCGATGACGATGGCGGCGAACCCCATGAACAGCTCACCCATCGGCCGGTCCACGGTGTCCTCGGCCATGACGACGATCGCGATGATGCTGATGCCGCCGAGAATGAACAGGGCAGCGATCAGATTGGCGAAGGGGCGGATGTTGTCCGCGGGCATCACCCGAGCGCCGTAGCGGCTCCGCGGGGCCTCGCTCATCTCGCTAGTAGGCCACCAGTCCGCCGTCGGCGACAAGCACCTGGCCGGTCATGTACGACGACGCGTCGCTCGCGAGGAAGAGCACCGGGCCGACCATCTCGTCCGGATGGGCGATCCGCTGCTGGAGGTTGGCCGTGCGCAAGCGCTCGATCACGTCGTCGGTCATCTTGTTCAGCATGTAGGTGTCGACGCTGCCGGGGGCGAGGGCGTTGACCCGGATGCCCTCGTGCGCGAAGGCCGCGGCGGCATCGCGCGTGAAGGAGAACAGCGCCGACTTGCCCATGGCGTAGAGGGCGGTGCCGGCGGAGTACATGAAGGCGCCGACCGAGATGACGTTGATCACCGAGGCGTGCTCGCTCGCGGCGAGGTGCGGTCGGGCTGCCTGCGTGAGGAACACCGGTCCGCGCAGGTTCACCGCGAGCGACTTGTCGAAGCCGGCCGGCGTGAACTCCCCCACCGGCTCGGTCAGCGCGTTGGCCGCGTTGTTGACGAGGAGGTCGATCGCACCGAACCGCGCGACCGTGGCGTCGACGACCGCCTGGCAGGCGTCGAGCTCGCCCAGGTGGGCCGGCACGCCCAGCGCCTCCGCTCCCGTCGCTTCGAGAGCGGCCTGCGTCTCGGCGCACGCGTCGGCCTTGCGCGAGACCACGACCACCTTCGCGCCCGCCGCAGCCAGCCCTTCGGCGACCGCACGGCCGATCCCCCGCGTTCCACCGGTGACGATCGCCACGCGGCCGCTCAGGTCGAACAGCGACCGCAGCCCTTCTCGGTCCACATGCGCCTCCGATTAGAGTGCGGCCATCCCGACTGCGGAGGCTCCCATGACCGTCACAGAGATGGCACCCCCCCTTGCCGCGCACATCGGCGCCGACGACCTGCCGTTCGTCGACGCGGGCCTGGGCCTGAAGCTCAAGGTGCTCCAGGTGAAGGAGCGCGAAGGCCTCTGGATCGTCGAGACCATCTACCCGGCCGGCTTCGAGCTCCCGCCGCACCGGCACACCGGCCCGGTGTGGGGCTACACGGTGTCCGGCGCGTGGAAGTACAAGGAGTACGACTACGTGAACCGCGCCGGGTCGTTCCTCTACGAGCCGGCCGGCTCGGTGCACACGCTCATGTCGCTCGAGGACAACACGCGCGCGTGGTTCCACATGTACGGCGTGAACCTCAACCTGGACAAGGACGGCAACGTCGAGTCCGTCACCGACGGCGCCAACACGTTGCTGGCGTACTACATGCTCGCCGAGGCGCAGGGCTTCCCGAAGCCGAACGTCCTCGTCGACTAGGACGCACGCATGCCTGCACGTCTCGTCGACCTGCACGACCCCGACTCCTATGTCGACGGCCCGCCGCACGAGCTCTTCGCCGACCTCCGCGCGGCGTCGCCGGTGTGGTGGCAGGACATGGAGGGCCAGCCCGGCTACTGGGCGGTGCTGACCCACGCCGACGTCGAGCACGTCGCCGCGCACCCGCAGCTGTTCTCCTCGGCCGAGGGCGGCATCGTCCTGGAGAACCTCGACGAGGCCGGGCTCGCGCAGATGCGTCTCATGCTGCTGGCCATGGACCCACCCCGGCACAGCGAGGTACGCCGGCCGCTCATGCAGCGCTTCCAGCCGCGGCCGATCGCCGACCTCGAGCCCGCCGTGCGCAGCATCTGCCGGACCCTCCTCGACGAGGTGGCGGGGGACGTCGAGTTCGTGCACGACGTGGCCGGCAAGCTGCCCAGCCGCGTGATCGGTGAGCTGATGGGCCTGCCACGCGAGGACTGGGAGCGCGTGCACCACATGGCCGAGCTGGTCACTCACGGCCAGGACCCGGACTTCGCGCCTGGCGGCGGAGGCGACTCCGCCGACTATGCCGAGGCGGCCGTGCCCGGGACGATGCAGATGGCGATGTACGGCTTCGAGCTGGCCACCCGTCGCCGCGCCGAGCCGCCGCGTGACGACCTCACGTCGATGCTGCTCGACAACGAGTTCGGCGGGCAGCCGATGAGCGACGCCGACTTCGCCTCGTTCTTCGTCCAGCTGGTCACCGCCGGCAACGACACGACGCAGACGATGCTGTCGTCCGGGCTGCTCGCGCTGCTCCAGCACCCCGACCAGCTGGCCGCGCTCCGCGCCGACCACAGCCTGATCCCCGGAGCGGTCGAGGAGATCCTGCGCTGGGCCAACCCGCTGCACTACTTCCGGCGTACTGCGACCGCCGACACCGAGCTGCACGGCGTACCGATCGCCAAGGGCGACAAGGTCGCCATGTACTACACGTCCGCCAACCGCGACGAGAGCGTCTTCGCCGATCCGCAGGCGTTCGACATCACACGCTCCCCGAACCCGCACCTGTCCTTCGGCAACGGAGCGCACTTCTGTCTGGGCGCGCACCTCGCGCGGCTGGAGGGCCGGCTGTTCTTCGAGGAGCTGCTCGCGACCTTCCCGACGATCGAGCTCACCGGCGAGCACCGCCGGCTGCGCTCCAACCTCAACAACGCGCTGAAAGCACTTCCGGTCCGACTGACCCGATAGGAGCGCTCGACGATGCCGGTCCCCCTGGACGAGTACCCGATCCATCAGGCGCCCGCGTCGATGGCGCACTTCGGCACCAGCGACCGCAACGTCTACGACCGCTGCATCATGCAGTGCTCCGACCGCACCGGCGCCGTGCAGCTGATCACCGGCCTCGGCGTCTACCCCGCGCTCGGCGTCATCGACGCGTACGCCGTGCTGCGACAGGGCGACACGCAAACCGTCGTCCGCACGTCCGACTCGCTGAGTGACGACCGGATGCTGCAAGCGGTCGGTCCGATCCGCTTCGACGTCGTCGAGCCGCTGCGCCGGCTGAGGGCGACGTGCGAGGACGGGCACGGCCTCGGCTTCGAGCTCGAGTGGACCGGCTCCAGCGCCGCCCAGGAGGAGCCCCGCCACGTCTACCGGGTCGGCGACCGGCTGATCCTCGACGCGTGCCGGTTCATGCAGACGGGTCTGTGGTCCGGCGTCATCCGCGTCGACGGCGAGGAGATCGCGGTCACCGAGGACGGCTGGGTCGGCTCCCGCGACCGCTCGTGGGGCATCCGCCCGGTCGGCGACCCGGAGCCGCCGGGCCGGCCGGTCGAGCGGGTCGGCGCGCACTGGTGGGTGTGGACGCCCCTGCGCTTCGACGACTTCTCGCTCATGGTCATCGCGCAGGAGGAGCACGACGGCAACCGCCTGATGTACGAGGCGGTGCGGCTGTTCCCCGAGCAGACCGGCAAGCCGGCCGAGCACCTCGGCTACCCCGAGTTCGACATCACGTACCGGTCCGGCACGCGGCACCCGGAGCACGTGACGGTGCACTTGGGCACGCGCAAGAACCCGCTGACCGTCGAGATCGACACGTTGGGCGGTATCCCGCTCACCGTCGGCTGCGGCTACGGCGGCGATCCGGACTGGACGCACGGGCAGTGGAAGGGCGCCGGCTGGGTGGAGGGTGCGACGTACGACCTGACCGACCCGGCGATCGCCGGGCGCATCCCGTACGCCCACGTCGACCATGTTGCGAAGGCAACCCTCGATGGCCAGACCGGCTACGGCATCTTCGAGCACGCCTCCATCGGCCCCCACGCCCCGACCGGCTTCACCGGCTACGACATGGCGCCCTAGCCGCGCACGGTCAAGGCAAAGGCGCAGCTACGGCACATCCCCAGCCGGCTCGGGTCAGATCTGCTGAGGACGAAGACTTATGTTCCGTCAGAGCGAATAAGTCTTCATTCCCAGCCGACCAGACCGCAGCGCAGCTGGGGTTGCCCTTGGCTGCGCATTTGCTCGTTGCCTTAGACGTCCCGGACGCGCACCAGCCGCACCAGGGGAATGCGGCGGGCGGTCTTGGCTTGGTAGTCCTGGTACCAGGCGCGGTCGGCGGTCAGCGCTGCCCAGGTCTTGTCGTAGTCGTCGCCGTCGAGGTCGACCGGGTCGGCGTACCAGCCCCCCGATGCGTCACGGACGAGCACCTCGGGGTTGGCGTCGCGGTCGCTGATGTTCAGGTACCAGGCCGGGTGCTTCTCCGCGCCGGCGAAGGACGCGACCAGGATCGGGTGGCCGTCGGCGTCACGCCAGAACGGCAGCGCGACCTTGTGCGCGTTGCCGGACTTGCGCCCGATGGTCTGCAGCAGCACGTGGTGCATGCCGGCGACCAGCCACACGTTCGGGTCGTCGACGGTCTCCATGGCCTGCACGTGCTGCGCGCTGATGGTCACGATCTGCTCGGCCGTGGGGGTGTCCCAGAGCATCTCCACATGCTGCGATTCGGTCATGCAGCGGATGCTAGTAGCGTCCGCTGCATGGGAGTGAACGAGCGCGCGAAGATCGTCCTGAGCGAGGACGAGATCACCGACCTGATCAACACGAGCCGCACGATGACGATGGCCACCAACGGCCCGACCGGTCATCCGCACCTCGTGGCCATGTGGTACGCCGTCGTCGACGGCAAGCCGTGCTTCGAGACCAAGGCCAAGTCGCAGAAGGTCAAGAACCTCCGCCGCGACCCGCGGATCAGCGTGCTGATCGAGGACGGCGACGTCTACGAGAAGCTGCGCGGTGTGGCGCTGGAGGGCACGGCGCGCGTGGTCGACGACGACCCGGACTTCCTGTGGCGGGTGGGCGTGAGCATGTTCGAGCGCTACTACGGCCCGTACTCCGAGCCGATGAAGCCGTTCGTCGAGGCCATGCTGAACAAGCGTGTAGCGGTGACCGTCGAGGTCGAACGCACGCGGTCCTGGGACCACGCCAAGCTGGGGCTCCCGGACAGCGGCGGCCCGCTGGGAAGCACCGCGGGGGCAGCCCGGCGTACCTGACGAATCGTCAGAAAACCCCCCTACGAGCCTTGTGCACGCGGAAAGGGACATCTAGCCTCCGGGAGCACTCCGAGAAATCCCAGCGACAAATCACGGAGGACGACGTGTCTGTGCACCGCCCCGTGCGAGCGGTGGCCTTGTTGTCCCTCTGCGCGCTCGCCGCCGGCTGCGGCGCCCGCGTGGACGACCAGGTCCGCCAGCAGGCCGCCGCGGCCGCGCTCGGCCAGGCCGGGGGGACCGGCACCGGTCCCGTGGTCAACAACGACGGCACCGTGACCCAGCCCGGTGGTACGCCGGTGACCGGCCCGACCACGTCCGGCGGAGTTCCGGTGACCGGCCCGACCACCTCCGGCGGCGTGCCCGTTCCCGGCGCGACCGGCGGCACCGCCACCCAGGCGCCGAGCGGCCCGGTCGACAACGGCGGCGCGACCGACGTCGGCGTGACGCCCACCGCGATCACGATCGGCAACGTCTCCGACCTGTCCGGCCCGGTCCCGGGCCTCTTCCAGGCTGCGCCGTACGGCGTGCGCGCCTACGTCAACTACATCAACAGCATCGGCGGCGTGAACGGCCGGCAGCTCAAGCTGGTCACGGCGGACGGCCAGACCGACTGCACTGCCAACAAGAACGCCCACACCAACCTCAAGAACAAGGTCTTCGCGTTCGTCGGCTCGTTCTCGCTGTACGACAACTGCGGCAACGACGTGCTCGAGGCGGACAAGAACCTGCCCGACGTCTCCTACCCGCTGGCGCTCGGCAAGAAGAACAGCAAGGCGAGCACCTTCTCCCCCGCGCCGACGCCGCCGGGCTACCCCAACGGCATGTTCCAGTACTACGCGCAGAAGTTCCCCAACGAGGTGAAGAAGGTAGGTGTCATCTACCCGGACGTACCGGCGGCGGCCTACAACTCACGCTCGATCGAGAACGCCGCGAAGAGCGCCGGCTGGGTCTACATCTCGCGCAACTCCCATGCCGCCACGGCGAGCACGTTCAACGACCAGGTCGCGGCCATGAAGGCGGCCGGCGTAGAGCTCGTGCACATCCCGGCGGAGAACTCGGCCAACAGCGCGGAGATCGTCCGCGAGGCCAACGCCATCGACTTCCACCCGAAGTTCGTGCTGCCGCTGGCCTACGCGTCGGACTTCCTCGAGCGGCTCGGCGACAACAAGCTGGCCGAGGGCATCATGGGCTCCAATCTCTACGCCATGTACTTCACGAAGACCGACCACGACGTCATCCCCGAGGCCAAGCTGTTCTCGGAGTGGTACGCCAAGACGGCGCCCGGCTCGGCCATGGAGGTCTACGCCCTCTACGGGTGGACCGCGACGAAGCTGTTCGTGGAGGCTCTGAAGAAGGCCGGACCGCAGGCCAAGCGCTCGACGCTGATCAGTGCCCTGCGCGGCACCAACAGCTACAGCGCCGACGGCCTGCTGGCGACCGGCGATCCCGGACGGGGGATCCCCTCCACGTGCTTCATCCTGTGGACGATCCAGAACGGCCAGTACGTGCGCCAGGACGTCGCCCCCGGCAAGTACCGGTGCGAGGGACGCTACGTGACGTACACCGGCAACTGACGCCGGATCCAGGGACCTAGCCGGTGCAGACCTTCCTCACGTTCACGATCATCGGCACCGTCACCGGATGCCTCTATGCGCTCACCGCGTCCGGACTGGTCGTGACCTATACGACGTCGGGCATCTTCAACTTCGCGCACGGCGCGATCGGCATGGTCGCGGCATTCCTGTACTGGCAGTTCGACGCACCCACGTCGAAGGGCGGCTGGGGGTGGCCCTCCTGGCTCTCGCTGCTCGTCGTCCTCGGCGTCGCTGCCCCGCTGTTCGGCGCGCTCGTCGAACGCGTGCTGATAAGACCATTGCGGGGGGCGCCCGTCGACCTCACGCTCGTCATCACGCTGGGCCTGCTGCTGTTCCTCATCGGCGTCGCCAACATCGCATGGAAGCCCCAGCGGATCCGCGTCGCGCCGCAGTTCTTCGCCGGCAACAACGTGCGTATCGCCGGGATCGCCATCTCGTACAACCAGCTGACCATCATCATCGTCGCGATCCTGGTGGCCATCGCCATGCGCCTGTTCTTCTCGCGCACGCGCATCGGCGTCGCGATGCGGGCCGTCGTCGACAACCCGGACCTGGTCGCCATGTCCGGCGCGTCGCCGGAGCGGATCCAGCAGCTGTCGTGGGCGCTGGGCGCGACGCTGGCCGCTCTGGCCGGCATCCTGCTCGCGCCGATCCAGACCCTGAACGTCCTCACGCTGACGTTGGTCGTCATCAACGGTTACTGCGCGGCGATGGTGGGCCGTCTGCGCAGCCTGCCCCTGACCATCGTCGGTGCCCTGGCCATCGGGCTCGGGACCAGCTACGCCGTCGCGTACGTTCCCGACCTGATCAGCCTGTTCGGCCTCAGCGGTGAGGGCGGCATCGCCAAGTACCTGCTGAAGATCCAGCTGATCATCCCGATGATCCTGCTGTTCATCGTCCTGATCGTGCTGCCCCAGGACCGCTTGCGCCTGGGCCGCGCGCCGACCGTCCTCGCCCCGCCCACGGCCAGCCTGCGCTCGTCGTTGATCGGCGCGGGCGGGCTCGTCGTACTCATGGCCCTGCTCGGCCCGCACCTGAGCGGTGAGTACATGACGACCGCGCAGGGCGGCGTCGCGCTCGGCTGCATCTTGCTCTCGCTCGTCGTGCTCACCGGCTACGGCGGGCTCGTCTCGCTCTGTCACATGACCTTCGTCGGGCTCGGCGCCTACGCCATGGGCACGTGGGGCAAGGGCGGCTCGATCAAGGGCCTGCTGCTCGCGCCGCTGCTCGCGGCCGTGTTCGGCATGGTCGTGGCGCTTCCCACGCTCAAGATGCGGGGCCTCTACCTGGCTCTCGCCACGCTTGCGTTCGCCCAGGCGATGGACACGATGTTCTTCAACGAGATCCTCGGCACCGGAGGGGAGCTCCGGGTCGACCGCGTGCGACTCCCGGGTCTCGAGCGCACGGACCTGACGTACCTCATGGTCTGCACGGTCGTGTTCGCGGCGATGGCCGTCGGCGTGCTCGCGATGCGCCGCGGCAAGTGGGGCCGGCGCCTCTCCGCCCTCGACGACTCCCCCGCGGCCTGCGCGACGCTCGGCCTGAACATCAACTGGACCAAGCTCGCCGTCTTCGGCGCGTCCGCGGCGATGGCCGGCTTCGGCGGAGCGCTGTACGCCGCCGTGCCTGGCCAGGTGAGCCCGGACGACTTCCTGTTGCTGCAGTCGCTCGTCCTGCTGCTGCTCGCACGCATCGGCGGCATCACCACCGTCACCGGCGCTCTGGTGTCCGGGATGTTCTTCGTCATCTTCCCGGTGGTCACCCAGCACAACCCGTGGCTCGGCGGGGACATCCAGTTCCTGCTCACGGGCCTGGGCGCGCTGGCGCTCGGCCGCGACCCCTACGGCATGGGCGGGCGCATCTACCGGGCCGGCCAGCGGCTGCGCCGTTCCGACCGGGCTCGGCCGCCCGCACCGTCACGAGAGGAGGACGCACTTGTCGCCGCGTGAGTCCTCCGAGAACGCGCTGCTGACCGTCGACCAGGTGACGGTCCGCTTCGGCGGCGTCATGGCACTGGACGCCGTGAGCCTGACCGCCGGGCCGGGGAAGGTGACCGGCCTGATCGGCCCCAACGGCGCGGGCAAGACCACCCTGTTCAACGTCATCACGGGCCTCGAGAAGCCGACGAGCGGCAGCGTGCAGATCGACGGCAGCCCGATCGACGACGTCCCGTCGTACCGTCGGGCGCGTCTCGGCATGGCCCGGACGTTCCAGCGGCTCGAGGTGTTCGGCTCGCTCACCGCGCACGACAACGTGCTCACGGCGGCCGAGTTCCGGGCGACCTGGGCACGCGACGGCAGCGACCCGCGGCAGGTGGCCGAGGAGATCGTCGACCTCGTGGGCATCCGCCCGGTCGCGGACGAACGGGTTGAGTCGCTGCCCACCGGTCTGGCACGGCTCGTCGAGCTGGGCCGCGCGCTGGCCACGCGCCCGCGTCTGCTGCTGCTCGACGAGCCCGGCTCGGGGCTGAACCACGAGGAGACCGCGTCCCTCGGCACGCTGCTCCGCAAGCTGGCGACCGACGGCATCGCGGTGCTGCTGGTCGAGCACGACGTCGAGCTGGTGATGAGCGTCTGCCACACGATCCACGTGCTCGACTTCGGCCGGATCATCGCGGTCGGTACGCCGAAGGCCGTGCAGTCCGACCCGGCGGTCCAGGCCGCCTACCTCGGTGCGGACACGACCGCGCTGGCGGTGAGCTGATGTCCGTTCCCGCGCTCGAGCTGATCGACGTCCACGCCGGGTACGGCCGGATCGAGGTCCTGCACGGGGTCTCCCTCGTCGTCCCGACCGGCAGCGTCTTCGCGCTGCTCGGTCCCAACGGCGCCGGGAAGTCCACGACGCTGCAGGTGATCGGCGGCAGTGTCGCCGCCACGTCCGGCTGCGTCCACATCGCCGGGAGCCACGTCAACGGCGCGTCCCCGAACGACCTCGCGAGGGCCGGCGTCTGCCGCATCCCCGAAGGGCGCGGTGTCTTCCCGAACCTCACGGTCAAGGAGAACCTGCGGATCTGGACATTTGCCTCGGAACTCACCCCTGAGGAGCTCGAGGAGCGCGCGTACCAGCGGTTCCCGCGCCTGGCCGAGCGCCACGAGCAGCTGGCCGGCACGCTCTCCGGGGGCGAGCAGCAGATGCTCGCGATGTCGCGAGCGTTCGTGACCGAGCCGTCGATCCTGCTGCTCGACGAGATCTCCATGGGCCTCGCGCCCCTCATCGTCGCCGGCCTCTACGAACTGGTCGCACAGCTCGCCGCAGAAGGGATCACCATCCTTCTCGTGGAACAGTTCGCACGTACGGCCCTCGCGGTCGCCGACTACGCGGCCGTCATGACCCAGGGGGCGATCGTCGCCGTCGGTGAGCCCGCGGACATCGCGGACGCCGTACAAGAGGCCTACCTAGGAGGTGCGGCATGAGGCGTCGACGACTGTTCAGCTTCCTCGCCGCTGGAACGATCGGTCTCGGGCTCGCGAGCGTGATCTCGCCGTCGGCCGGCGCGATCGAGGCGCCCGGGTCGGGCTTCCTGTCGCTCAACCTGCAGGCGCGCGCAGGCGGACTCATGGTCGACGCCGACGAGGCGGCCGGCCAGGCACCAGGCAGCGCGCGCGGCGGCGTGCCCTTCACCGAGGCCACCGCGAGCGGGTTCAACAGCCGCGCCCTCTCCTCCGTCGCGTGGCCGGGTGCACTCGGCGGCAACCTCGGCAAGCTCCTCACCCTCGCGCCGCTCATCCCCAACGTTCCGCCCGAGGTCCAGCAGTACTACTTCCTCCTCGACCACCCGCTGGTCGCCGAGGCGCAGAGCGCCGGGCCGAACGAGGACAACGCAACCGTGCCCGGCGCCACGATGACCGCGTCGGCACGCGACAGCGCCACGATCGCGGACGCCGTCATCGGCACGGCCAACAGCTCGTCATTCGGCACGATCGGGACGACCCGCGCCACCAGTCTCGTGGCGCTCACGGGCGAGACCAACGCCGAGGTCGACGCGCGCAGCTTCGTCGAGCACATCGACATCCTCGACATGATCACCATCGGCTCCGTCACCTCGGTGGCGCACGTCGCGACCGACGGGCTCAATGCCACGGCGGACGGGCGCACAGTCATCGTCGACATGAAGATCAACGGCACGCCGGTGACCGTCGACGGCACCGGCATCCATGTCGCCGGCCAGAGCGCGCCGCTCGACGCGCTGACGCAGGGTGTTCACGACGCGCTCCTCAACGCGCAGATCGACATCAAGTTCACCGAGCCGAAGATGACGAAGAACAAGGGCGCCGCGAGCTACACGGCGGGTGTGCTGGAGATCTCCAGCAACGGCGTCGCCTTCCGTTTCGGCGGGGCACAGGCGGCTGCCGCCGCCACGAACGCGGGCGGCCTCAACATCGACGTACCGCTCCCGCCGGCCACCGGCGGCGACACCGGTGGCGCGGTGGACGGCGAGGGCTTCGCACCGACACCTCCGGGTGACTTCGGCGGGACCCTGCCTCCACCGGTGGCGAGCGGCCCGATCACGCCGCCGAACAGCGGCAGCAACCCTGTGGTCATCCTGACCCGGGAAGTGGCCCAGCTGCCTGACGGCATCAAGCCGTTGTGGGTACTCGTCGGCCTGATCGGTGCGTTCATCCTGTCGAAGGCACTGGTCGCCGTACCGGCCCGCATGCTGACGGGATCGAGCACGCCGTGTCCGCTGGAGGGGAAGGAATGAGTGTGGACGAGGTCGAGCGAACCGAAGTCGACACGCCGATCGCGGCGCGCATGCGACGGCTGGCCCGGCGCTCGTCCGGCGACGTCGATCGTTGGATGCTCGTCGCCGGCGCGATCCTGGCCCCGTTGGGCTTGGCGCTCATCGTCCTCGGCTGGATCGGCGCGGCGCGCACGCACCTCGTCTTCGAGCAGAACGCCTACCTGATCTCCGGTGGCGTGCTCGGGCTCGGCTTCGTGTTCCTCGGGAGCTTCGTCTACTTCGCGTACTGGCACACGGTCTCGATCCGCCAGGCGCGCGGCCAGAGCCAGCAGATCATCGACGGGCTGGCTCGCATCGAAGCGGCGCTGGCTGCGACCTCCGGCGTTGCGGCCGGCCGTAACGGTGGGTCGGGTCCCGGGAGGTCGAACGGCGGCAAGCCGAAGCTGGTGGCCACGGCCAACGGCTCGCAGTTCCACCGGCCGGACTGCTCGGTCGTCGCCGGCAAGGACGGACTGCGCTCGGTCTCCGGCACCGAGTCCGGTCTCAAGCCGTGCCGCATCTGCGACCCGCTCGGCGCTGCGATCTCGTAGATGGCTACCTATGCGATCAGCGGGTCGGCCTCCGGGATCGGGGCGGCGACCCGGTCGCGACTGGAGGCCGCAGGACACCGGGTCATCGGCGTGGACGTCGGCGACGCCGAGGTGGTCGCCGACCTCGGGACGCAGGCCGGCCGTGACGCGGCCATCGACGGTGTGACCAAGGCGAGCCACGGCGTACTCGACGGGCTGGTCACCTGTGCCGGCGTCGGGCCGCTGCCGGACCGGCCCGGGTCGCTGCTCGTCTCCGTCAACTACTTCGGCACCGAGGCGCTCCTCGACGGGCTGCGTCCGCTGCTCGAGCGCGGCACCGACCCGGCGGTCGTCGCGATCAGCTCGAACTCCGCCACCGTCGCGCCGGGCTGGCCCCGTCCCCTCGCCGAGGCCTGCCTGGCGAACGACGAGCAGCTCGCGCGAAAGCTGGCCGACGATGCCGGCGCGATCATGAGCTACGCCGCGGGCAAGGCGGCCATCGCGTTCTGGGTACGGCGCAACGCCACGCAGCCGGAGTGGGTGGGCTCGGGCATCCGGCTCAACGCCGTCGCGCCCGGACTGATCGAGACCCCGCTGGTCGCCGAGGGACGGCGCGACCCGGTGATGGGTCCGGCGTACGACTTGTTCCCGATCCCGGCCGGTCGGGGCGGCCGCGCGGAGGAGGTGGCCGGGCTGATCACCTACCTGCTCGGCCCGGACGCCGCGTTCTTCGTCGGCTCCGTCGTCCTCATGGACGGCGGCACCGAGGCGCTGCTGCGTCCCGACGACTGGCCGTCGGTGTGGGTCTGGGACGCGTCCGCCACCGACCCCCGCGACTAGCGCGTTGCCACTCCTCGGCCTGCGTCTGGACTTCCGCAACCCGTCGTTCGCGGGCACGTCGTTCACGGAGCGCTACCGCGCGGGCCTCGACATGGCGGAGTGGGCGGACCGGCACGGGTTCCTGCTCGTCGTCCTCTCGGAGCACCATGGCAGCGAGGACGGCTACCTGCCGTCGGCGCTGACGATGGCGGCGGCGGTCGCGGCGCGGACGGAGAACGTCCGCATCCTGGTCTCGGCCATCCCCGCACCGCTGCACGACCCGATGGCGCTGGCCGAGCAGGTCGCCGTGGTCGACCAGCTCAGCGGCGGACGGCTGTCTCTGGTGCTCACCAACGGGTACGTGCCCGAGGAGTTCGCGGCGCGCGGCGTACCGATGTCCGAGCGCGCGGCGCGCACGTCTCGGGCCGTCGAGCTGCTGCGCTCCTGGCCGGAGTCGGTCACGCCGGCACCGGTGCAGCAGCCGTTCCCGGTGGTCCTCGGTGGCAGCAGCCCGGGGGCGGCGCGGCGCGCGGCGCGGATCGCCGACGGGTTCATGCCGTCCACGCCGGAGGTGTGGCAGGCCTACCGCGACGAGTGCCTCGCGTTGGGGAAGCCCGATCCGGGGCCGCCGGTCGGCGGAGACACGTCCGTGGTGCACGTCGCCGCCGACGCGCACGCGGGCTGGGCCGAGCTCGCGCCGTACGCCATGCACGAGACCAACGCCTACGCGGCGTGGCTGGAGGCGGCCGGGCTGGAGAGCACCGAGGCCTACGCGCGGTACGACGACCCGGCGGCGCTGCGCGAGTCCGGCCGCTACCGGGTGCTGACGCCCGCGGCGCTGCTGGCCGAGCTGCGAGAGGAGCCGTACCGCTTCACGATGCTGCATCCGCTGGTCGGCGGCTTGCCGCCGGAGCTCGGCTGGTCCAGCCTTCGGCTGCTCGAGGAGGAGGTGCTGCCGCAGTGCTGAGCCCGCTGCTCGACGGTCTGGTGGTGGTCGTCACCGGCGTCGGCCCGGACCTGGGCCGCAGCCTCGCGCTCACCTGCGCCGACCACGGCGCCGACGTAGTGCTCGCCGCGCGCGATCTCTCCCGGCTGGAGAAGATCGCGAACGAGGTGCGCGAACTCGACCGTCGCGCGCTCGTCGTCCCGACGGACGTCACCGACGACGCGGCGGTGACGCAGCTCATGGCGGTGACGATGGACGAGTTCGGGCGGATGGACGGGTTGGTCAACAACGCGTTCCAGCAGCCGCCGATCGAGAGCATCGACGACCTCGACATGGCCACTTGGCTGCACGCGTTCGAGATCAACTGCCATGCCGCGATCCGGGTCACGAAGGCGGCGATCCCACACCTCACGCAGAGCCCGTACGCGTCGGTCGTCATGGTGAACACGATGTCGGTGTGGACCAACCGGCCGAACTTCGGTGCCTACCAGGCGGCCAAGTCGGCGCTCGCCTCGGCGGCCCGCACGCTGGCCGTCGAGCTCGGGCCGCGCGGCGTACGCGTCAACTCGATCGCGCCCGGCTACATCTGGGCACAGCCGGTGCGCGACTACCTCGCGCGGCAGGCCGAGCGGCGCGGCGTCGAGACCGAGGTCGTCTACAACGAGCTGCTCGAGCAGATTCCGCTCCGACGGGTCAACACGCCCGACGAGATCGCCCGTACGGCGGTCTTCCTGCTCAGCGAGCTGGCCCGTGGCGTGACCGGCGTCTTCCTCGACGTCAACGGCGGCCAGGCCCTCCACCCCTAGGGGAGGCCGGCGCCGGGGACGTCGACGCGCACCGACTCGATGCGGCCGCCCTTGAGAGGGCGGGTGTCCTTCGGGAGGAACGTCGGCGCTGTGCAGATGTAGAGCGTGCGCCGGTCCGTGTCACCGAGCATGCAGGCGAACGGGAACACTCCCTCGATCTCGACGGCGTGCGTGACTCCGCCACCTTCGAGGACGCGCTGCAGACCGTTGCCACCGGGCGAGGCCGTCCAGACGGCGCCTTCCGCATCGAGGCAGCCGCCGTCGGGCACGCTCGAGTCGAGCTGGGCCCAGAGCCGCCGGTTGGAAAGCGTCCCGTCGGCCTCGATGTCGAACGCCGTGTACCGCTGGGCGAGCGTCTCGCCCACGATGAACGTCCTGCCGTCCGGCGTGATCATCGCGCCGTTCGGGAACTCCAGATCCTCCCCGCTGGCCAGCCGTACCGAGCCGTCCGCGTCGACCAGCGCGAGGTGGGCCGACCGCCTCTCCGCGGCGTTGTCGAGGTCGAAGCCGAAGTTTCCGACGTACGCCCGACCCAGGTGGTCGACGACCATGTCGTTGCAGTGCCAGGCGGCCAGGCTCGAGAGGTCGGCGTGGACGACCGGACCGCCGTCGTCGAGCCGCAGCACCGTGCGGTCGACCATGCTCACGACGAGCATCCGGCCGTCCGGCAGCCAGCCGAGCCCGGAGGGCTGACCGTCGATCTCGAGGACCTTCTCGACCTCAGCGGTCACCGGGTCGAGGCGGGCGACGTAACCGCCGTGCTGGTCGCTGAACCAGAGTGCGCCGTCGTGCCAGCGCGGGCACTCGGGGAACACGAGGCCGTCGACCACGGTCGTGCTCTTGAGCCGCACCGGGTCGGTCATGCCACCCCCATCGCGGTCGCGACGACGGCGAGGTCGGGCATGCCGGTGATGCACTCGACGCGCACACCGTCCGGATCGGTGAGGTAGACGGTCTGCAGGTCCGCACCGTCCATGCCCGCGCCGGGCAGCACCGTGAGCGTGCCGCGATGCGCCGCGCCGCCGTGCTGCTCGGCCGCGGCGTAGACCGCGTCGAGGTCGTCGACCCGGACACAGAGGTGCGTGACGCCGTACGCGTTCATCGGTCGCCGCTCCCGCGCACCTGTGGCATGTGGCTCGAGCCAGTGCAGCAGCTCCACGCGCAAGTCGGGTCGCGCGAGCATCCGCGACTGGAAGCGACCGGCGATCTCCATGGTGGCGGCCAGCTCGGCGCCGTACTCCATCGTGAACAGCTCCGTGAAGCCCAGGACGTCGACGTAGAAGCGGGTGGACTGTTCCAGGTCTGCGACGCAGATCCCGAGGTGCGAGAACGACTGGACGCTCGTCATGCGCTTCCTTTCGGGGCCCCCGCGGCGGTGCGAGCGCAGCGAGCAGCGTCGTGGGGATAGGCCACCTTACGATGCAGGTGTGCCGAACGATCCGCGCGTGCCCGGGCTGGAGCCGACGTTCCGGCACCTCGACGACGCCGACGTGCCATGGCAGGCCGTGAAGTCGCAGCGCAACGCCGACGGGACGACGTCGTCGGTATGGGAGAAGTGGCTCTCCTTCTCCCCGGATCCGCAGTACCTCTCGCTCTACGCGCGCTACGACCCGGGGATGATCGTGCGCCGGCACGGGCACTTCAGCCCACACGTGCTCTTCGTTCTCGAGGGCGAGATCTGGTGCGGCGACCGGCTGTGTACGGCGGGCACGCACGTCGAGCTGCCGTACGGCGCGGCGTTCGGCCCGTTCCGCGCCGGCGAGGCCGGCGCCCTGCTCTTCGAGGTGATGATGGGCGACCCGCGCTCGTGGGGTGACGACCTCCCGGCGTACCTCGCGCTGCTCGAGCAGCATGGCGTCACGCCGCTCCCCGATCCGCCGCTCGAGTACCCGCCGTGGCTGGCCGATCTCCGCGCGCACTGGGCGGGCACGCCGTGAGCGCACCGGCGCACGAGCAGATCCGCAACCTGCTCGCCCGCTACTGCGAGTGCCTCGACAACGGCGACTTCGCCGGAGCCGGCGCCCTCTTCGCGAAGGCTGTGCTGCGCGGTGTCGACGGCCGGGTCGCCGCGAACGGCAGCGAGGAAGCCGAGCGACTCTGGACCGGGTTCGTGCAGATGCACGGCGGAGCACCGCGCACCCGGCACCTGTCGAACAACCCGATCATCGAGGTGGACGAGGCAGCTGGTACGGCGAAATGCCGTTCGGTCTACACCGTCTTCCAGGCCACGACAGCGCTGCCGTTCCAGCCGATCCTCACCGGCCGTTACTACGACACCTTCGAACGAGGTGACGGCGACGAGTGGCACTTCACCTCGCGCCAGTACTTCGTCGACCTGGTCGGCAACATGACCGCCCACCAGAAGCGCACCGAGTTCTAGGCGACCATTCCGCAGGGCATCCGCGCCGACTGAAACGAACTACTCGGGGAACTGCTGGCCGACGAAGGTCTCGCTCATGGACCAGAGGCGCTTGGCGTTCTCGGTGGAGCGGGAGTAGTCAGTGCGCAGGTCGCTGACGGCAGTGTCCTCGAGGTACTCACCGCCGTGTGCGTCGAGCTCGGGCGCCACCGCGGCCCAGACCTGCGTGGCGGCGCCCTGCTCGACCGACTTGAACGGCATCGGCTTGTCCCCACCGGGCCGGGACTTGCGGCGGTCGAGGAGGTCCTTGACCGAGTCCTCGGTCAAGTGGCGGCCGAGGTTCGTCCCGATCACGCCGGGGTGCACGGCGTACGCGTGGACGCCCTTGCCGGCCAGCCGCCGGTCCAGCTCGATCGAGAACAGGATGTTCGCCGTCTTGGACTGCCCGTAGGCGTCCCACTCGTTGTACGGCGTGGTCTCGAAGTTGGGGTCGTCCCAGAACACGTCGTGGCTGTGGTGGCCCGCCGAGGAGAGATTCACGATCCGCGACGGTGCCGCGGCCAGCACCGACGGCAGCAGCAGGTTGGTCAGCAGGAAGTGCCCGAGATGGTTGGTGCCGAACTGCATCTCGAACCCGTCGACGGTCTGCGCCTGCGGGCAGGCCATGACGCCGGCGTTGTTCATGAGGACGTCGATCCGCGGGTACTTGTCGGCCGCCCACTTCGCGAACGTCCGCACGGACTCGAGCGAGGACAGGTCGAGGATGCCCGCGTCGAGGCTGGCGTCCGGCACCGACTCGCGGATCGCCGCCATCGCCGCGTCCGCCTTCTCCTGGTCACGCACCGCCAGCACGACATGGGCGCCCGCGCCGGCCAGCACCCGCGCCGACTCGAGCCCGAGCCCGCTGGCCGCGCCGGTGACGAGCACGGTCTTGCCGGAGAGGTCATGCCCGGCGATGACCTCGGCGGTCGTGGTCTCGAACGCCATCAGTTGACCTGCCTGTCCGTCGCCGCCCAGTACTGCGCGCGCAGGGCCTTCTTGTCCGGCTTGCCGAGTGCCGAGAGCGGGATCGCGTCGACGAAGTCGACGGTCTTCGGCGACTGCACCGCGCCCTTCTTCTCCTTGACCAGCGCCTGGATCTCCTCGGGCGTGACGGTCTGGTCTGCGCGGAGGACGACGACCGCCTTCACCGCCTCGCCGAACTTCTCGTCCGGTACGCCGATCACCGCGACCGCACTGACGGCGGGATGCGTCGAGATGACGTCCTCGACCTCGCGCGGGAAGACGTTGAAGCCGCCGCTGACGATCATGTCCTTCTTGCGGTCGACGATCGTGAGGAACCCGTCGGCGTCGCTGCGTGCGACGTCACCGGTGTGCAGCCAGCCGCCCTTGAAGGCCTCGGCCGTCTCGTCGGGCTTGTTGAGGTAGCCCTTCATGATGAGTGGGCCGCGGACGCAGATCTCGCCCGGCTCACCCAGGGGAACTTCGTTGAGCTCCTCGTCGAGCAGGGCCACGTGCAACCACGGCACGGCCCGACCGCAGCTGGCCAGCCGCGCGAGGTCGCCGGCGTCGTGCTCCTCCTTGCGCATGACCGTGATGGTCATGCCGCACTCGGACTGGCCGTAGTACTGGAAGAAGATCGGGCCGAGCTTGCCGATCATCTCCGCCAGCCGGGTCGGCGACATCGCCGCGGCGCCGTAGTAAACGGTCTCCAGGGACGAGATGTCGTAGTCGCCGAACTTCGGGTGGTCGAAGAGCATGTAGAGCATCGTCGGCACGAGCATCGTCGACGTGATCTTGTACTTCTCGATCGTCGCGAGCACGAGCTCCGGCTCGAAGTGCGGCGTGACGACGATCGCGCCGCCGCGGAGCAGTGTCGGGATGAAGAAGGCCGCACCGGCATGCGACAGCGGGGTGCAGATCAGGAACCGGAGGTCCTCGGGCCACTGCCAGTCCGCCATCTGGATCGCCGTCAGCGTCGACCCGCCGCGGTAGGTCTGCATGACGCCCTTGGGCTTGCCGGTCGTGCCGCCGGTGTAGGTCAGTCCGGTCACGTCCTCGCCGTGCATCTCCGGCGCGCGCAGCACCTGCGGCTCGAACCCGGCCGCCACGGAGAGCAGGTCGGTCGCGCCGTCGGCCGGACCGAAGGAGAGCAGCGTCTTCAGACCGGGCACCTTGGCCTGCAGCTCGAGCGCGCGCTCGGTGAACGCGGAGGAGTCGAAGACCAGCGTCTCGATGCCGGCGTCCTCGAGCACGTACGCCTGGTCGTCGACGGAGCCCATCGGGTGCAGCGCCGTGCTGCGCGTACCGGTGACCATGTTGGCGCCCATCGCGAAGAGCACCTCGGGCCGGTTCTTCGACAGCATCGCGATCGGGCTGCCGCGGCCGATGCCCAGCGACTGGTAGGCCTGCTGGTAGCGGCTGATCTCGGCGCTCACCTCACGCGCCGTGAGGATCTGGTCGCCCAGGTAGACCGCAGGTGCATCCGGGTTGCGGTTGAGCGCCGCGATGAGCAGGTCGGGCATGTACGCCGGCCGGTACAGCTCGGTGGTTTCCTGCGCGTCGACCATCGAGAGGTCCCTTCGTGCGGCTGCCTGGCGAGTCCTGACAGTCTGTCAGAAACGCAGGGTGCACACGTAGGCCGATGCCGGTCGGGCCACACGCCGGGCGGCCGCCGGAGTCGGCACGGGCCGGCCGGTCGCCGGGGCCACCGACCACCGGCGCGAGACCCGCACTCCGGGGGTAGCCGGGCGAAGCCTCGGGTCCAGCTCGACCACGGTGAAGCCGTTGACCCCGCTGCCGAACCACACGTGGCCGGTGGCCGGCAGGTAGCGGACGTAGGTCCCCGACGAGTCGTGCGTGACCTCCGCCTCCGGACCGACCGGAGGGTTGTAGTACGCGACCTCGCGCGGATGCCGCGGGTCGCGGATGTCGAACACCCGCAACCCCGAGGAGTACCACGTGATGAACACCAGGCTTGCGTCCCTGGGGTTGTCCACCGAGATGTAGTGCGTCATGTAGAGCAACAGCTGGTTCTCGGTGTCCAAGCGCGACACCGCGCAGTTCTCCGGCTGGTTCATGCCGAGTGGGATCTCGGCCACCGCGACCGGGTGCCGCTCGTCGGTGACGTCGACGATGCGACCGTTGCCACCGGGGCAGGTCGCCTCCTCCCCGGCGATCACGTACTTGCGACCCCTGATCCGCGTGTACGTCTCGGTGTGCTGCCGCCCACCGGTCAGCTGGCTGAGGATGCGCAGCTGCGGGTCGGCGACGTGACGCTGCACCTCGCTGACGTCGACGATCCGCAGGCCCGTGGTGGCGGCGCTCGGCAGCACCGCCGGCGTGAACGCGCCGACCACCGCGAACGGATGGCCTACGGTCTCGCCGTAGTAGCCGACGTAGGCGCGCCGCCCGTCCTCGTCCAGCTCGAGGTCGTGGCAGGTGAAGTCGCCCCAGCGGGTCACGAGCCGCGGCCGCCGCACGTCGCGCAGGTCGAGCACCGTCAGGCAGGGGCCGGTCAGCGAGATGCCGCCGTTGCCGCTGTCGGTCGCGTAGTAGAGCGTGCCGTCAGGGGAGAACTTCCCGGAGTGGGTGCCGAAGGTGAGCTCCGCCCGCGACTTGAGCGGGTCCGGCGGGTAGCCGAAGTCGAACGCGCTGAGCAGCTTCGGGCGACGGCAGTCGCGGATGTCGTAGACGGTCACGGTCTGGCCGATCGGCACGAGCAGCAGGCCGCGCTTCGCGTTCGCGTGCAGTCCCTCGTGGATGCCGAGGATCCCGCCCTTGCCGGCCCAGGCCGGCTCCTGGAGCAGCCGCACCGTCGTCGGCCGGCGCGGGTTCGCCACGTCGATCACCGCGACCGCGTCCGAGCCGTCGCCCGGCACCGCACGGAAGGCACACCGGTCGTACCAGGTCATCTGCGTGTCGCCGCCGCGGCCGTCGATGTCGGTCTGCCCGACCGGGCGCAGGTTGCAGGAGTAGCCGAGCTTCGAACGACCGGAGAGCTGGTCCGCCAGCGGCACCTGGCCCGGTACGCCGGTCTCGGGACGGTCGCCCGGGCCGCACTCCGCCGGGACGACGACCACCGGCGCAGGGGTGCCGCCGCCCACCGTCGGAACCGCTCCCACCAGCAGCAGCGCCACCGCCGTGAGCAGCCGCAGACGCATACCTGACAGCATGTCAGACATGCGCGTCTACGCCGGCATGGACCCGAGCGGGTCGCTGCGCGACGTCCCGGCGTACGCCCGCCGCGTGGAGGCGCTCGGCTTCGACGGCTTGCACGTCGCGGAGACGCTGCACGACTCGCTCGCGGTCAGCCTGCTGGTCGCCGAGCACACCGAGCGGATCACCATCCGCACTGCGCTCACCCTCGCGTTCGTCCGCAGCCCGCTGCTCACGGCGTACACCGCCTGGGACCTGGCGCGGCTGTCGGGCGGCCGCTTCGAGCTCGGCCTCGGCACGCAGATCCGCCAGAACGTCACCGACCGCTACGGCATGCCCTGGTCTGAGCCGGTACGCCGGATGCGTGAGTACGTCGACGCCGTGCGTACGGCGTTCACCGCCTTCCGTACGGGGAAGCTCACGCCGTACGAGGGCGAGACCTACCGGCTCACGCGGCTGCAGCCGTTCTTCAACCCGGGCCCGGCCGAGACGCGCGAGCCGACGCTGTGGCTCGGCGGCGTGAACGCGGGGATCTGCGAGCTGGCCGGCGAGGTGGCCGACGGGTTCGTGACGCACCCGACCAACTCCGACCCGCGCTACCTCGAAGAGCTCGCGCTCCCCCACCTGCGGGTCGGTGCCGACCGCGCCGGCCGTTCACTCGACGACCTCGACGTCGTGGTCAGTCCGCCGGTGATCACCGGCGCGACCGCGGCGGCGCTGGCCGACTCGCGCGAAGGTGCGCGCCAGTCGATGGCGTTCCTGTACTCGACGCCCGCCTACCGCCGCACGCTCGAGCTGCACGGCATCGGCGAGCTCGGCGAGCAGCTCCAGCAGCTCACGCGCGACCAGGCCTGGGACCGCCTCGCCGAGGTCGTCACCGACGACGTGCTCGACCTGCTCGTCCCCGCGGGCTCGTACGACGAGCTGCCGGGCGTTCTCGCCGAGCGCTACGCCGGACTCGCCCAGGGAGTAGTGCTGCACCCACCGAAGGACCCGGCCGACGACGAGGCGTTCGCCCGCGTCATCCGAGCGGTGCAGGATGCCGGACCATGACGACTCTGTCCGTGGGCGTGCCGAACTTCGGTACGTGGCTGGGCGGCGACTGGTCGCGGCTGCTCGACCTGGCCCGGGCCGCCGAGGACGCGGGCCTGCACCGGATCGTCGTCAACGACCACCTCGTGATGGGCCGCAACACCGACGCCTACGCGTGGGGACGCTTCCCGACGCCGCCCGAGGCGCCGTGGCTCGAACCGCTCGCCTGCCTCACGGCGATCGCCGCTGTGACCAGCCGTATCCGGCTGGGCACCGGCATCCTCATCGCACCGCTGCGCTCCGCACCGGTGCTGGCCAAGACCACGGCGACCCTCGACGTCCTGTCCGGCGGCCGGCTCGACCTCGGTGTCGGCGTCGGCTGGCAACGCGAGGAGTACGACGCCGTCGGCCTCGACTTCGAGATCCGCGGCCAGTTGCTCGACGACACGATCGGCGCCTGCCGCGCGCTCTGGACCGAGCTGCCTGCGTCGTTCACGTCGCTCACGACATCGTTCGCCGACGTGTTCTGCGCCCCCCAGCCGGTGCAGGAGCGCCTGCCGGTCTGGTTCAGCGGCACGCTGAACAGTCGCAACGTGCGTCGGATCACAGCTCTCGGCGACGGCTGGATCCCCATCATGGGCGCCACCGTCGACGACATCCGCGAGGGCGCTGCCCGGCTGCGCGCCGCGACCGACCGGCCGCTCGACGTCCAGGCGCCACCGGTCTACCTGCGCGCACCGGACAAGACTCCGGACGTCCCGGGGACCTTCGCCTCGGTCCCCGACCTGGTCGCGGCCGGCGCGACCGACGTCCTCGCCCATCTGCCGGCGTACGCGCGTGACTCGGCCGACGCTCCCCGCGTCCTTACCGAGATCGTTGCTGCCTTCGAGAAGGTGAGCCAGTGAGCGCGAACGATGACCTCCTCGCCATCCGCAACCTCGTCGAGACGTATGCCTCGTGCGCGGACCGGCGAGACCCGGACGGGATCGCGGCGCTCTTCCTGGAGGACGGGTCGTTCACCCTCTTCCTGGTGCCCGGCACCGACCTGACCGAGCCGACCGCGGTCCTGCACGGGCGGGACAGCATCGCCCAGGCGATGCACGCACTCGACCGGTACGACGCGACGATGCACATCATCGGCAACCACGTCGCGACGCTCGACGGCGAGCGCGCGACCGGCGAGGCGCGCTGCGTCGCCCACCACATCGTCGACGGCGTCGACCGGGTGATGCTCATCCGCTACGTCGACAGCTACATCCACTATGACGGCGTGTGGTACTTCAACCAGCGCGTCCTCTACTGCGAGGCACTGGAGGACCGCACGTGGAACGCGGTCTGACCGGCCAGGTCGCCGTCGTCACGGGCGGGGCGGCCGGAATCGGCGGTGGCGTGACACGCGCACTCGCATCCGCCGGCGCGACCGTCGTCGTCAACGACATCGACGAGGCCCTGCTCGACGCGACCGCCAAGGAGGTCGGCGCGGCCGCCGTACCGGTGCCCGGCGACATCACCGATCCGGGCACCGTGGCGCGGGTGCGCGACGCGGCGACAGCGCTCGGCCGCGTCGACGTGCTGGTCAACAACGTGGGGGACTACCGGCCCTTCGCCAAGGGCTTCCTGGCCGGTGACGAGGAGCAGTGGCGGGCGCTCTACGCCGTGAACCTCGAGCACGTGTTCCGCATGACGCACGCCCTGCTCCCGACGATGGTCGCGCAAGGCGCGGGCAGCATCGTCAACGTCTCGACGGTCGAGGCCTTCCGCGGCATCCCGAACCACGCGGTCTACTCGGCCTTCAACGCCGGAGTCTCCGCGTTCACCAAGAGCCTCGCGGTCGAGGTCGCCCCGCACGGCGTCCGGGTCAACGCGATCGCCCCGGATCTGGCCGACACGTTGCAGACCCCGGCCGAGGAGATGCTGCGCGGTCGCGACCCGGAGCTGGTGAAGGCATGGGTCCCCCTGGGTCGCTTCGGCCGGCCCGACGACTACGCGCAGGTGGTGCTCTTCCTCGCCGGCGACGGCGCGCGCTTCGTCACCGGCCAGACCATCCCGGTCGACGGCGGCACGCTGTCCGCCTCCGGCTGGTACGGGCGCGCGGACGGCCGCGGCTGGACTAACCTGCCCGACCGGCCCTGACGAGGAGGACGAAGCAGATGGCGATGCCGGAGGAGTTCGTCGCGCTGGCGAAGTCCGTCAACAACTGGGGACGCTGGGGCGCCGACGACGAGCGCGGCACGCTCAACCTGATCACCGACGACGTAGTACGCCGCGGCGCGGCCTGCGTGCGCACCGGCAAGCGGTTCGCTCTCGGCCTGCCGCTCGGGTCGGACGGCCCGCAGATCGGCGCGGTGCCAGGGCGGTTCAACCCGATCCACACGATGATCGCGATCAACGAGTCGTCGTTCGGCCACCCGTTCTGCTCCTCGGACGACATGGCGGTCATCGCGCTGCAGGCGGCGACGCACTGGGACTCGCTCGCGCACGTGAGCTACGAGGGCCGGATCTACAACGGCCACCCGATCGACAGCATCGACGCCCACGGCGCCGCGAGGAACGGCATCGACAAGGTCGGCCCGCTCGTCGGTCACGGCGTGCTGCTCGACGTGGCGCGCGCGCGGGGAGTGGAACGCCTGGACGGGGGCCACGCCCTCACTCCCGACGATCTCGCGGCAGCCGAGGAGCTGGCCAAGGTCACCGTCACCGAGGGCGACATCGTGCTGCTGCGCACCGGGCACCAGACGCTGCTGCGGGCCGGGGACAAGATGACCTACAACATCTCCGCGGCCGGCCCGTCGATGCAGTCGGTCCCCTGGTTCCACGAGCGCGGGGTCGCCGCCGTCGCCACGGACAACAGCATCTTCGAGGTGTTCCCGTGCGAGCGCGCCGACCTGTGGCTCCCGGTGCACCTGCTGCACCTCGTCGAGATGGGCCTGACCCAGGGGCAGAACTGGAACCTCGAGGAGCTGGCCGCCGACTGCGCCGACGACGGCGTCTACGAGTTCTTCCTGGACGCGACACCGCAACCGTTCGTCGGCGGTCTCGGCAGCCCGGTCAACCCCGTGGCGGTGAAGTAGATGCGACTGCGCACCTGGGGGGTCGCCTTGGCTGTCGTCCCGCTGCTGGCCGGCTGCGGCGAGGACGCGACACCGGACGCGCTGCCGACCGCGCCCGGGCCGGTGTTCACCTCGGAGGCGCCGATCCCGGGTTGCACCTTCCAGCCCCAGGCGCCGCCGGTCGCCACGTCGTTCAAGAGCCGCCCGCCGATGACCGTGGAGCGCGGCGAGGTCTACTACGCCACGCTGCGTACCTCCTGCGGCGAGATCGTCTGGCGGATGCCGGTGTCGCCCGCGCCGCTGACCGTGAACTCGTTCGTCACCCTGGCCAGGGCGCAGTACTTCGACGGGTCCTTCTGCCACCGGATGACCAACAGCCCCTCGCTCACCGTGTTGCAGTGCGGCGACGACGGCGCAGGCGGCCCGGGTTACCTCTTGCCGGAGGAGAACCTGCCCAGCGCAGCCGCGCAACGCGGCGACGTGACCTATCCGCGGGGGACGGTGGCGGTCGCGCGCACGGCGGAGCCCGGCACCGGGGGCAGCCAGTTCTTCCTGGTGATCAAGGACAGCCCGCTGCCGCCGAACTACACCCTCTTCGCCAAGGTGGTCCGGGGACTCGACGTACTCGACCGGATCCTGTCCGTCGGCATCGCCGGCGGCGCGAGCGACGGCGCCCCCGCGCGCCGGATCTTCATCGAGGAGTTCACCGTCAGCAAGACGCCACCCGCGGCGACGTAGGCTGCCGCGCATGACGACAGAGACTCAGGTGTGGGGCGAGGTGGACGGGCGGACCATCACGTTCCCGTTCGTGGTCCGCGACTGGAACGTCGCGACGCTGATGTTCTCGGTGCCGTCCGACGCCGCGGCGACGCTGCTGCCCGGTGACGCGTTCCAGATCATCGAGACCGGGCCGGGCACGACCCAGCTGGTCGTCGCGCTGGCGGACTACCGCGACAACCCGTGGGGCGACTACAACGAGGTCAACCTCGGCTTCCTGGTGCACCCCGTCGGCCGGCCCGAGGCAGTGGGCTCGTTCGTCTACCGCATGCCGGTCGACCAGGAGTTCACCTGCAAGGCCGGCAACGCCGTCATGGGCTTTCCGAAGACCGTCGAGCGCATCGACTACGAGTACGCCGACGACTCGGTCCGCGTGCAGCTGGCCATGGGCGGCTTCGACACCCTGACCGTCGCCTTCCCGCGCGCCCCGCAGACCGGAACGCCGGGCACCGTCGACGCGGTGAGCTACTCCTACCTGGACGGCGTACCGCTCGCGACCGAGATGTCGATGCAGATGGGCACCGGCTTCGTCGACCCGTCGCAGGTCGTGGTGGAGGTCGGCGACGGTCCGGTCGCCGACGAGCTGCGCAGCCTCGGCCTCCCCAAGCCCCCCGACATGTGCGTCTGGGGAGAGCACCTCGTCGCGACCTTTCAGCTGGGTCGTCCCGTCTGACCTCTTCACTCCGAAGACTTATTGCCGCTCAGCGCGCATAACTCTTCAAGATCACGCTAGGGCATGCTGGGTTTGTCCTTAGCTGCGCTCTTGGTTTTCGCAGTTGCCCTTAGACCGTGACCCCCACCGGAGAGGTCGGGGTGAACACCACTGGGAGTTCTTCGGGGCCGGTGATGAAGCTGTTCATGCGGTTGGCCACCGGGCCGGGGTCCGCCAGGCGCAGGTCGGGCAGGCGCGTGAGCAGCCGCTCGACCATCACCACCAGCTCGAGCCGCGCGAGGCTGGCTCCCAGGCAGTAGTGCGGCCCCGAGCCGAAGGCGACGTGCTCGTTGGGCGAGCGGGTGGTGTCGAAGTGATCGGGGTCGGCGAAGTGCGTGGGGTCGAAGTTGGCGCCCTCGTAGAGCAGCAACGCCTGCTGCCCCGCCTTGAGCGAGGCGCCGAAGAACTCCGCGTCGCGCGTCAGCGTCCGGTTCATGTTCTTCACCGGCGACGCCCAGCGCAGCATCTCCTCGACCGCGCGGGGGATGCCGCTGTGGTCGGCGGACAGTGCCGCCCACTGGGCCGGCTCCCGCAGCAGCTGCGCGACACCGCTGGCCAGCACGTGCCGCGTGGTCTCGTCACCGCCGATCAGCAGGAGCAGCAGCTCGTGGGCGAGCTCCAGGTCCTCCATCGGCTCACCGCCGGGCTCGGCCGTGACCAGTACGCCGATCAGGTCGTCGACCGGCTCCGCGCGCCGCGACGCGATCACCTTCATGGCGTAGCCGTAGTACTCCTGGAACGCCGTCATCGCGCGGTCCATCACCTCGTCGGTGAGCGCGCCTTGCGAGGCGACCATGTCGTCGGACCAGCGCAGCAGCGTGTCGCGGTCCTCGGGCAGCACCGCGAGCAGGTCGCCCACGACGATCAGCGGCAGCGGAGCCGCCACCGTCTCGACGAAGTCGGCGGCCCCCTTCTGGCAGATGTTGTCGAGGATCGCATCGCAGATGTCCTCGATCCGCTGCTGGCGGTCGGCCACGCGACGTGGCGTGAAGCCCCGGTTGATCAGCGCCCGCCGTGCCTTGTGCTCGGGGTCGTCCATGTTGATCATCGACGGCTGCCGGCCGGTGCGCGGGCGACTGCCCTCCGCGCTCGAGAACAGACCGGGGTCGCGCTCCGCCGCGAGCACCGCGTCGTAGGACGCGATGCCCCAGATCTCGTTCGCCTCGTCGTACCAGAGGCCGCCCTGGTCGCGGATCCACGCGTACGCCGGTCGCGCGTCCCCGGCGTAGAACGCCGCACTGAGCAGGTCGATGTCGGGTCGGCTCATGAGCGCGGCAGTCCCATCGGGTTCGGGAACCCGAACGCCAGCGCGTTGGCGTTCAGGATCGTCTTGGCCAGCCGGTGCATCGCCATCTCGAGCGTGCGGCATCCCGCGTCGCCGAGCACCTCGTACGGCGGACGCGCCGTCTCGTCGGTCCGCTTGTCCACGTCCTCCACCACCGCCAGTCCGGCGGCGGTCAGCGCGTCTGCCGCGTCGATCCACCCGCGGGAGCGCAGCCGCTCCCCGGCGGCGTCCCACTCCTCGTCGGGCCATCCCCGGGCCGGGCGGATGCTCTCGGCCGACGAGCGGCCGGCCGCGATGAGCAGCCAGTGCGCCTCGACCCCGTCGATGCCGGCGGCCGTGAGCGCCGCGACGTGCCCGTCGCCGCGGTGCTCGCGGAGCAGCGTCGCGGCATGCCACAACGCGAGGTGCGGGGGCTCCGGCCAGGCCAGCCCGGCGTTGGCGGCGAACAGCGGCCGACCCTCGGGGCGAGCCGCCTCGGCGGCCACGCGTGCGAGCTCCGCCCCCTCCGTGACGTACTTCCCGCCGACGCCGTCACCGAGCGAGCGACGCAGCGCCGCGTCGACGCCGGCCAGTCGCGCCGCGAGCACTCGCTCGGGCGTGGAGAAGCTCCAGGCGTCCGGGATCGCCCGCTCCACCATGGCCGGGTGGAAGTTGTAGAAGGTCGCGACGACGACGCCGGCGGGCACCGCGCCCATCGGCGCGGCCCGGGCCGCGAAGTAACCCATCCACCCGCCGCGCAGGCCCGCCGCATCGGTCTCGACCCGCAGCTCCGGCGAGAAGTAGACGACCGCGTGATAGGTCTCCAGCAGCCGCCACATCCGCCGGGCCAGCGTCTCCATGAGCGGATGCTAGTGAAACTCTGATACACCGCACGGATGGAAAAGCAGCCGAACGTCGTCGTGATCGTGCTGGATGACACGGGCTTCGCCCATCTCGGCTGCTTCGGCTCGGACATCGCGACGCCATCCATCGACGCCATCGCCGGCAACGGCCTGCGCTACAACCGCTTCCACGTCACCGCGATGTGCTCCCCCACGCGGGCCAGCCTGCTGACCGGGCGCAACAGCCACGCCGTCGGCGTCGGCTTCCTCGTCGACATCCCACTCGACTACCCCGGCTACAACTGCCACATCCCACCGAGCGCGGCGACGCTCCCCCGGGTCCTGAAGGACGCCGGCTACAGCACGATGGCCGTCGGCAAGTGGCATCTCACGCCGCGGTGGGAGCGCTCGGCCGCGGGCCCGTTCGACCGCTGGCCGCTCGGCTACGGCTTCGAGCGCTACTACGGCTTCCTCCAAGGCGACACCAACCACTGGGCGCCGAACCTGGTCGCTGACAACCACTACATCGACCTGCCCACTACTCCCGGTTACCACCTGACCGAGGACCTGGTGGACACGGCGATCCGCCAGGTGCTCGACCAGCAGCAGGCGGCGCCCGGCAAGCCGTGGTTCCTCTACCTCGCACTCGGGGCGACGCATGCGCCGCACCACGTCGCGGAGGAGTGGGTGGCGCCGTACGCCGGCCAGTTCGACCAGGGCTGGGACGTGTGGCGCGAGGAGACGCTCATGCGCCAGTTCGAGCTCGGCGTCGTACCGGAGGGCACGGCACTGACGACGCGACCGGAGTGGATGGCCGGCTGGCACGAGGTGCCCGAGGAGGAGCGGCGGATGCACGCCCGGCAGCAGGAGGTCTTCGCCGGGTTCCTCACCCACACCGACGCGCAGATCGGCCGGCTGCTCGCCCACCTCGAGGACACCGGCCAGATCGACGACACGATCATCATGGTGCTGTCGGACAACGGCGCCAGTGCCGAAGGCGGCGTGCACGGCTCGGTCAACGAGCACCGGTTCACCAACCGGTTCGCCGAGACGCCCGAGCGCAACATCGCGGCCCTGGACGACTGGGGTGGGCCGAAGACCTACAACCACTACTCGTGGGGCTGGGCCTTGGCCGGCAACACGCCGCTCAAGCTCTGGAAGCGCTACACCTGGCTCGGCGGCGTCCGCACTCCGCTGATCGTCTGCTGGCCGCGCGCGATCAGCGACCGCGGTGCGGTGCGCGGCCAGTTCGCCCACGCCAACGACCTCATGCCGACGCTGCTCGAGGCCTGCGGGATAGAAGTCCCCGCTGTAGTCGACGGCGTCGAGCAGGCGCCGTTCGACGGCAAGAGCCTGGTGCCCACGTTCGCCGACGAGGCGGCCGGCTCGAGGAGCACGCAGTACTTCGAGCTGCTCGGGTCCCGCTCGATCTGGCACGACGGGTGGAAGGCGACCACCGACCACGTGAGCCAGGGCGTCCTCGACGAGGACGAGCTGATGCTCGGCAGCCGCGACTTCGCGACCGACCACTGGGCGCTGTTCTGGCTGGCCGACGACTTCTCCGAGGCCAACGACGTGTCGGCCGACCACCCGTCGGTCGTCGAGGAGCTGCGCCAGCTCTGGGACTTCGAAGCCGAGCGCAACCAGGTGCTTCCGTTGGAGGACGGGCTCGCGCAGCGCCTCTCGGCGTTCGTCTTCCCGAAGCACCCACCGCTCCAGCCGTCGGTCTTCCGACCGGGTGGCTCGGCCATCTGCGACGAGTCGGTGCCGATGCTGGCCGGCGGCTTCCGGCTCACCGCCGACGTCGACCTGGCGGAAGACACGACCGGCGTCATCTGCGCGCTCGGCGACTGGAACGGCGGCTACGCCCTCTACGCCCTCGTCGGCGAGCTGGTCTTCGCCATCTCGCTGGCCGGCGACCTGGTCCGCGTCGCGGGGCCGATGCCGCCACCCGGCCGCGTGCACGTCGTCATCACCTATGTCCCGGACTTCGAAGCCGGTGGTGGCACCTACCACCTGGCGTACGGCGCGTGGCAGCTCGCGAGCGCGAGCACGACGACCCCGATCCCGCTCGCGTTCCAGCACGGAGGCACCGGGCTGACCATCGGCTACGACCGCGGCCTGCCGGTCACCGAGGACTACACGCCGCCGTTCGCCTGGACCGGTGAGATCGCCGAGGTCCGGATCGAGGCAGGCGCCTTCCCGATCCCGACGACGACTGACGTCACCACGGCACTACACGCCGACTGACGGGGTAAGCCCGTCAGGACTCTGCTCACCGACAAGAGGAGCTGCACGTGTCCCAGAACCGTCGTACGCCGCTCATCCCGCTGCTGGCCGCCATGACCATCGGCGCCGCGCTGCTCATCCCGACCGCAGCCGGCGCCGCCCCCGGCAGCTTCTCCAGCGGCAACTCCACGCCCGCACTGACCGCGTCGCACAGCACCGGCACCGCCTCGGCGGTCCGCGCGGTCACCAACGGCACGGGGAGCGCGGCGACGCTCTACGCGCAGCAGTTCTCGCCGGGCAACAAGTCCAATGCGTTCTACGCCAAGACCTACGTGACGTCCGGCGAGCACTACGGCGTCTGGGGCGTCGACGGCTCCCCCGAAGGCGCCGGTGTGCGTGGTGAGTCCTACAACGAGGACGGCCTCGGCGTCCTCGGCGTGGGTACCTTCGGCGTCTACGGCGCCGGCGACTTCATCGGTGTCGAGGGCGACAGCGGCGGCGTGCCGGGCGACGGCACCTTCGGCCTGTTCTCCGACCAGGACGCCTTCGTCAGCGGCCAGCTGCTGACCACCCAGACCAACGGCGCAGGCGACCTCGCCGGCCGCTGCACCGTCCCGGCCAACACCACTGCCGTGACGTGCACCTACCCGCACTCGTTCCCGGCCGGTGTCACGCCGATCGTCGTCGTGACGCAGAGCTCGCCGGCCAGCCCGGTGTCGGCCTTCACGGCCGTCAGCCCGGTCCTCAACGCGTCCTCGCGCACCACCGGCTTCGCGCTGTCGCTCTCTGCACAGCAGGGCATCGCGGTGACCTACAACTACCTGGTGGTCGGCGCGTACCCGGGCTCGGTGGCGAGCGCCGCCAGCGCCCACCGCTAAGAGGTCCCGGGGGCGGAGGCGGCGAATGGTCAGCCCCATGCTGACTCGCCTCCGCCCCCAGCTCCTCCGCCGCGCCGCGCTCGGCGCGGCTGCGCTCATGACGCTCGGCATCGTCGTTCCGGCCTCGGCCGCGCCGGTCGGCCGCCAGCTCGACATCGAGGTGCTGTCCAACCGCGCCGACCTGATCTCCGGCGGGGAAGCGCTCGTGGCGGTCGGCCTGCCGCCGTTCATCCGGTCGCAGACCGTGCGGGTCACCCTCAACGGCCGCGACATCACCAGCCAGTTCGCCCGCCGTCCCAACGGCCGGTACGCCGCTCTGGTCACCGGTCTGCGCAACGGCCGCAACCAGCTGGTCGCCCGGGCGAGCGGCGCGCGGGGCGCGACGATCACGATCACCAACCACCCCATCGGCGGCCCGGTCTTCGCGGGCCCGCAGATCCAGCCCTGGGTCTGCCAGGACACCGCCGTCGACGCGCAGTGCAACGAGCCGACCACCTACGAGTACGTCTACCGCGACGTGGTCCGCAACGGCTTCGAGCCGTACGACCCGGAGGCCCCTCCGGCCGACGAGCTGATCGCCGAGACGACCACCGACCACGGCAAGACCGTGAAGTACATCGTGCGCACCGAGACCGGCTACCTCGCGCGCGATCAGTACCAGATCTCGGTGCTCTGGGACCCGGAGCAGCGCTGGGCGCCGTGGGCGCCGCAGGGCCAGTGGAACCACAAGCTGCTGATCACACACGGCGCGAGCTGTGGCAACGACCACACCACCGGAACGGCGCCGGACACCCTCGACCACGCCGGCCTCTCCCGCGGCTTCGTGGTGATGTCGACCGCCGCGAACAACGCCGGGCACAACTGCAACATCGTCACCGAGGCCGAGTCGATGGTGATGGCCAAGGAGAAGGTGGTCGAGGGCTACGGCGAGATCCGGTACACCATCGGCACCGGCTGTTCCGGCGGCTCGCTCGTGCAGCAGCAGGTGGCCAACGCCTACCCCGGCCTCTACCAGGGGATCCTGCCGCAGTGCTCCTTCCCGGACGCGTGGAGCACCGGTCAGCAGCTCGAGGACTACGTCCTGCTGCGCAACTACCACGAGCATCCCGATCGGTGGGGCCTGGGCACCGTGTGGACGCCCGCGTCCATCGCTGCTGTGGAGGGCCATCCCAACCACCTGAACTCCATCGAGCTGTCGACGCTCTACGGACCGCTCCCCGACCCGGCCGCGCCGTGCGCGGGCGTCACCGACGAACAGCGCTGGTCGGAGAGCAACCCCAAGGGCGTGCGCTGCTCGATGCAGGACTTCATGGTCAACGTCTTCGGCCGGCGCCGCTCCGACGGCTACGCCGGCCGCCCGTACGACAACGTCGGGGTGCTCTACGGCCTGGAAGCCCTGATGAACGGCGCCATCCTGCCGACCGACTTCGTCGACCTCAACGTCAAGGTCGGCTCGCACGACATCAACTACAAGTGGCAGCCGCAGCGCGTCGCCGCCGACCGGCCGGCGCTGGCCTACGGCTACCAGAGCGGCGCGTTCAACGAGGCGAACCACCTCGACCAGGTTGCCATCATCGATCTGCGCGGTCCGGACCCCGGCGCGTTCCACGACGCCTACCGCACCTATGCGCTGCGCGCCCGGCTCGACCGGGAGCACGGCACGCACGCCAACCACGTCGTGTGGAGCGGACCGATCCCGCTGGTCGGCGACGGCCAGGCCACGACGCTCGGCCTGGTCGCCATGGACCGCTGGCTCGAGGCGGTCGAGCGCGACCGGCGCAACATCCCGCTGGCCCGCAAGATCATCCTCGACAAGCCGGCCGACATCGTCGACCAGTGCAGCACCGGCCTCGGCCAGGTCATCCCCGTCGAGGGACAGCGGGTCTGCAACACCCTCGTGCAGAGCTACACGACGCCCCGCATGGTGGCCGGCTCGCCGATCACGACCGACATCACCAAGTGCCAGCTGCGGCCGCTCGTCCCGTCGCTGTTCTACCCCGTGCAGTTCCTCGACTCGGAGTGGGACGCGCTCCGCAAGGTCTTCCCGACCGGGGTGTGCGACTACAGCAAGCGCGGCGTCGACCAGCAGGGCACGCGCGCCTGGCAGACGTACGAGCGGGGTCCCGGCACCGGCCGCCCGCTCGGACCGCCGCCGCGGAGCAGCCGCATCTAGGGCGCGGTCCTAGGATCGGCCGTATGGAGTCCGTCGCCCGGGACGTGTACCTGATCCGTGCGCGTCCGCGGCACGGCGTCAACGCGTACCTGGTCGGCGACGTCCTCGTCGACTCGCGCACCCGTCCCGCACGGCGGGGTCTGCTCCGCCAGCTCAAGGACTCCGACCTGAGCGCGCACGTCCTCACCCATGCGCACCCCGACCACTTCGGCGCGAGCCACGAGGTGTGCGAGACCTTCGACGTGCCGCTCTGGGCGAGCGAGCGGGACGCCCATGCGGTCGAGACGGCCCAGCCCGAGCTCCCCGACCTCGGTCTGGTCACCAAGCTGCTGCGCGCGACCACGCCGATGCCGAAGCCGCACCCGGTCGCCCGGCGGCTCAAGGAGGGCGACGAGGTCGGCGAGTTCACGGTGCTCGACGTGCCCGGTCACACGCAGGGCGAGATCGCGCTCTGGCGCGAGTCGGACGGCACGCTGATCGCCGGCGACGTGTTCTGGAACATGCCGAACCTGCGACCGCCGCCGCGCATGATGACCACCGACCCGGCGGCCAACCGCACGTCGATGCGCCGGCTCGCCGCGCTGCGGCCGGCCACCGTGCTCTTCGGGCATGGACCCCCGCTGCGCGACCCCGACCGTCTCTCGAGAATCGTCGAAGCAACATGACGAACCCCCTCCTCGAGCGACGTGAGGAGGTCAGCCGCATCACCACCGCGCTGGACGAGGCGGCGGCGGGCACGGGGCGGCTGGTCGTCATCGAGGGTCCGCCTGGCATCGGCAAGACCCGGCTGGTGGAGGCCGCCCGCGCTCTGGCCAAGGAACGCGGCTTCGGCCGGTTGCTGGCGGTCGGGGACGAGACCGAGCGCACATTGCCCTGGGGCGTCGTACGGCAGCTCGTGGAGCGCTCGGTGATCCGCTACTCCGGTGCGACGCGGGCCGCCATCCTCGAAGGACCGGCCGGTGCCGCGCTCGCCGCGCTCGATCGGGCCAGCGAGACGAACGACGACGCCGGGCTGGGGCGCGCGCTGCACGCACTCTGGTGGGTGGCCGCCGACCTGTGCGCCGACCGGCCGCTGCTGATCACCGTCGACGACGCGCAGTGGGCAGACACGCCGTCGCTGCGCTACCTCGCGTACCTGGCTCGGCGCCTCGGCGACCTGCCGATCGCGCTCGTGGTCGGCACCCGTCCCCCCGAGAACGATGACGGGCCGCTGGCCGAGCTGACGACCGGTCGCCTCGGCGAGCGACTGCTTCCCGGGCCGTTGTCCGCGGAGGGCGTCCGCGCCATGGCCGACGACACCCTCGACGCCGCCGTTGCCGGAGCACTGCACGCGGCCAGCGGCGGCAACCCGTTCCTGGCGGGCCAGCTGCTCGGCGAGCTGGCGAACCTCGGCCTCGACCCGGCCGACCCGGGCAGCGCCGACGCCGTGGCCGAGCTCGGTCCGCGGACCGTGTCGCGCACGCTGCTCAGCCGGATCAGCGACGACGCGCGAGCCCTCGCCTCCGCGGCCGCCGTACTCGGGGTCCGCAGCGACGCGACCGCGGCCGCGGCGCTGGCCGACCTCGACACCGCGCGGGCGAGCGCCGCGACCGACGAGCTGACCAGGCTGTTCCTGGTCCAGGGCGACGGCAGTGAGCTCGTGTTCGCCCATCCGGTGCTCCGCGAGACGGTGCTGCAGGACCTCAACCCGACCGACCGGGCGGCGCTGCACGCGGCGGCGGCGCGCACGCTGCACGCCGCCGGAGCGCCGGCCGAGCGCATCGCCGCGCATCTCGCGACCGCGCCCCCGGGCACGCTCGACGATGCGGAGGAGATCCTGGCCGCCGCAGGGCGCACCCTGCTGGCCGAGGGCGATCCGGTGCACGCCGTCACGTACTTCGAACGGGCGCTCACGAAGGGCAAGCCGGACCACGTGCTGCTCGCCGAGCTCGGCACGGCGCTGCTGCGCGCGGGCCGCCCGGACGAGGCGCGCCACCGCTTGCGTGAGGCGGCGAAGGACGCGACGTCACCGCGCCAGCTGGCCGAACGCCTCGCGGCCGCGGCCTCCGCGACACTGCTCGTCGACGGCCCGGAGGCGGCGGCGGCCGAGCTGCGCGGCGTGCTCGAGACCTTCGACGCGGGGGACGACCCGGGGGCGGCGTTGATGCTCGAGGTGCGCCTCGCCGTGATGTGCGCCTACGTGCCGCAGGAGTTCGAACGCTCCGGTGAGCGGCTGCGCAACTTCGCCGACCTGCCCGGTGACACGCGTGAGGAGCGCGGCCTGCTCCGGTTGGTCGCGCAGCGCGCGTTCAGCGAGGCCCGCCCGTCCAGCGAGGTCCTCGACCTCGCCCGCCGCGCGACCGCGCCGTTCTCGGCCGGTGTGGCCATCAGCTTCGAAGGACTCCAGGCCTGGGGCGGCGGCCTCCACGCGGCCATCCACGCCGACGGCATCGACCACGCGATCCGCGAGCTGGAGCAGGCGAAGGTCCGGCTGCTGCCCGGTGGCTCGCCGGTCGACTACGCCTGCTACAGCAGCGGCTGGGTGCTCCTGCACTGGCGCACCGGCAACCTCGCGCAGTGCGAGGCCGAGGCGCACGCCGGCATCGAGGCGCTCGGCTTCGGGGACGACAACCCGTTCGCCGCCGCCCTGCTCGCCGTCCTCACGCGCTACGCCGTCCTCGTCGCACTCGAGCGCGGCGACCTGCCCGCGGCCGAGACTGCCCTCGACGGCTTCGACGCGAAGGCCACCACCGCGTCGTTCACGGTGCCGATGAACCGCCTGCTCTACTCCCGGTCCGCCCTGGCGCTGGCCAACGACGACGCGGCGCTGGCCCGCAAGTACGCCGAGGGCCTCGGCGCGGCCGAACGCTCCGCCGGCAGTGACAACCCGGCCATCGGCTGGCGCCTGCTCGCCGCCGCCGCAGCGCACCGGCTCGGCGACGAGGACGGCGCGCGTCAGTACGCCGACGAGCAGCTCGCTCTCGCGCGGCAGTGGGCCACGTCCACCGACCTCGGCATCGCGCTGCGGCTGGCCGCGCGAGTCGGCGAGGCCGACGCACGACTTGCGACGCTGGAAGAAGCGGTCGGCGTACTGGAGCAGTCACCGGCGCGACTGGAGCTCGCCTACGCGCTCTGCGACCTCGGCGAGACGCTGCGCGTCGCGAACCGACGGGTCGATGCGCGCGAGCCGCTGCACCGCGCGGCCGAGCTGGCGACGGAGTGTGGCGCGACGGTGCTGCGCGAGCGAGCGCTCGACGCGCTGGCCAGGCTCGGGGACAAGCCGCGCGAGCTGCTGGCGCCGGGAGCGGAGGCGCTCACCGCGAGCGAGCGCCGGGTCGCGGAGCTGGCCATCGGCGGGCGCTCCAACCGCGAGATCGCCCAGGAGATCTTCGTGACGCCCAAGACGGTGGAGAACCACCTCGGCCGCGTGTACATCAAGCTCGGCATCCGCGGACGCAAAGAGCTGGCGTCGGCCTTGGCCTGACGCCAGCTCTCTGCTCGCGCGGGTCTAGCTGATGGCGGCGTTGTACGCGTTGATGAGGACGGCGCACGGGCTCGCGCCGCTCGGCGCCGCGCTGTTGATGAGGACCGCAGCCTCGAGGCCGTTCGGGAGCTTCATCTGGCAGCTGTGCTGCTCGCGGTTCGCCGAGCCGAACAGGTCACCCGCGTGGAAGAAGATGCCCTCCCGACCGGTGATGTTGGAGTTCGGCGACCAGCCGAGCTTGCCGTTGTCCATCCAGCCGCGGACGGTCGGCGAGACGAGCCCGCTGCGCAGCGCGGTCTGGAACCTGGCCAGCTCCTTGACCGAGAGGAACAGGCCGCGGTGGCCGGCGCACGCCTCGAAGTTGGCACCGGTCAGCTGGAACAGCTGGCCGCTCTGCGCGGTGTTGTTGACGTCGTAGGCCAGCGGTGCGGTGCTCGCGTTGCCGGGGACGCAGCTGGTCGGGGCGATGCCCGCGGGGCCGAGCAGCTTCTCGTTGACGTAGTTGAGCGCCCACTGTCCGGAGTTGCCGGACGTGAGGGCCGGCACGTTGCGCTCCGGCTCGGCGGTCCGCCACAGACCCGGCAGCATGACGCGCAGGGTGGCGTAGTTCATGTTCGTGTAGTCGTAGTCGAGCGGGTTGCGGATGACGACCGGCTGCGAGACCGCGAACTGGACGCCGGAGAAGAGCGTGCCCCACTGGTTGCTCTGGGCCGGCGTGAAGTTGGCGTCCGCCGGCTGCGTGCCCAGGCCCGAGGTGTGTGACAGCAGGTGCCGGAAGGTGAGCTGGTTCCAGCCGCTGCCCTGCGACCAGCCGGCCGGCAGGTACGGCGAGATCAGCGTGTCCGGGGTGAGCTCGTTCGCCTCGAGCAGGCTGAGGACGGCCGCGGCGGTGACGTTCTTCGTGGCGCTGGCGATCTCCATGCGGGTGTCGGGGTTGAAGCCGCGGTTGCCCTCGGCGGCCGTGCGGGCGGCGCCGCCGCCACCAGAGCGGGACAGCTGGCCGAACTTGTCGATCGCGTACGCGTAGCCGACGACCTGGCCGCCGCCGTACTGGCCGGCGATGAACTGCGACATCTTCACGGTGTCGACGTCCTCGACGCCCAGCGAGGGGCCGGCGAACGCTGCGGTGGGTGCCGAGGACAGGATCGCCGCTGCGGCGAGGGTCACTGTGGCGGCGGTCCGGATGCGGAACATGTCTGGTCTCCCTGGTGTGTGTTACGCCGGCCGTTCCGGCGTTCACCAGGACTTTCGGTGCGCGGGGCACCCCCAGACGTGAGGGGTCGTCCCTCATCCCCCAAGTGAGGGGTCGCCAACAGTCACTCCCAAGGCGCGACCTCGGGCGGCCCGGCGCGGCCGGCGATCCACGCGATGAGCGCGCGGTGGTCGCAGCGCTCGGCCAGGTTGCTCAGCGCACCGGGCAGCCAGGCCGCCATGAGCTCGTCCGGCCAGTCGGCCGTCGTGTAGCCGCGGCCCAGGTCGACCAGATGCACCTCCACCTCGCGCCACCTCGAGAAGAGGACTGCCCGAGCGGGCTGCACCTCGCCGGACACGTTGCGCGTGGGCCGGTCCCAGGCGTCGTCGGGCATCGCCTCGACGGAGGCGATCACGGCGGCGTCGGTCGCGCGGACGTCGGCGACCAGCTCGCCCGCGCTGCGGCCGGCCCCGGCCTCGATGTCGGTACGCCGGCCCTCCGCGCCGCCGGGGTACTGGTCGACGATCTCGCCGCGCGCGGCGCCGTCCAGCCGGCGGACCACGCTGTCGGCGTTGCGGGCGATGTGCGTGAGCAGGTGGCCGACGGTCCAGCCGGGCAGGGAGCTCGGCCCCGCGACGTCGGCATCGGTGAGATCGGCGATCGCCTGCTCCCACCGCGCCTGTCCCGCCCGCACGCCCGCGATCGCCTCGGCCGGGACGTCCATCGCGCTCTCCTCGCTGCCGGGACCGGCGTACCCGGGCAAGTCTGCCCGGTTGACCGGCCGCCGCAGCGGGCACGCCGACCCTGTGTCGCGCCTGAGCCGGGCCAGCCGGCTGCTCCCGCTCTACCTGTGCGTGTCGGCACTGTTCGCCCTCGGCACGGCCGGCGTGGTCCCCGCGGCGTCGACCATGAGTGTCCGGCCGCCGTCCCGCGGGGCTTACGTGGGCGCCTACCCCACCCTCGGCACCGTGCTCCCCCAGGTGACCCGCCGGCACATCGAGAGCTTCCAGAACCGCACCGGCCACCGGCTCGCCTTCGTCGTGTTCGAGTCGCCGTGGGACGTCGGTTTCCCGGTCGAGGCGGCGCGCACGGTGGCCTCGACCGGGGCCGTCCCACTCATCCAGTGGGAGCCCTGGGGCCGCCCGTACGCCGACAACTCCGGCCCGGGCCGTTACTCGCTGACCCGGATCAACGCCGGCGAGTTCGACCGCTACATCGCGGCCTGGGCCGACGGCGCCAAGGCGTTCGGCAAGCCGCTGATGGTGGTCTTCGCCGACGAGATGAACGGCGACTGGTTCCCGTGGAGCGCGCGATTCAACGGCGGACGAGCAGCGCCGCAGAAGTTCGTCGCCGCCTGGCGACGGGTCGTCGACATCACCCGCAGGCGCGGCGCCACGAACATCACGTGGGTGTGGCAGCCGAACGCCGAGTCCGCGCCGCAGGCCGACTGGAACGCGCCGGACCGCTACTACCCCGGCGCGCAGCACGTGCACTGGCTGGGCGCGAGCCTGTTCGGCCGGCAGAGCGCCGGCGAAGAGTGGCGCGGCTTCGCGCAGCTGATGGACCCGCTCTACCGCCGCCTCGCCGGGCTCGACCCGGCCGGCGTGAAGCCGTGGATGCTCGTGGAGTGGGGCGTCACCGAGGACCCGCGCAAGCCGCATTGGATCGCCGACGGGCTGCGCCTCATGCCCACGCGCTACCCGCGGATCCGCGGTGCCGGCTGGTGGGACGACCACTTCGAGGACGACGAGGGCAGTCGGGTCGACCTGCGGGTCGACTCCTCTCGCGCGGCGCAGCAGGCGTACTGGCGTGGCGTCCGCTATCCCCAGTGGGTGGACCGCCCTGCGCGCTAGCCTGGCCGCATGACCACTCGCAACGTCCTGCTCTGGCTGCACATCGTCGTCGCCTTCGTGACCATGGGACCGCTGATCCTCTTCGACATGGTCACGCCCCCGGCGATCCGGGCCGGCAACACCGGCTTCGTCCGCTGGCTGGCGGACAAGGGCGCCCGGCTCGGGCCGGCCACCGTGCTGATCGCCGTCCTCGGCATCTCGATGGTGGTGCGCGACGACTTCTACTCGTTCAAGCAGGAGTGGATCATCGCGGCACTTGCGATCTACGCCGTCATGGTCGCGAACGGCATCGGCATCCTCGAAAAGACGATCCACCAGGCCGCGGACAAGATGGAGGCCGGCGAGGATGCGACCGCGGAAGCCTCGAAGCTGGCCAAGTTCGGCTCGGTGAACATCGTGCTGTTCCTGGCGATCCTGTGGCTGATGGTGGCCAAGCCGGGGATCTAGGCGTGCACCTTGAACTGGGCGATCGAGGCGCGTAGCTCGGCGGCCAGCACGTTGAGCTCGCCCGCGGCCGCAGCCGCCTGACGTGAGCCGACGGCGTACTGGCGGGAGACGTCCGAGACCTGGTTCATCGCGGCCACCACCTGGTCGGAGGCCGAGCGCTGCTGCTGGGTGGCGATGGAGATCTCCTTCGCCGCGGTCGTCGTCTCGTCGACCATGCCGCTGATCCGGTCCAGCGCCTCGACCACGCCGTTGGCGAGCGAGCGGCCCTCGCGGACCTGCTTCGCGCCCTCCTCGCTGGCCATGATGGTCGCGCTCGTCTCGGCCTGGATCTCGCCGATGATCATCTGGATGTCCTTGGTCGCCGTGGTCGAGCGCTCGGCGAGCTTGCGCACCTCGCTGGCGACGACGGCGAAGCCGCGGCCGTGCTCCCCGGCGCGCGCGGCCTCGATGGCCGCGTTGAGCGCGAGCAGGTTGGTCTGGTCGGCGAGGTCGTCGATGACGTCGAGGA
>CAZYXZ010000005.1:0-74492 GCA_964651395.1 uncultured Frankiaceae bacterium
TGGCCGACACCCGGCTGGTTCACGGCGATGTTGACCAGCCACGCGATGCCGACACCGCGGGCGTGGAACTCGTCCGCGCAGGCGCGGTAGTTGGCCTCGACCGTCGGGGTCGACGTGAGCCAGTACTCGTACGCCGCACGGATCAGCGTGACGCCCGCGCCGCTGAGCAGCCGAGCATCCTGCGCGCACGTCGCGGGGTCGGCCCAGCTCTGAGCGCTGACGATCTCGTCACCGACGGCTTGCGGCCAGTACGTGTAGCCCTTGCCGATGAACGGGACGCCGTCACGCAGCACGATGCGCGTGCCGGGCTGGACGCTGGTGTGGCCGGTCGGGGCCGCGGCGGCGACCTGGCCTGTCACACCGGTGAGCGAGCCGGTCAGCACGACGGCCGCGGTCAGCAGGGCGAGATCTCTGGGTCGGGTCACGGTCTCCTCAGACGTTGCACGTGGCGATGATGGGCGGAGCGGTGGCGGTGCGTTCGCCCGCCGCGGTCGAGCGCACGACCCAGGCGTAGGCGACGCCGGGCGCGACGTTCCACGGGTTGGTGACGCTGTGGTGCGTGCCTAGCGGCGTACCGGCTCCCGGCTGGAAGAGCGTGCTGTCCGACTCCGTGTAGCCGGCCGCATCGACCACGCGCTGGAACACGCCGTACTGCACCTCGCCCGTCGAGGGGATCGCGCTGTCCCAGCTGATCGTGGCGTGGCAGCCGGCGTCATAGGTCACCGTCGCGTTGGAGATGGTCGGGGCAGCCGTGCCGGTCCAGCGCTCTGCCAGTGCGTCGAAGGCCAGCGAGGTGACGCGACGGGGCTGGTTGTTCATGCCGCGGTGCTGGGCGTGTGTCTTGCCCCACCACTCGAAGGTCTGCATGTCGTCCGGGTAGTTGTGCATGTTGTTGCTGCCGATGACGTCGTGGACCCACGACGAGAGCTCGACGTTGAGTGCCGCGATGGAGTAGTTCCACTGGTCGACGTACGTGAAGGCCAGGCCCCCGAAGTACGGCTGCTGCTCGGCCACGCCGGGGCTGGCGAACCCGGCCGCGATGGTGTCCCAGGTGGCCACGTCCCAGTCGGCCTGGGCCTGCTGGCTCTCGACGTTCTCACCGCTCGTGGCGGTCTTGCAGTCGAAGCTGCCGTGGCTGGCGCCGTTCTCGAGGTACGTGAGTCCGTTCCGGCAGATGTAGCGGTCGGTCCCGAACTCCGTGACCACGTTGGGCCGCGGGTCGTACGTGGGCGAGGCGGGGTCGATCAGCCCGGCCATCTTCGCCGGGCTCGGGTGGTAGGTGTTCAGCCCCCAGAACTGAAGGCTCGGCAGGTTGGAGCGCCTGCGCCAGTTGAACGCCCACTCGGAGATCGTGATGCCGACGATGTGGTTGGGGTCGGCGGCTCGCACGCGGGCGAGCAGCGGCTCCATGAGGCCGACCTTGGCCGGCGCCGACGCGGTGTCACCGAGCAGGTTCGCCAGTCTCGCCGGGCTGGTCTGGCCGACGCCGTCGGCCTCGTTGCCGATCACCCACATGTTCGTCGCGGGGTGGTTCTTGAGACGCGCTACGGCCTGGCTGATGTAGGCCCAGTGATATTCGACCCAGGCGGTCTGGTCGACCGGGTTGTCCGGGGCGAGGCCGGCCTCGAAGCCGACGCCCGGCTGGTTCACGGTCAGGTTGGTCAGCCAGGCGATCCCGACGCCGTGGTTGGCGAAGGAGTCCATGCAGGTCTGGTAGTTGGCCTGGACGAGGGGAGACCAGTCGAGCCAGTACTCGTACGGGATGCGGATCAGCGTCGCGCCGGCGCCGCCGAGCAGGCGGGCGTCCTGCTCGCAGGTGACCGGGTCGGCCCAGCTGATGTAGCTGACCAGCTCGTCGCCGATCATCTGGGGCCAGTACGTGTAGCCCTTGGCGATGAACGGGGCGCCGTCGCGCAGGACCACGCGGGTGCCGGGGAGAACGCTGGTGTGGCCGGGACCCGCCGCCCGGGCCGTCCGGAGCGAACCGGTGGCGCCGGTGAGCGTCGTGGCCACGACGGCCAGGGCCAGGGAGGCGAAGAGGACCGAGCGACGGGTGCTGAACAATTGGCCCCCCGGATACAACCGGGGACTAGCGCCCCGGCGATTAGGCAGTCATACTTCCTAACCCCAGGAGGAGGCGTCAAGATGCGTTGTGTGTCCCGGTTTCTCGCGGCCGCGATGTCGGTCACCTTTCTGGCGTCGTGCGGACTGCCGAACGTCATCAACGGCGGCCCCGGCGCCAACACGGCGGCCGGCGGCGGGACGGACACGCTCGGGCTGACCCCGCAGCCCGGCGCCACCAACGCGGCCGGGGAGGTCATCGGCCTCGACCCGAACGCGCCGCCACCGCCGGGGATCTCGGCCAACGACCCGTCGCTGGCGGCGATCGCCTCGGCGTCTGCCGCGGCGCAGGCACGTCAGCAGGCGGGAGCGCCCGTACCGGGGTCGGAGCGGGGCAACGGCAAGGGCGTCAGCGAGAAGTTCGTCGACATCGCGATGCACTACCCGACGCAGCAGTGCGGCGTGACCGGCGCGTGGAGCGAGGACGAGAAGGACCGGATCTTCTATCTCGTGAAGTGGTTCAACACCTACGTCAACTTCCCGAACAAGCGCCAGATCCGCTACACGATCGTCGACGACGCAGGCCCCGACCCGGAGTGCCAGGACAAGGCCCGCGCGTCCGGCATCCGCATCGCCAAGGAGCTCAAGTCCTTCGCCGCACTCGGGTACTCGATCAATGTCGGCGCCGACCTGCCGATCATCGCCGACACCGTCACGCACAACGGGACGCTGCACATCGGCAAGAACTTCGAGACGGTGCACGACTTCCACGAGCGCATCCCGTACGCCTGGTCGCTGACCAAGCCGGGCGAGGTCTCCTACGCCGAGCTCGTCCAGTACATCAACGTCCGGGTCAAGGGCACGCCGTACACCGACGACAACGGCATCCAGAAGCCGCGCAGCTACGGCATGCTCTTCTTCGACGGCCGTGAGGGTCACTACCTCGCCGACACCCTCAAGAAGCAGATGGCCGGCATCGGCATCCCGGTGAAGCAGTACTACATGAACGGCGACGCCGGAACCGCGGCGCAGCAGGCGGCAGCGCTGGCCGTGCAGATGAACAGCGACGGCATCAACACGCTGATCCTCGGCATCGCGGGCACGCCGGCCTTCGCGTCGACGAACGCCTTCGACGGCCAGGGCTACCACCCGGACAACCTGATCAGCGACTACGGCGGCTACTGGTTCGCGCTCTTCAACGACGTCTACGGCCAAGGCCAGCTCAAGCGCATGTCCGGCATCGCGATCCCCTGCATCCTCTGCGAGCGGCTGAACTTCTCCGCCGCGGAGCCGACCGACGCCGAGCACTGCCCGACCTGCGACCAGGTCGACAACGGTGGGGGAATGCAGTACACGTACAAGCAGGCTGGCGGACAGAACACCAACCCGGCCAACGGCACCCACGCCGGTCAGCACTACCAGCTGCTGTCCATGCTCGCGATCGGCATGCTGCACGCCGGGCCGGTGCTCAACCCGTGGACCTTCCAGGCCGGCATGTTCGTGACAGAGAAGAACCGCTGCGCCATCGAGCGGTACGCCGGCCGCACGCACCCGCAGCTGCCGTACCAGGCGTTCTTCCCCGGTCGTTACTGGGCGATGACCGGCTACACGACGCTCTACTGGACGCCGAAGCAGGCCAAGTTCGGCACCGCGGGCTACTTCGAGTCCTTCGACAACTACGAGCGACATGACAAGCCGTCGGACCTGACGAAGCTGCCGAGGTGGGACACCGGCAAGAAGGACCTCAAGCTGATCGTGCACAAGAAGACCGGCCTGAAACCGAACACCAACTGCTGATCTGACGTGTTGCGCATCACACCGGCGGCCGACGTCGTCGACGCTGACCCATGGCCGCGAGCGGCAGCCGTCGGGCCCGGCTCGGCGTACGCCGCGGTCAGCGGCGCCATGCCGGTCACGCCGGGTGGCGTGCGATGCGTCGAGCCTCCGTCGCTGCCGCCGCGACGACTGACCGAGCTGCGCACCTGGCGGTTCTGCGTCGAGGAGAACGCACGCCACGACGCCGTGGTCGTCGTCCCGGAGTCGTGGAGCCGGCGCGACCCGCTGCTGGCCGACTTCCACGGCCCGGCGCGCTACGAGCGCCGCGCGCGTGTGGAGGGGACGCACGCGCGGCTGCTCTTCGAGCAGCTCGACTACGTCGCGGAGGTCTACCTCGACGGGGAGCTCGCGGCGCTGCACGAGGGAGGCTTCACGCCCGTCGCGGTCGACCTGCCCGCCGGCCGGGACGTCGCGGTGACCGTCAGGCTGGACGACCCGGAGGAGACCTCGGTCGACTGTGCCGACCCGTTGCTCGAGCCGAAGCGCAAGATCAAGGGGGTGCACGACTGGCACGACTCGCGCCCCGGCGGCATGGCGATGGGCGACCAGTTCGACGTGGCGTGGACCAAGCGATGGGGAACCGGCGGGATCACCGCACCGGTGTGGGTGCACGAGACCGGGCCGGTGCGTCTCGACGCGGTCTTCGCCACGGCGCGCCCTGGTGCGCTGCGGCTGTCGTTCGTGACCACCAACCTCGGCGCCGCACCGCTGGCAGCGACCCTCGTGGCCGCGTTCGAGGATGCGGCGATCGAGATCGACGTCGTGCTACCCCTCGGCGCGGGGCGGACGTCGGTCCGGCTCGACGTCGCGGGCGAGCAGCTCTGGTCGCCGGAGTCGCCGGTCGTCTATTCGCTGCGCGCCGGCGTCGTCCTCGGCGGTGACGTGAGCGACACGGTCGACGTACCGGTCGGCTTCCGGTCGCTCGAGATGGCCGTCAGCGGCCCGCGCGCCTACCAGATGCACGTGAACGACCAGCGCACCTACGTGCGCGCCGCCAACTACATCCCCGGCGTCTGGCCGGCCGAGCTGCCGGCGGCCACCATCGCCCGCGACGTCGAGCTCGCGACCGCGGCCGGCCTCAACTCGCTCGGCGTGCATGCCGGAGTCTGCAAGGCGTTGCTGCCGCTGGCCGACCGGGCCGGCCTGCTGGTCTATCAGGACTTTCCGCTGCAGTGGTCCTACGACCCTGCCGGCCCGCCCCTGCGTGAGGGTCTGCCCGGATTCGCCGACGCCTCGACCCAGCTCGCCGCCGAGCTGGTCTACGACCTCTACAACCATCCCTGCCTCGTGTACTGGTGCGGCCACAACGAGCCGGCGTACCAGCTGGCCGAGGCCTTCGCGACGGCGGAGATGCCGGAGCTGCAGAGCCTCATGGACAAGATGGCGGCGTATCCCGACGAGCGGGAGCTCGACGAGCGCCGCGGCGCCGTCCTCGCCCACGTCGACCCGTCGCGTCCGTCGTTCAGTGCCTCTGGCCTCGGTGCCAGCCGCGACGAGGGCGACGTGCACGACTACGCCGGGTCGCTCTCCGGCGGGCACGTGACCCGCGGGATGGCCGGCAAGACGGCGTTCGTGAGCGAGTACGGCGCCTGGTCGGCGAACCCGTCGGCGGTCGAGGCCGCCGTCGGGGCCCGCGGCGACTGGCCGCCCGGGCCCGAGAGCGAGCCGGACTGGCACGGGCGCACGCACCTCGTGGCGACGCAGTCGATGTTCGCCGGCCGCCCGGACCGCTTCGCCGACTTCCCGACGTGGTGCTTCGCGGGTCAGCTGTGGGCCGGATGGCACGCGAAGGTGTTCACCGAGGCCGCGCGCCTCGCCAAGTACGCACCGAGCGGCGGCGCTCGCTACCACTTCTTCGTCGACCACTGGGGTCAGGGCGGCGCCGGTGTCGTCGACCGGCACCGCACGACCGGTCCGGCGTACCGCGGACTGGCCGCGGCCAACCGGCCGGTCATCGCGTTGGCACCGTTCCCCCCGGACGGGGTCGTGCGGCCCGGCACAGCCGTCCGGCTACCGGTGTTCGCGGTCAACGACCGCCACGACGCGACGCGACGGGTGCCCCTGCACTGGCGGTTGGCACAGCTCGGCCCGGGAGACGCCTTTCTCGTCGGGCGCGACGTGCCGCATCAGCTGGGCGCGCTGCAGAGCGAGCTGGCCGCGGAGCAGCACTGCGCCGTCCTGCCGCGCGCCGGCGGGCGCACGCTGCTCAGCGGGGAGGTGGACGTCGAGCTCACCCCCGACTCGTGCCAGCAGGTGGCCGAGGTGTCCTGGACGGCCGATGTCGAGGGGCCGGTCGCGCTCTTCCTCGAGCTCGACGGACACGTCGGCTGGACCTCCTTCGTCGTCGCCGACGAGCACTGGCGTCCTGTGCCGGGGCTGGCCGGCCCGAGCCGTTTCTCCGTCGTGACGGAGCTGGCTCGGCCGCTGCGCCGGCGGTGGACCGGTGACGTGGTCGACCCGGCAGCCGCACCGCCCGACCAGTACCTGCTCGGCGACGTGGCGATCGACGTCTGGGACGACGTGACCGTCGACGCCTCCGGCGTCGTGAAGAGCAACCCCCTGCCCTGGCCGGACCCGCTGTAGCAGGTTGCTCCTAGCGCTGGATGGCGTCCGAGTAAGGCGTCAGGTCGATGCCGGGGTAGCGCTCGCTGTTGCGCAGCACGGTCTCCTCGGTCCAGTACGGGTCGCCGGGCATCGGGATGCCGAGGAGGCTGCGCTGCTTGGGCGTCGCCTCCGTCACGAACTGCTTCATCGCCGGCAACGAGCTGGACTGCCAGAAGGACTGGAAGCCCATCCACTCCTTGCCGGCGCCGCGGAACGCGGTGTGCAGGCTGAGCCGCTGGGCCTGCGTCGCCAGCATTCGGGAGCCGCGGTGCAGGGTGCGCATCGAGTAGATGAGCACCGACCCGGCCGTGACGACGACTGGCTCCTCGAGCTCATAGAGCTCAGGCCGCTCCTCCCGCATCCGAAAGCCGAGCCCGTGGCTGTCCGACAGGTCCTCGTGCTGCCGCGAGAGAACGTGAGTGGGGCCGTCCTCGAGGGTGACGTCGCTCAAGTAGATGATCATCGGCAGGTAGGCGAACACACCGTCGTCGCGGGGCCAGAGCAGCGTGTTGTTGTGGTGGTCCGAGTGCAGCGGCTGCTCGAAGTCGTGCCCGCCCGGGTATTTCGACCACAGCGCCCCGACCGTCATGAACAGCTCGTCTGTGCCCATGACGCGCTCGGCGAAGTCGACGAGGTCGTCGTGGACGCACAGCTGGTTCAGCACCCGGCCGTCGAACGGGAAGTCAGCGTGGGCGAACGGCACGAGCATGTGCTCGTAGCGTGGCCGGTTTCGCGCGAACTCCTCGTAGGGCGGGAAGTAGTGGAACGCCTCGTCCCTGGCGGCCGCGACGGTGGCCGGGTCGAACAGCTCGCTGATCACGACGTAGCCGTGCTTGAACCAGTGGTCGACGTGCTCGTCGTGGATCGGCATCCTGATCCCCTGACCCGGAACCTTGACGCTACCGATGTTAGTGCATAATAGTTACCAACGTGGACAGGGGATGTTGAGCGAGGCCTTAGCGGCGCGTCGGAGGACGCTCGTCACCGGTGCGGCGATCCTCATCGCCTACGTCCTGGCGGCGGGATATCTCCCCCACGGGCTGCCCTCCGGAATCGTCCTCCTCGGTGTGACGATCGGCCTGATCAACGCCCTCGGCGCGATCGGTCTGATCCTCGTGTACCGAGCCGGCAAGTACATCAACTTCGCACACGGCGGCATCGGCGCTGCGGGTGCCGTCCTCACCTTCCAGCTGATCAACTACTACCGCTGGAACTGGTACGTCTCGGTCGCCGTCGGGCTCCTCGTCGCGGTCAGCCTGGCCGTGCTGGCGGAGGTCTTCTTCATCCAACGGCTGTTCAAGTCGCCCCGACTCATCCTCACCGTCGCGACGATCGGTATCGCCCAGTTCGTCGCGTTCTTCGAGTTCGGCTTCAAGCTTCTCAAGGGCAGCAACGTCACGTTCACGAGCATCAAGACCGATCCGCCGCTCAAGGCCAGCTTCCACCTCACCGGCGTCAAGTTCAGCGGGGGGCACATCCTCGTGCTGATCGTGGTCCCGCTGATCCTGCTGGGCTTCACCGTCTTCTTCCGCCGTTCGCGCTACGGGTCGGTCGTCCAGGCGGCGGCGGAGAACTCCGACCGGGCCCGGCTGCTCGGCGTCTCCGTGCGCTCCATCTCGACGATGACCTGGCTGGTCATCGGTCTGCTGTCCGGACTCACCGCCATCCTCGCCGCGCCGGTGACCGGGCTGAACGTCGGTGGCGCCTCCGGCCCCGGCCTGCTGCTGCGCGCGCTGGCGCCGGCGATGATCGCGCGGCTCGAGCGGCTGCCGACGGCAGTCGTCGCTGCCATCCTGCTCGGCATCGGTGAGCAGGCGCTGGCATTCAACCTGCGGTCGTCCGGTCCGATCGACCTGTTGCTCTTCCTGGTCATCCTCCTGGTGCTCGTCACGCGTCGTGGCGCCGGGGGCCGCACCACCGAGGCCGAGGAGCGGTCGTTCGCCGTCTCCACCACGGTCCGCGTCTTCCCCCGCGAGCTGGCCCGTGAGCTCCCGTTGCGGATCGCGCGGATCGGCTGGCTGGTCGCCATGCTGCTCCTCGTCCTCGTCGTACCGGCCCAGATGCGGCTGTCGACGCAGCAGCTGGCGACGGCTCTGGTCGCCATCGCGATCGGCTGCCTGTCCATCACCGTCCTGACCGGCATGGCCGGCCAGGTGTCGCTCGGCCAGTGGGCGGTGGTCGGCGCGGGCGCGCTCTTCGGCGGCGCCCTGGCCAGCCAGCACGACCTGCCGTTCGAGCTCGGGCTGTTCTTCATCCCGCTGGCCGGCGCGCTGCTGTCGCTCTTCATGGGCCTGTCCGCCCTGCGGATCCGCGGGATCTTCTTCGGCGTGACCACGCTCGGGTTCGCCGTGGCAGCGCACTCCTACCTGTTCCAGCGTTCCTGGTTCCACGTCGACGGCTTCGTCGACCGGCCCGCCTGGCTGGAGGGCCAGCTGGCCTACTTCTACTTCAGCCTCGCGATGCTGCTGCTGTGCATGCTCATGGTCGGCAACGTCCGCCGCAGCTCCATCGGCCGGGCGATGGTGGCGGTCCGCGACAACGACCGGGCGGCGGCGTCGTACGGCATCGGCCAGGTCGGCGCGAAGCTGGCGGCCTTCGCGCTGAGCGGCTTCCTGGCCTCGCTGGCCGGCTACCTCTACCTCTACAACGACACGCGCCCCGGTGCTGGGAACTTCGCGCCGCTGACGTCGCTCCTGCTCTTCTCCGCCGTCGTCATCGGCGGGCTGGGCTCGCAGACCGGCGCCATCCTTGGCGCGATCTACTTCCGCGGCGTCCAGTACTTCTTCCCCGACTACATGCAGTTCCTCGCGACCAGCCTGGGTCTGCTCATGATCCTGCTGTTCCTGCCGGGCGGCATCGGCAGCCTCTTCTTCGGCGCGCGCGACGCGCTGCTCCGCCGGTACGCGAAGGCGCGGGGCATCCGCGTGCCGTCGCTGGTCGCCGACACACGCGAGGTCGACGACGACGACGGGCCCGACGAGCACAGCAACCGACAGCTGACGCTGGCGCAGGGTGACGCCTCATGAGTATCCGGTCGCGACTGCGCGAGAGCCTGCACGGGACGTCCGGCTTCCCGGCCTTCGTCCTGTCGACGTACAACGGCATCGACGAGTTCGACATGGCCGCGACGGCGATTCTCGCGCCGGAGATCGTTGCCGAGTTCCACTCCGATGCCGCCACGTACGGCTACCTGATCATCCCGCAGGTGCTCGTCGGGTTCCTCCTGCCCATCCTCATCGGCTACGCGGCCGACCGGCGCAGCCGGGTCAAGATGACCGTCGTCGGCGGCACGCTGTGGGTCGCGTCGGCGATCCTCAGCGCGGTCAGCCCCACCATCGCCGCGTTCGCTCTCTTCCGGTTGTTCTCCGTCGTGGCGAAGGGCTTCAGCCCGGTCCATCTGAGCCTGCTGGCCGACTACTACCCCACGAAGGTCCGTGGTTTCGCCTACGCGAGCTACAACGCGGCGAACCGCGTCGGGCACGCGCTCGGCCTGCTCGTGGTGGGCTTCCTCGGACAGTGGTTCGGCTGGCGGTGGGCGCTCATCGCCGTCGCGGTCCCCGGTGCCGTCTTCACTCTCCTCGCACTCCGGCTCAAGGAGCCGGTACGCGGCCAGATCGAGGCGGACGAGGCCGGCGCCGACGAGGTCGCGGTGGCCAGCCCGATCGGCCCGATCCGGGCCGCGCGGTTGCTGCTGAAGACGCCGTCGTTCAAGCGCCTGTGCTGGGCAACCGCGTGGGTCTTCGCGGCCATCGCAGGCAGCGGCGTCGCGCTGAGCTTCTACTTCAGCAGCGTCTTCAACGTGTCCCCGTCGATGCGCGGCGTCTTCCAGTTCCTGACCGTCCCTGCCAGCGTGGGCACGCTTTACCTCGGCGGCGCGGTCGGCCAGCGGCTGCTCGCCCGGGGCCGGGCGGACCTCGTGGCCAAGCTGAGCGCTGTCGTCAACGTCCTCGGCGGAGTCTGCTTCGCGCTCCTCGCCTTCGCGCCCAACGTCGCGTCGGCCGTCCTCGTCATGGTGCTGCTCCAGGCAGTGCTGGCGCTGCCAGGCGTGGCACTGCAGCTGCTGGTCGCGCAGATCGTGCCGCCGCACGTCCGTTCGCAGGCGTTCGGGCTCTTCGGGTTCTTCCTCTACGTGCTCACGCCGGTCGCGCTCATCTTCGGCCTGCCGCTCGGTGACCGGGTCGGCTTCCGCTACGCCGTCCTGGTCTTCTCACCCTGCCTGCTCGTGGCGGCGTACTTCACCTTCCGCGCCGGGCAGAGCATCCGCGGAGACATCGCGCGGACGCAGGGTGTCGCCCTCGCGGCCGCGGAGGCGCGGCAGCGCAAGGCGGCAGGTGAGAAGGGCGCGGTGCTCGTGGCCCGGGGCATCGACGCCGGCTACGGCACGGTGCAGATCCTCTTCAACGTCGACATGTACGTCGCGGACGGCGAGATCGTGGCGCTGCTCGGAACCAATGGCGCCGGGAAGTCGACGATGCTCAAGGCGATCAGCGGCCTGCTCACACCGACGTCGGGCGGCATCTTCCTCGACGGCGAGGACGTGACCGGCCTGGACGCCGAGGTGACGGCTTCCCGCGGGATCATCCAGGTGCCAGGTGGACGCGGCGTGTTCCCCGGTCTGAGCGTCCGGCGCAACCTCGACCTCGGCACCTACATGTACTGGGACGACAAGGACTACTGCGAGGCGGCGCGCGCCGACGTGATCGAGCTCTTCCCGCGCCTCGGCGAGCGGCTGGACCAGCTGGCCGGCACGCTCTCCGGTGGGGAGCAGCAGATGCTCACCCTGGCGCAAGCGTTCATGAGCAAGCCGCGCATCATGATGATCGACGAGCTCTCCCTCGGGCTCGCACCGGTCGTCGTCCAGGAGCTGCTCGTGGCGGTGCGCGAGATGAACGCGAGGGGCACGTCGCTGATCCTCGTCGAGCAGTCGGTGAACATCGCCATGACACTGGCGCATCGCGCGTACTTCATGGAGAAGGGCGAGGTGCGCTTCGAGGGGGCGACCTCGGAGCTGATGGGCCGCGACGACCTGCTCCGCTCGATCTTCCTCGAAGGGGCCACCTCGAAGATGGTGAAGACATGACCGCCGTACGCCGTGCCGCTGCTGTCCTGGGGCTCTCTGCTCTCGTGACGGGAGTCCTGCCGTTCACGTCGGCGACCGCCGCCGTGGCGCCGATGACGCTCAAGGTCAACAAGGCCACGTGGATGTGGACCGGCAGCGCGCAGCACCCCTACGGCACGTCGCATCCCGAGCTGCAGTACGTGATCTCGCAGGCCGACACGCCCACCGCCGAGACCCTCTACGCCTTCGACGTTGCGGCGCTCCGCGCCGCCGGCGCTGAGGTCACCCGGTTGACTCTGGTCGTCCCGGCCAGCACCGATCCGAGTGCCGGTGGCTTCGACCCCTTCAACGTCCCCGACGCGCCGGCGGACCTCAGTGCGCTGGTCTCCGACATCCGAGCGTGCCCGGTCACCTCCGACTGGGTCGCCGACCCGCCCGGACGCCCCGTCGACGCGGCCATCCAGTGGGACTGCAGCAAGGTGGCCTTCCCGGGGGCGCAGGCGCCCAGTGAAGCCGGGCCGACGTGGGTGTTCGACGTCACCGAGGCCGCCGCGGACTGGATCAACGGCAAGGCACCTGCGCAGGGATTGGTCCTGCTGCCGGTGCAGGGCCGCGGCACGTGGACCGTGCCGCTGATCGGCGCTCAGGCCACAGTCGTCGCCGAGTTCGGCGCGGCAACCTCCGGACCGGTCGACGTGCCGCCGCTGCCCGAGGTCGGACCGACCGGCCCGGTCGGTCCGGACACCCGGCCGGTGACCTCGCTCGGCGGTGGGGGTGGCTTCTCGCCCGCACCCGGCCCCGGGGTGGCATCGGCGGCGCCTGCCCCGGCCGTCGCCGCCGACAGCCCGCGGCCGGCCCTCGTCGCGGCGGTGACAGCGGCGCGAACCGTGCCGGCTGGCGTCGTCGCCGGGCTGCTCGTCCTGACCGGTCTCCTGGTCCTGGCCGTGCGCGAGCTGCGCCCGAGCCGTGCCGACGTCGATGACGAGGTGGCGCTGTGAGGTCCCGTCCGACTCTCCCCGTCCTGGCCGCTGTCTTCGCCCTGGCCGGCCTGGTCGCCATCGTGCTCGGCCTCGACGCGGCCGCCGAGATGCCGTTGAACGCCGACCGGATCACCGTGCTGGTCGGCGTCTCGCTCGGCGGCCTCGCCTTCTTCGTCACCGCCGCGACGCTGTTCGCCGCCGACGCGCAGCGCCGGCTCGCGGAGCGCGCAGCCGAGTCGCGCGCCGCAGAGCTGGCGGCGCTGGTCGAGGCTGTGGAGGCGGTCGCTCACGTCGCGGAGCAGGCCACGGAGGTCGCGGCCGCGCCGCCGGTGAAGGCCGCGCCGCGACCCCGGCGCCGGAGCGGCACATGAGCGAGTGGTCGACCCAGGGCCCGATGGCCCTGCGCATCTCCGGGGTCGTCGTCCGCTTCGGCGGGCTCACCGCCGTCGATCTCGACGAGATGCTCGTACCCCGGGGCAGCGTCGTCGGCATCGTCGGCGCCAACGGGGCGGGGAAGACCACGCTCTTCGACGTCATCTCTGGGTTCGTCGAGCCGGCGGAGGGGTCGGTCGTGCTCGACGGCCGGACCGAGCTGGTCGGGATGAGCGCGGACGTACGTGCGCGTCGCGGTCTCGGGCGCAGCTTCCAGAACGCCTTGCTGTTCGAGTCCATGACCGTGGCACAGACGCTGGGTGTGGCGTACGCGCGCGCGTTGCGCGGTGGCAATCTGGTCGGCGCGATGCTCGGCCTGCACGCGCTGCGCGAGCGCGCGGTCCGCAGGCACGTCGACGAGCTCGTCGACCTCATGGGCCTCGGCTCGTTCTACGACAAGTTCATCCATGAGCTGTCCACCGGATCGCGGCGCATCGTGGACCTGGCGTGCGTCCTCGCGCACAAGCCCCGTGTCCTGCTCCTCGACGAGCCGTCCAGCGGGATCGCGCAACGTGAGGTCGAGGCACTCGAGAGCCTGATCCGCCGGGTCAAGGAGTCCCTCGACTGCACCTTCCTCGTCATCGAACACGACATCCCGCTGATCCGCTCGCTCTCCGACGTGATGTATGCGATGGAGACCGGGCGGGTGATCGCCAGGGGGACACCCGACGAGGTGCTCAACGACGCGCGTGTCGTCGAGTCCTACCTCGGCACCGACGCGACCACCATCGCCCGTTCCGGCACCATGGGAGGCACCGCATGACGGGAGCGATCGGCGTCCTGCGCTATCTGCAGGGTTGGCTCGGCATCGCCGTGATGGCCGCCGGCTACGCGACGCTGGGCAGCTGCCTCGTCGGCTACCTGCTCGCCGAGGACGCGAACGACCGCATGGACCTGGCCATCGCCGGCGGCGCGACCGGACTCGGCCTGCTGGTCGTCGGCGCTGCGCTCGTGCTGAGCGAGCGATCGCGCGGCTTCGCCGAGGCGAGCGAGCGCACGCAGTCCGCGCTGCTCGAGCGGCTTCACGCCCTGACCACCCGCGAGGCGCGGCCTGACCTGTTCTCGCTGCCGGAGCTGGTCCTCGCCTCCGGGCAGTCCTTTCACCGGCCGGACTGTCTGCTCGTCGCCGACAGGAGCGACCTGGCGGAGATGAAGTTCGTCGCGGCGCTGTCGAGTGGCCGGACCGCTTGCCGGCTCTGCCTGCGGGCGATCGCCTGATGCGTCGCCTCACCGGCTGCCTGTCCGCCGTACTCGCCGTGCTCACGCTGGCGGCGTCGAGCGGGTGCTCGGTGGCGCTGCGGGCGGAGCAGGTGCAGGTGCGGGTGAACAACGACGCCATGCTCCTGGACCTGCCGAAGGACCGCCCTATCAGGTCCGGCGAAGTCGTGATCAAGATCGAGAACTACACCTACGCCAAGCGGCAGATCGTCTTGGCCCGTACGTCGCTCGACCCGGGCGCGCTGCCGCAGAAGCTCGTGACGGCGCTGCGCGAGCAGGACCACAAGGACGTCGTGGCGGTCACCGCGGTCATGCGGTCGGCGAAGACGGAGCTGGTCGGCATCCTGCCGGGCACCGTGCCGTCGGTGACGACGCTGCACGTGAACCTCGTGCGCGGCGAGTCCTACCTGCTCTTCGACCGGCTCGGCGGCCTTGCGGCCGGCCAGGCGATCCGCATCACCGCCACCTAGAACAGCAGGCGGGGGCGGGCGAGGAGTCCGGACACCCGCTGCTCCTCGGGGCCGAACGGCGTCGGGATGCCGCGCCCGGCCAGTGGGCCCAGCGTGTTTGCGACTTCGAGCTCGATGACGTTGTCGCCGTCCTCGAGGGTCACCGGCAGTGTCCAGGGCCGGCTGAACAGCACGCCTGCGGGCACGCCGTTGACGGTGACGGCGACGCTGCCGCGTACGTCACCGAGGTCGAGCACGGCGGGGCCTGCGGTCGCCGTCACGCACGCGCGGTGCAGGATCACGCCGGAGAAGCAGTCGAGGCCCTGCTGGTGCCATGACCGCCCCGCGACGATCGTGCCGTCGCCGAGCTCGAACAGCGGGTGCTCCCGGAAGCAGGCGGCGCCGCGGTACCCCGCCGGCGCCTGGACGCGCAGTGCCACCCGCGCGTGCTCGTGCAGTGTCAGTCGCTCGTCGCGCACGCTGACCGGCTCGCCGTCCACCCATGCCCGCACCTCGCCGGCGACGGGCAGCGTGACCGACCGGGCGCCGGGTGGCGCGGTGAAGCAGAACCAGGCAGGCGGTGGCGGGTCGGGTGAGTCCGACCAGCGTTGCCCGGGCAGGAGCCCGGCCAGGACCTCACTGCCTTCCAGCCAGGCCACGTCGGTGAGCGCGTGGCACCGCGGCACGGCGGGCGGGGAGTTCTCCTCGGCCGTCCAGGAGATGGAGCCGGCTTCGCTGATCGTGAAGGCGCCGGTCCAGGTGCCGTCCGGCTTCTGGTACTCCCACAGGTCGTCGCTGCCGAGTGTCACCGTCGTCGTGCCCATCCGCAGGGTCAGGGCGACCTGCAGCTGAGGCGAGGCCATCGACCGGCCGGCGACCAGTTCGAGCACGTGCTCACCCGCGGCCAGCCGTGGCGGGATCGCATGCTCGACACCACCGGGCGCCGTGGCGAGCACGCTCACCATCGCGTCGCGCGGGAGGCTCAGCGCGCGCCGGAAGCGCATCGGGCCGGGCGCGCCCTTGTAGTCCGGGTGCACCGGCTTGCCTCCCCAGATGCCGCCGACCGGGCGCTCGTAGGGCTGGCCGAACGACCAGGTCAACCGGACCCGCGGCCCGGGACGCCAGCCCTCGAGCATGTTCGGCCCGAGGGTGCGCCGGGTCGCCTCGATGCACACCTCGTGCCAGCCCGCGGTGAGCGACACGGGTACGGCGACCACGCCTGCGTCGACCGGTCCCGCGACCAGCGTGCCGTCCAGCCACACCGTGACGACGGCAGAGCCCTCGACCACCAGGTGCGTGTCGGCGTCGGCCGGGACCCATCCCCACGAGGTCACCTGGCCGCCGGACTCCCCGAGATCGACCTTCCACGGCTCCACGCGCCCCTTGAGCCCGATCGGCGTCGTGAGCAGCGCGTCCTCGATGCCCAGCCGCTCGGAGTACTCCGCGAGTCGACGCCCGTCGACGACGGCATGCGGGCCGTACGTCGACACGACCTCGTGCCACCCGTCGGGGAGCACCCGGTCGGCCGGTGCCGGCCGGCCGTTCTTGTCCCGCATCCGATCCTCGAAGCCGAGCTCGACGTGCGGGTGGTCGGCCTCCTCCGGGGTGACCGGGGCGCGCTGCCAGGCCGGGTCGTCGCCCTCGCGGAACGCGAACGTTCGCCTCTCGACGGGCGGCGTGCCGTCGTTCGCCGGCAGCCGGTAGTCGCCCCAGCGGTTCTCGCCCCACTCGAGGAACTCGCACTCCCATATCTCGGGGAGCAGCACCACGTCGTACGCCGACTCCGTGGGCGCCACCGGCGTGCCGGTCGGCAGGGACAGGAGCAACGCGTTGCTGTCGACGGTGAGCAGCAGGTCGTCGCCGTCGACCGTCGCCGGGTACGGAGCGATGCCGCCGGTCAGCGGGTCCCAGACCTCGGGCGCGCGGTCGGCGTAGGCACGGAGGCGTACCTGTCCGTGCGCGCCGATCGCGACGACGTCGAGATCGCCGACCCGCCGCCACTGCGCCTGGCCGCCTTCGATGCGCGGCGGCGGCAGGTATCGGGTCACCTCGGCGGGGTCGGTCACGAACGCGGCCACGACCCGCAACCGGTCGACGAGCTTCGTGAACGTCGGGTCGTCGCGCCCGTTCTCGAACGACCAGGCCGGCGCAGGTTCGAGGACCACCACCGGCCGGCCGGCCTCGGCCAGGTCCACCAGCTTCTGCAGCGTGGACGTGCGCAGCACCCGGCAGCCCGGCAGGACGACCGGCAGACCGATATCGACGTGGAACTCGTCGACGGCGATCCGGTCGTAGCCGGCCTCAGCCAGCGGGCTCGCATGGTGGGGTCGCTCGAGATCCCACCCGGACGGCACACCCTTCGTGCCGAAGACCGACACCCATGCCCGGTCGGACTCCATGGCTTCGTCGTCCCAGGTGAGCAACCCGGTCATGCCGGCCCAGACGGACGACATGGGGTAGAGCACGGCGACGTCCGGCCGATGGTCGCCGGCGGAGGACCACGACATGAGCCGGCCGACGAAGTCCGCGAACGCCGGGTAGTGGCGCGCGTACGGCTGGCGCCAGCCCATCTCCGGTGGCGCCCACTCCCACCAGAGCGCCCTCGTCGCGTAGTACCCGCCGTGGGGGAGGAACAGGCTCACCCCTTCGCGCGACCACTCGAGCAGCAGCCGCACCTGGTCGTCGAGCGTCATCCCGTAGCCCTGCGAGTGGAAGCCCTCGAGCCAGGTCCGCGCACCGCCGCCGAGATCGTTCTGCGACAGCGCGAACCGCGCGTCGCCCATGTGGTCGGTGCCGTGCGCGTTGGCCCAGGCCATGGTGCGGAACGGGTCGTAGTAGTACGCGCTGTTCAGGACGGGGACGCCCTGACGGCCGCACTGGTCGTAGCCCGCGAGCACCCCGGTGCGGTCGACGAGGTCGGTCTGCCACGCGGTGTACGCCGACACGACGCGTTCGACCGCGAGGTCCAGCACCTGGCAGCGGACGGCCGGCGTCGACGCTCCGATGTCCGTCGTCAGTGCGGCGAGCGGCACGTCGTAGCCGTAGCGGTCGCGGAACTCCGCGGCGAAGGTCGGCGCCCACCGCGGGAATCCTGGGAACTCGTCCTCGAACAGGGCGACCATCTGGTCGCCGACGAGCTCGCGGATCCCGTCCAGGTACGTCGCGCACTTCGTGCCGGGTGCCGTCAGCGCGGCGAGCGCGTCGCGGTTGCCGTAGTCGACGCCGTACGGAATGACCTCGCCGTCCTCGACGACGAGCTCACCGCGCAAGTCGGGCCGGGCGGCCAGGGTCGCGTCGATGTCGTGCGCCTGGCCGACCTGCATCGGGCTCCACGCGCCGACGCCCATCCCGAGCTCGGCCGCGCGGACGCAGGCGGTGCGCAGCAGGTCGAACCACTCCGGGGTCAGCGCGCGGGGCTCGTCGGCCCGCGACCCCGCGGACGGGCCGTGCATCGCCAAACCGGTCGTGACGAAGCCCCCGCAGCCGATCGCCGCCATCTGCTCTACCTGCCAGAGCATCCGTTCCCGCTCCACCGGCTCGCCCGACCACCACCAGAGCGTCAGTGGCCGGTAGCGGGCGTCGGGACGTCCCGGGAACGCCACACGCAGCTCCGCTGCGGTGCGGTACGTCGTCGTCCAGCTCCCCGTGCCCACGGTCGCGATGTTAGTGCAGAGCCATTACGAACACCTGCCTGACGGGTCTAGAGCCCCTTGAGCAGCTCGGTCGTGCGTCGGACCTGGTCGGCGTCGCCGTAGCACGCGGCGCTGAACGTCGTGACGCCGGCTTCCGCCATCGCCGTGATTCCGGCACGCACGGCCTTCTCGTCGCCGACGATCGCGACGTCGGCCGGTCCGGCCGCGCCCTCGGCGTCGAGCATTGCGCGGTAGCTGGGGAGTCCGCCGTACACGTCGAAGGTCTTGGCCGCCTGCGCCCGGGCGGCGTCGGCGTCGTCGGTCACCGCGACGGGTAGCGCGGCGACGATCTGCGGGTCCGGCTTGCCGGCCGCCGCGGCCGCCTCGCGGACCTTGGGCGCCACATGCTCCGCCACGGTCTTCGGGCCGGTCATCCAGAGGACGGTGCCGTCGGCGACGGCGCCGGCCAGCTTGAGCATGACCGGGGCCATCGCGGCGATGAGCACCGGCGGGCCGCCCGCAGGGCCGATCCGGTCGAGCGGTGCCGCGACCTTGTACTGCTCGCCCTGGAACGCCACCTGCCCTTCGCGGAGCAGGGGCAGCAGGACCGAGAGGTACTCGCGCATGTGCGCCGCCGGCCGGTCGTACGAGAGGCCGAACATCGACTCGACGACGATCTGGTGCGACAGGCCGATCCCGAGCACCAACCGACCGCCGGTCGCATCCCACACGGTCATCGCCTGCTGCGCCAGGGCGTGCGGGTGCCGCGGGAACGTCGGGACGACCGCCGTGCCGAGCCGGATGTTGGGCACCTCGTGCAGGGCGACCGCGATCGCGGTCAGCGCGTCCAGGCCGAAGATGTTCGACAGCCATCCGGACGTGAAGCCGGCCTCGGCCGCCGCGGCCGCCTGCCGTACGACGTCGTCGACCGTCCGGCCGCCGATCCCCATCCCTATCTCCACGGCGTACCCCTGTCCTCGGTTGCGTCGAGGCAGAGCGTGTCACCTGCGCCGTACCCTGCCCACATGTCGATCTCCGAGCAGCTGGGTGCGAAGTCGCGCGTGGACCTCTCCGGGGGCCCGATCGGCTACCGCGAGACCGGTGCCGGCAAGCCCATCGTGTTCGTCCACGGGGTCTTTGCGAACGGCGACCTCTGGCGCAATGTGGTGCCCGAGCTGGCCAGTGCCTATCGGTGCCTCACGCCGGACTGGCCGCTCGGCTCGCACGAGCTGCCGATGAACACCGATGCCGACCTCTCGACGCCCGGGCTGGCCCGGCTGGTCGCGGAGTTCCTCGACGCGCTCGAGCTCGAGGACGTCACACTCGTCGGCAACGACACCGGCGGTGCGGTCTGCCAGCTCGTGATGGCCGAGCACCGCAAGCGCCTCGGCCCTACCGTGCTCACGTCGTGCGACGCCTTCGAGACGTTCCCGCCGTCGCCGTTCGGTTTCCTGCGCCACCTGCCGCGCATTCCCGGCGCGACGATGCTTGCTGCGCAACCCCTGCGTCTTCGACCGCTGCGCCGCCTGCCGATCGCCTACGGACGGCTCATGCACGGCCAGCCGGAGGCGGCCATCTCCGACTCCTACGCCCGGCCGTCGCTGCGACCGGAGATCCGCCACGACGCCGGCAAGGTCTGTCTCGGCATCGACCCGGCGTACACCATCGCCGCGGCCGAACAGCTCAGGGACTTCCCACATCCCGTCCTGCTCGCCTGGGGCGCGGACGACCGGCTCTTCCCGATCAGCCTGGCTGAGCGGCTGGCCGCCGTACTGCCGGACGCGACGCTCGCACCTATCGCCGGCGCTCGCACGTTCATCGGAGAGGACCGGCCGCGCGAGCTCGCGACGGTGATCAGCGAGTTCCTCGGCAAGCACGCATGAGCTATCAGCGCGAGGAGATCCAGCGGGCCTTCGACCGCTTCCGCGAGGCGGCCGCGCAGGCCGGCCGCACCGGCGACTGGCGGCCTTGGGTCGAGTGCTTCACACCCGACGTCCACTACATCGAGCACCTGTACGGCGAGTTCCACGGTCGCGAGGAGGTGCTCTCCTGGATCACGAGGACCATGAGCGTCTTCCCGTTGACCCACATGCGCGAGTTCCCGTGGGACTGGTACACGGTCGATGCCGAGCAGGGCTGGGTGATCGGCCAGCTGCAGAACCGCTTCGCTGACCCTGGCGACGGCCAGGTGTACCAGGGTGCGAACTGGACCCGCCTCGTCTACGCCGGCGGCGGTCTGTTCTCCTCGGAGGAGGACGTCTACAACCCGACGGAGCTGGCGCCGGTCGTAGCGGCGTGGCTCGAGGCGTGGCAGGCGTACCACCCGGACCGGCCGGCGGGCTGAGACAGGGATCACACCCGTGAGGTGACATCGTCCGGGCCCGCTGCGGCGTTGCACCCGGTGGGCGGACCAACCAGGCCGCCACCGAGGGAAGGCAGGGGCCATGAGTCATCTGCTGAGCGACGTGAAGGCACATTGGCGTGAGCGCCGCGACCTGTACGCGCGTGAGCGCGCGCTACTCGACGCGGTCACACCCGCCCAGCGCAACGAGCTCGAAGTGATCTTCTCGCGAGGCGTGGGACAGGAGAACCGGGCGGCCTGACCCGGCAGGCATTTGGGCGACGCCCCGGGCGGGTGTCAGGCTGGCGCCATGCGTATCGGCATCACCGGCGTCACCGGGCTCATCGGCAAGCGGCTGGCGACCGCCGCACTGGCCGCAGGCCACGAGGTGGTCGGCTTCAGCCGACGCCCATGGACCGGGGCGCCCTTTGTGCCCTTGGCGGACCGCCGCTTCCTGACCCTTCCGTCGGCGCCGTCTCCCGGCGACCTGAGCGGCGTCGACGCGGTCGTGCACCTCGCGATCGCCGCCCAGACGTCCAGCGCCGCACTCGCGCACGCCGTCAATTTCGACGGCACACGACGGCTCTACCAAGCGGCCGTCGTCGCGGGCGTCGGCCGCTTCGTCTTCGCCTCCACGCCGTCGGCGCACGCGGATGCGGTGTCCACGTACGGGAAGAGCAAGTACGCCGCGGAGCAGCTGCTGCGCGACGACCCGCGCGTCATCATCGTGCGACCTGGGCTGGTCTACGGCGAGAGCGCGGACGGCCTGCTCGGTAGAGCGGCGGGCATGGCCGGAAAGCTGCGCTTCTTCCCCGTGTTCGGCGGCACGATGGCCCGCGCGCAGCTCGTGCATGTCGACGACTTCTGCCGGGGCCTGCTCACGGTGCTGGAGATGGCAGACCCGCCGCGCGACCTGAGCCTGGCCGAGCCGGACACGCGCCCGCTGGGTGAGATCGTGAGCGAACGCGCAGAGGCGCTGCACGGCGTACGCGCGCGCCCGATCAACATCGGTCTCAAGCCGGCCCGCGCCGCGCTGCGGATGGCCGACCGTCTGCACCTTCCGCTGCCCGTCTCCGAGGAGAACCTCGACGGCATCGAGCAGTTCCGCGTCATGGACACTCGCCCGTCTCTAGAAGCTATCGGCCTCGAGCTGCGGTCGGAGACCGTGACCCCCCAGGCAGTCGGCCCGGTCCCGGAGGTCGAGCCGGCTCGGCTGCTCCTCGTCGGCGCCGGACGCATCGGCCTGGTGCACGCGCTCACCGCGCTGCATCATCACCGCCTCGTTCTCGCTGGTGTGGTCGACCTCGACAAGGCTGCGACCGGTCGGCTGGTGAGCCTGCTCGGCCGTCCGGTGCCGCGGTTCACGGACCTCGACGAGGCGATCCGCACGACCGGCGCGACCCTGGCCATCGTCGCGACCCCGCCGTCGTCACACGTGCCGCTCACGCGCAAGCTCATCGAGGCCGGCCTCGACGTCCTGATCGAGAAGCCTCTGGCGGCGCGCGCGGAGGACCGGCGCGAGCTCGAGGCGCTGCTTGCCGAGCGGCCCGGCCGCCATGTCGCGGTCGGCTATGTGGGACCTGTGCTGCCCCACCTCGTCGCGGCGGGAGAGCGGTTGCGTGCAGGCCGGTACGGCACACCGATGTCTTTCGACGGGTGGGCGTTCGTCTCGCGGATCGAAGAGGGCGCGGCGGAACGCAAGGACATGTGGGAGCTCGACCCGGCGGTCGGCGGCGGCGGCGCCCTGATCAGCTTGGGAGTGCACGTGCTGTCGATGATCGACGTGCTCCTCGGGCCGATCTCGATCGACCACACCGTGGTCACGACCTCGGGCACGCGGCGGATCGAGGACGCGGCGGCCCTGGAGCTGACAGCGGGTGGCGTGAAGGGCCGCTTCGCCACCGCGTGGCACCTGCCGGGGTTCAACATGCCGGACAACACGCTGCGCATCACGACGGACCGCGGCGTCGTACTGCTCACCACGTCCTGTGCCGCCTTCCTCGGGAACGACGGCGAGGTCGATGTCATCCACCAGGTGGACGCGGACACCGGTTTCGACCTGGCTCCGCTCGACGCGGGTGGCGCCTTCTGGACCGAGCAGGACGCGCTGGCACGCGCCGCCGATGCCGGCAACACCCCGCTGCTGGCCGAGCGGATCGAGTCCGCCATCGAGGGCGCGTACGCGGGTGCGGAGCAGCGCCGAGGGGCCCCGCTGGCTCAGACCACGCGACACCTCAGTCCGGCTCCGCGCACGCAGGACATCGTCGCCGACCTGCGGGGCGCGCCGGACGATGTGCGGCAGGCGCTGCGCGGCACCGGAGCCGTGCTCATCGGCAGTCCGGTCAGCGACGTGGACCGACAGCTGGTCATGGCTCCCGGCGCGATCGTGGCGGTGCCGGACGCACCGGCGCACTTCCGCACGCTGACCAACGACGGGCCGGTGGCACTGATTCGCGAGCTCGGTCCCGGGAACCTGACGGGGGCAGCGACCGGCCTCGCACCGTTGCGTGCCGCCAGCGCGGTGGATCGCCCGTGGGAGGCACTCCTCGTCCTCCTGCGCGCCGAGCTCCGACGGCTTCCCCGCGCCTACCGCGGCACAGTGGTCGTCGACGCCTACCTTGTCGACCTGGCCACGGCCAACGACCACGTCGCACCGATGGCTGCGGCGATCGCCGACATTCGCGGTCGGCTTCCGGGTGCGCGCGTCGGACTCGAGGTCAACGCCGTCGGCCGATTCGTCCCACACGTGCCTGCGCTGCCGCCCCTCGACATCGTGGTGGCGCTGGCCACCCCGGCCGGGACGGCGCTCGACGCGCTGCGCGAGGCGCTTCCGGAGACGACCGAGGTGGTGCTGAAAACCGGGACCGTCCCTGTCGAGGTCTCCGAGGTTGCCGCGGCCCGGCCAGAGCTCTGGCACAGCGGCGATGGCCGCCGGCTCGTCGTCGACTGGGCGGGCGCCGGTCTCGCGGACGCGCGCCGCGCGGACCTCGACGCGGCGCGCGCCGCGTCGGGCGCTGCGACGTGACGGCCACCATCTACCAGGCTTTCCTGCTCGCGATCGTGAGTGGCGTCGTACTCACGCTCACTGTCTGGCTCACCCGTCGTGGACTACTGTCGCTGCGCTTCGGGGTCAGCTGGCTGCTCATCTCGTGCCTGATGCTGCTCGGCGCGCTCATCGGTGCGGTTGACCTCGTGCGCCCACTGGCTGATGCACTCCATGTCACCCCCACCGGCCTGATCGTGGGAGGCCTGGGCGTCTTCCTTCTCGGCATGTCGCTGCACCTCAGCGTCGCCCTCTCCACTGAGGACCACGCCTCGCGCCGCCTGGCCCAGGAGCTCGCCCTCTTGCAGCAGCGCGTCGAGGAGCTGGAGGCGAAGCGGGCAAGCAAAGCGCGCCAATGACGTGGACCGTGCCTGTAGTGAAGCCGGTCCCTACAGCAGCATGACCTAGAAACACACGCGACATGACGCCCACCCCGCCTACTCTGCAAAGCCGGAGATGGCCGAGTCGGCTAGCTGCGTAGAACACCGGCGATGGTGTGCCGGGCACGCTCTGGGAAGAGTCGATCAACGATCGTCCGATCGACGAGCCTGGCCGCACCGTCGGCATGCCGCCAGGGCAGCCTGCGGGCCAGCCCCGGGACACGACCGTGCACCACATAGGACGCGGTGATCACCAGAGTCTGGAAGAAGTCGACGACCTTCAGCTCGACGTCGTCGAAGCCGGCGTCCTGGCACAGCGCCACCAACTGCTCTTTTGTGAAGACGTGCAGGTTCGCGGCCATCGAGGCGAGCTCCCAGAAGTTCTCCTCTTCGCTCAGCGGGCGCTGCCTGAGCGCGAACAGGAGCCCACGGACGAGCACCGCGCCGTGCTTCTCGACCGTCGGGGTCGGCTCCGACAGCAGTACCACGCTTCCACCAGGGCGAAGCACGCGCCGCCACTCGACCAGCGCGGCACGCACGTCGGGCAAGTGGTGAAGCACCCCGCGCGCGACGACGAGGTCGATGGACGCATCGGGGAATGGCAGCAGCTCCGCCTGGCACTGCAGAACCGGGTCCGCTCCCGCAGCTCTGGCTTTGTCGAGCATCCCGCGTGACAGGTCCGTGGCGATGGCGTGCACGTCGGGCCGTGCGCGCCTCAGTCCCGCGGCGACGAAGCCCGTGCCGCATCCGACGTCGAGGACTCGCTCGCCCGCTAGCAGTTCCCGACCGAGCAGGCCCTCGACTTCGCGTAGCGCCTGCGCCGCGCTCTTGTCGTCATGGCCGATTGCAAAGCGCTCGTCGTAGTAGGCGCACTCGTGGTCGTGAAAGACCTTGTTGATCTTGACGGCGTCCCAGCCCTCGTCGACGAACCCCGTCGGCTCGGCATCACTCATCGCTGTACACCGCGTGCACCCACAGGTCCGTCAGGCCGTCTACCAGGCGGCGGCTCTCGAGAGCCGGTCCCGGTGTGCGTCCTGCCTGCGCAAGCGCCACCGTCTGCTCGACCATCGCCGCGAGCGCCGCGGCAGCGACATCGACGTCGACCTCCGGGCGGGCACGCCCAGCGTCCCGTGCGGCGACAAGGTTGACGCGGATCCGCTGCACGAACTGCTTGCGCACCTCGTCCACCAGCTCGGCCAGGACCGGTTCCGACGGGGCCGCCGCGAACCACAGAAAGCGGATGTCCTGGTCACGCTCCGACAGCTCCACGAAACCAGTAATCACGGTGTGTACATCGTTGCGCACATCACCGCTGGTCCATGGCGCCTCGACGAGTTCGTAGAGCGCAGCGGCATGGCGCAGCACCAGTGCCTCGAGCACAGCCGTCTTGTTGGCGAAGTAGGCGTAGTACGTGCCGTGGCCAACGCCGGCAGCGCGGCACACGTCCTCGACGCGGGCGCGGCTCCAGCCGACCTCGGCGAAGGCCGTCCGCGCCGCCTCGAGCAGGCGGGCGCGCGTGCGCTCGCCGCGGGACTGCGGCTGCTCCTCGGGAGCGATCGTCACAGCCTGTGACCCTAGCCTGACGGCGCTTCCACCTCCGGCCTCAGCCCGCCCAATGCCTGGACGCCTTATGCTCGCCGGGATGTCCGGTCCGCGCGTGGTGATCGTCCACGACTACCTCAACCAGCTCGGTGGTGCTGAGCGAGTCGTGCTATCGATGCTGCGCGCGTTCCCCGGATCGCGAGTCGTCACCTCCGTGTACGCCCCAGAGCGCACCTACGACGAGTTCCGCGAGGTCGACATCGAGGCACTTTGGCCGAACCGGATCGGTGCGTTCACGCGGGACCAGCGGCGCGCGTTCCCGGTCCTGCGGCAGGCGTTCTCGCGGCACCTCATCGAGGATGCGGATGTCGTTCTGTGCAGCTCCAGCGGCTGGGCGCACGGCGTGCAGGCCGGTCCGGCGCGCAAGCTCGTCTACTGCTACACACCGGCTCGCTGGCTCTACGACAGCGACCGCTACACACGGGAGTCGTCGCGAATCGAGCGCTCGGCGCTGGCCGCGCTGAAGCCTGGGTTGATCCGTTGGGACCGAGCGGCCATGCGCACCGCGGACGACATCGCCGCGATCTCCAGTGTCGTAGCCGAGCGAGTGAACGAGACGTACGGCTGGCAGCCACGCGTGCTCGCGCCGCCGATGGTGCTCGACGCAGACGGGCCGACCGCGGCGCTACCCGGCGTGGAGCCGGGCTACCTGCTCGTGGTCAGCCGTCTGTTGTCGTACAAGCGCGTCGACCTGTTGTTGGACGCGATGCGTCGGCTGACCGAGCACCAGCTGCTGGTTGTCGGCGCCGGTCCGGATGCGGAGCGACTGCGCGGACTGGCGCCGGCGAATGTGACTTTCCGGGCGGGCCTCAGCGAGGCCGAGTTGCGGTGGGCGTATGCGAACGCTCGCGTGCTGCTCTCGGCAGCGCATGAAGACTTCGGGCTCACGCCCGTCGAGGCCAACGCCTTCGGAGTGCCGGCGGCCGTAGTCCGTGAGGCGGGTTTCCTGGACACCATGGTGGAGGGCAAGAACGGCATGTTCTTCCCGTCGCTCGATCCCACGGACATCGCCGACACGGTCCGCGCGGTGCTCGACGCTGACTTCGAGACACACGTGGTGCGTGCACACGCGGCGCGGTACTCCGAGACGTCGTTCATGCAGGAGCTGCGGGACTGGGCCGGGGTCGATCAGTGACAGAAGCGCTGTCACGACGCGCGGTGGTTACAGGGGGGGCCGGGTTTCTCGGCAGTCATCTGTGTGAGCGCCTGCTGGCCGACGGTTGGTCTGTGGTGTGCCTCGACAACTTCCTAACGGGTATCCCTGCGAACGTCGAGCACTTGATGGAGAGGGAAGGGTTCCGGCTCGTCCGGTGTGACGTGACGAACTACGTCCACGTTCCAGGTGATGTCGACGCCGTGCTGCACTTCGCGTCGCCGGCCAGTCCCATCGACTACCTCCGGCTGCCCATCGAAACGCTGAAGGTGGGTGCCCTCGGCACATTGCACGCACTCGGTCTCGCGCGCGAGAAGCGGGCGCGCTTCCTGCTCGCCTCGACGTCCGAGGTGTACGGCGATCCGGAGATTCATCCGCAGCCGGAGACGTACTGGGGCAACGTCAACCCAATCGGTCCCCGCGGGGTCTACGACGAGGCGAAGCGCTTTGGCGAAGCACTCACCATGGCTTACCGACGTACGCACGGCGTGGATACGGCGATTGTCCGCATCTTCAACACTTACGGCCCACGGATGCGGCCCAACGACGGCCGCGCGATTCCCACGTTCATTCGACAGGCGCTCGCGGGTGAGCCGGTCACGGTGGCCGGCGACGGCGGGCAGACTCGTTCCGTCTGCTACGTCGACGACCTCGTCACGGGGATCCTGGCGCTCCTCAACAGTGACCTGGCCGGTCCGGTGAACATCGGCAACCCGGCGGAGCTCTCGGTCCTCGATCTCGCGCGTGCCGTGATCGCGGCCGTCGGCAGCGAGTCGGAGATCGTGTTCGTGCCCCGACCCCAGGACGATCCCATGGTGCGGCAGCCCGCGATCGAGACGGCAACGGACCAGCTCGGCTGGAAGCCTCAGGTCGACTTGGAGGACGGACTGCGACGGACCATCGAGTGGTTCCGCGAGGCCGATCCGCGCTAGCCCTTCTGGATCAGACTCGTCGCGACCACGTCGTCGTAGATCTCGCGGATCCGCGGTCCCACGACGTCGGCGAGCATTGGGGCCGATGTGGCTCTGGCGCCGTCGGCGAGCCTCGCGCGCAGCTTCGGCTGGTGGGCGACCAGGCGGAGCGCCGACGTGAGCAGATCGGGTCGGTCACACGGCACGAGCAGCCCATCGATCCCATCCGTGACCAGATCTGCTCCTGGGCCGGGCGACGTGGCGACTACGGTTCGTCCCGACGCCATCGCCGCGAGGATGAGGTCGTCGTGAGCGTCCTTCTCGTGCGTCAGGTCGACCACGACGTCCACGTCGGAGAGCCACTGGGGCAACCGGGCCACGGGAAGGTCGGCCGCCAGCACGACATCTGCCTCATGTGACCGGTTCGGGAATGCGCGCTCGAACGAAGCCAGCGCCTCGCGGCGTGCTCCCTCTGTGGCACACCGCATTCCGAACTGGAGCGGCCGGTTCCGCGAGGACCGGTACTTGCTCGCCGGGAGCGGAGCCGTTGCGAACACGGGGCCGGGAATCACGACGCACCGTCGTGCGTATCGGGCCAGGGCGGCTGCGTCCACTGACGTGGCGATGACCGCGTGCGGCAGCCGCGGAACGAGGCGGCGCAGCGGGCCACGTGCCAATGCGTTGACGCCGGCGGCGCGGTCCTCGTCGCGTAGGTGCCAGACCAGCGGGACCTCCGCCAGCCGTGCTGCGATTCCGCCATACAGGGCCGAGCTCGCCGAGTTGGTGTGCACGACGTACGGGCGAAGGTGCTCGAGGCGTCGAGCGAGTCGCAGCACGTACGGAACGGTCGCCGCGGGCGCTGCGCCCTTGCGTCGGGGCAGCGGCAGGACCTCAGCGGAGATGCCACGGTCGCGCATCACGCCGAGCAGCGGTCCGTCCTGACCGAACAGCACATGCGCGGCGATATCGGGAACTGAGTCGATCAAAGCGGCGAGTGCGAGACCCTCGCGCGATGCCTCGGCGGAAAGATGCACGTAGACGACACGCAGTCGCGGGTCATGGCCGCCGAGGTCATGGCCTCCGAAGATGTCGACCGGGTGTGTCACCGCGCGGTGATGGTCGAGTGCACGCCGACGATGACGCCGCCGGCGATCAGTGCCAGCCCGAGAATGCGCAGTTCTGGACTCGAGGTGAATGGCGCCTCGACGGTGTTGCCCACGGAGAGAGTCGCGGGCAGGGAGCTCGCCGATGGCAGCGGTGCCACGGTGTTGGGCGAGGCGGGCAGAGAGGAGACGGACACCGCCGGCGCCGAGGGCGACGGGGAGCGGGTCGGAGCTGGTGTTGGCGGCTTCGTGCTCGCCGCCGGGGCCGAGGTTCGCGTGGGAGTCGCTCGGGGTGACCTGGTCGGCGCGCGCGTGGGTGTGGGTCGTGGCGTGGGCGCCGTGCTGATCGACGTGACAGACGGCTTCGGTGACGGCGCCGGTGAGTTGCTCGACTGGGTCGGCGAGGGCACGGGTGATGCCGTCGTCGGCTCGGGCGACGGCGACTCGGTCGCCTGCGCGCGCTCCAGCGCGCGCCCCCCCGCTCCAGGCGCGGTCAGCAGCAGCAGTCCGCCGACCAGCAGCGGGGCCGAGCCCGCGAGTGCGGCGGCGGGTCCCACGCGCATCGACCTGCTCACTTCCATTCACGGCTGACGACTGAACTGGTCCCCGTTACGGGATATCCAGCCGTCGGACTGCGGCAATCGGCCCCTCACGATAGACGTGCCACCGCCGTCGGGCAGCACGGCCCCGCTCGCCTGGGAGCATCGATCGCAACGCCGCCGCGGTCAGGGCGGCGGCGCGGTAACTCGCCCATCCGCGCGCCCCGTACCACTTGCGGATGTAGGTCTCGGTTCCCGCATGAGCCAGCCGCTCTCGCCGGGCGGGGTCGCTACTCGTTCCTCCACCGTCGTGTTCCGCGTGGATCTCGGGGCACAGGGCCACCCGCCACCCCCTGGCTTGTGCTCGGCGCTGCCAGTCCGTTTCCTCCGCGTACAGGAAGTACCTTTCGTCGAACGGCCCCACGTCCTCCCAGGCTGCTCGGCGGATCAGCAGGACCGAGCCGACGACGAACTGACGGCCCTCCCTCGGCGCGACCGGTACTCCGATCGCCTCGCGCCACAGGCGCCCCGGGGTGGGCAGCGGCCACAGAACCCTGTGCTCGCCGCTCGTGCCGTGCTGCGCAGGGGCCACGCAGGCCAGGCGGGCATCAACCAGCAGTCGTTCGTGCAGGGCGCGCAGGTCGCTCTCCTCGATGCGCGCATCGGGGTTGAGTAACAGCACGTCAGCGCTGGAACCTGCCAGCATCGCCATGCCGGCGTTCACGCCGGCGGCAAAGCCCGGGTTGTTCGGTTGGGGCAGGTAGATCGCTCCATGTCTCCTTGCGAGGGGTTCAGCAGCTCCGCGGGGGTCGTTGTCGACGATGACGATCTTGTGGGGCTCCATCAGGGCGCCGAGAGTGGCGGCCAAGGGTGTTGGATCTCCAAAGGCGATGACGATCACGTCGGGTACCCCACCCCCATCGCCCACCATGCACAGACCCTCGCACAGCACTCCTGACCGACCGAATACCTTGTGGGCGTGGGTACCCCGGTGACACCGCGACTGCGCGTTGTCTATCTCGATCACGCGGCGGCGATGTCCGGCGCGGAGATCGCTCTGTTGAACCTGCTGTCCTGCCTCGACGGTGTCGACGCCCACGTGATCCTGGCGGAGGACGGGCCCTTGGTCGCGGCTCTGGAGGAACGGGGGATCGCTGTCGAGGTGCTCGCGATGCCGGCGCGCACGGCCCGGCTGCGAAAGGGCCGCATTCGGCCCGGCAGCGTTCCCATGTTCGCCCTGTGGGACACCGGCGGGTACGTCTGGCGGCTCCGGAGTCGACTCCGAGCTCTGCGCCCCGACGTCGTCCACACCAACTCGTTGAAGGCTGGGCTGTACGGCAGCCTCGCTAGCCGGCTGGCCGGCCTACCGGTCATCTGGCACGTCCGTGATCGGGTCGCCAGGGACTATCTCCCTCGCGCGGCGGTATTCCTGGTTCGCAGGGCTCTCGCGTGGCTGCCCACGGCCGTCGTCGCAAACAGCCAGACCACCCTGGCAACGCTGCCGAGCACGAATGCACGGAGCGTCATCGCAAGCCCGGTCATCTATGACCCGGTTGCCCACCCCGGGCGAGTGGAGCGGGGCGATGGCGACGTCGTCGTGTTCGGGATGGTTGGTCGGCTTGCGCCCTGGAAGGGCCAGCATCTGTTTCTCGAGGCCTTCGCGTCGGCATTCAGTGAGCGGACGAACGTCCGGGCACGGGTTGTCGGGGGGGCGTTGTTCGGTGAGGACGCGTACGCGGCGTCACTGGTGCGACTCGCGGAGCGGCTCGCGGTCTCCGATCGTGTCGTGTTCACCGGCTTCCGCGACGACGTCTTCGCGGAGATGGCTCAGATGGATGTACTCGTCCATTGCTCGACGATCCCTGAGCCGTTCGGGCAGGTCGTGACAGAGGGTATGGCGACAGGACTCGCCGTCATCGCTCCGTCAGTAGGCGGTCCGGCCGAGATCATCACGCCCGATGTCAACGGTCTCCTGGTCCCGATCAGTGACGTGCCAGCCCTCGCCGCCGCGATGCGGTTCTTGGTAGACCGGCCTGATGAACGGCTTCGACTCGGCGACGCTGCGCGCTTGGCGTGCGAGACCTATCGACCGGAACGCATTGCTGAGCAGGTTTATGCGGCCTACTCGGAGGTGCTGCGCAAGCACCGGCGCTAGGGCTGGTGAGTACCGGCGCTCCCATCGCGCACATTGCTGTGTGCCAAGGCCGCTCCGATGAGGAGCCAACCCGTGACGGGTGTGGAACGAACCCAGTACACATCGACAAGACCGTGGATGACGATCGAAAGCTGGACGGCTATGGCGACATCCGTCCAGACTCCGTGCCGTCGCCGGAACAGGAACAGCATCGGCAGCGACAGGAGCGCGAGAAGCGCACCTCCCAGCACCACCCCTCCCTCGGCGGCGTCAAGGAAGAGGACGTTGTGCGGATCACTTACGATGCCGGGGACACCCGCCAGGTTGCCGATGCCGACGCCCAGGATCGGGTCGCTGCGAAAGGCGCCGAGGGCCTGAACGCGATACACCTCTCTCTGGAGCAGTGCGCCATCCGTCGGCGAGGTTGGGTTCAGCACACGTGTCTGTGTGGTGGTCGGCAGGAACGGAAAGCTCACCGCCGCCAGAAGGAGTAGTGCGCTCAGGGACGCCGCGATCCGACCCCTTGCCACGGTTCGTCCCCGAAGACTCAGCACGATCACCGCCAGGAGGAACCCCAGCATTGCCCCGCGGCTGTCCGAAAAGAGGAGCCCGAGCCCCATGACAGCGAGCAGGGCCGGTCGGAAGCGGGCGAATGCTGGCAGGACCAGGACGATCAACATGGCGTTCGCGATGCCCTGAGCCGCCGGATTCTTGTGCGTGACGAGGATGTTGGCCGCACTCGACTGCAGGGGACCGATGAAGATGAGCGAGACAGCGATCTCATAGCCCACGTAGAGCCGCAATGCCAGGGTCAGCAGACGACGGTCGAGGATCGCGGCACCGATGACGAGCGGTACCGCGGTCAGCTCGACGCGCTGTACGGCGTTGAGGATGGCCGTCAGGCTGAGGTGGTCGACGGTCACCAGTCCCAGTGCGCCGTAATAGACCGCCACGGGCAGGACGACTGGCCGGAGCTCTCTGAGCCTGGCGCCGACGTCGACATTCACGCGCGACGGCAGCAGGACCAGCCCGGTCACGGTGAGCACCATCAACAGGTCCGCGATCGTGACCCGCGCCCCGGTCGTGAACACGCTGCGGGTCATCGGCAGCAGCCCGATGGCGATGACGGCGATCGCCTTGGGGTAGAGGACCCCGGCTACGGCGGCGGCTGCGCCCGCAACGAGGAAGCCCATCTTCGGGCTGGCGACGCTCTGGCTGCCCGCGAGGTACGCGCACACGCCGACGCCGAGCATCGTGCACGCGGTGGGACCCCGTGCGCGGACCGCGTGGCTCAGGTCCGCGGTTGCCACGGTGGCTCGCCGGGATCTGTGCCCGTCGGCTGGACCGGGCGCTGGGGCGTTGCCCCGCTTCCTGCAGGCGCCGCGTAGTACGGCGGGGCGGCGACCGCAGTGCCGGTTGCGCCCGACGCCGATTCGCTGGCGTCCGGTTCCCCGGTCGTTTCGCGGCGCCACCGGGAGCGGGACATGTCGCGAAGAGCCTTGATGGCTGCTTGGGTCGTCTGGTCCGTCGGGAACTCCCACGCCGGATCGCCGACGCCCTTGCCGTCGGCTGGCGTCTCTGCCGTGACGGGCTGGCTCTGCGCCTTGGCAGCCTTGCCGCGCCGTCGTGCGGGCTGCAGCGTGCGGACGGGGCCGAGGGGAGCGGATTCCGACTTGCTGCCCTTGCTCGCGCCGTACTCGTACGCGTAGGCGTAGCCCGAGCCGGCCCCACTGGCCGACACGCGGTTCGCCACCACGCCGATCACGTTCACGCCCACCGTTCGGAAAGCGGTGGACACGCGGCGCACGCCGTCGCGACTGGTGCGGCCGACTCTGGCGACGAGTACCGCGCCATCGGTGTGGAGCGCGAGCAGGGACGCGTCCGTAACCGGAAGGGCGGGCGGGGTGTCGAAGATGACCAGGTCGTAGCGCGAGGCGAGCACGTCCACCAGTTCTTGCATGCGGTGCGAGCCGAGGATTTCACTGGGGTTCGGAGGTATGGGGCCGCTGGCGAGGACATCGATCAGGCCGTCGCCCCAGCGCTGGATGGCCACGTCGAGTGGCGCCTGTCCGAGCAGGACGGTCGTGAGACCGATGTTGCCTTCCAGGCCCAGGTTGTTCGCGACCATAGGTCGTCGTAGGTCCGCGTCGACAATCAGCACGCGGCTGCCGCCGCTGGCGATCACGATGCCGAGGTTCGTGACGAGTGTGGTCTTGCCTTCCCCCGGCATCGGGCTGGTTACGACGACCGTCTTGAGGTCGAGGTCGATGGACGCGAACTGCAGATTGGTACGCACCTGACGGTAGGACTCAGCACGAACGGATCGCGGTTGGTAAAGGGCAACGAGCGGGTCTCCGCGGTCCTCGTCCGGTACGCCACCCAGCATCGGAGCGTCACCAGCAAGGCGCGAGAGCTCGTCACCAGACTTTACGCTGACATCGAGGGCCTCGGCGATCGCTACGGCAGCCACGCCGAGCATCAAGCCTAGGAGCGTCCCGAGGGCGAGGTTGACCTTGGGACGAGGTGTGTAGGGAAGGCCGGGCAACGGCGCGGGTTCGAGCAGGCTGACGTTGACGGGGGCACGCCCGCCGGATCGCGGTCCGTCGACGCGGTCGACAGCTGCCTGCGCGACGTCGCCGAAAGCGTCCGCGACGTTCTTGGCCCGCGTCGGGTCGGAGTCGGTCACAGTGACCCTGAGCAAGACCGTGTCGGGGACGGCCTGAACCGACACCGCGGTGTCCCCGCCGACTGCGCCTGCCTTCGTGAGCGCCGCCCCAACGACCTGGTTGCTCCCCACGAGCTGGGCATAGGTGAGCATCTGCTGCTGGTACAGGTAGGCGTTAGCGATCGTGGTATTCGGGTCGGTCGACGGGGGGCTGGAGAAGAGCAGCATCACCCCGGTGCGGTACCGGCGGGGCTGCTCGGCGGACGCGTAGGCCGCCGCCCCGACGCAGATCAGCAGGGCCAGTGCGACGAGTCGCCAGTGCCGGCTGAGGCTGCGCAGCAGCTGGGGCAGGTTCATGGGGAAGTCATCCGGTGTCAGTTGTCCAGATCAGAGGGGACAAGCCGGAGCAAGTATAGGGCCCGGGTCCGCTTCCTCGACCTTGTCAGGTGGCAGGGGAGATGACCGCCCCGTAGACACCCAGCAGGTCATCGACGTGACGCTCGAGATCGAACAGCTCACGCTGTCGGCGGTACCCGGCTTCGCCCAGTTCGCGACGGAGCTGTGTGTCCTCGGCCAGCTCTCGCAGGAACTGCGCGCCGATGTCCGGACGATCCGCGGGAAAGAGACCGGGGTGAGACGTGCCCAGTGTCTCGAGGTGTCCTGCGGCGGCCACTGCCACGACCGGACAGCCGGACGACATCGCCTCGAGGACGCTCAGCCCAAAAGCCTCGTCCGGCCGGGTTGCCAGGAACACCCCGGCGTCATCGATGCAGGCCTGCACGTCCTGCACGTGCCCGAGCCACTCGACCGACTGGATCCCGTCCTGGCGCACAAGCGCGCGCAGGCGGTCGCCTTCGGCGCCGTCGCCCGCGATGCGCAGTACCCAGCCAGAGTCGGCCAGGCCGCTGAGCTGCCAGATGCGCAGCGCCAGCTCTGTGTTCTTCTCGCGCTCGAGCCGCTGTGCCACCAGGACCACGCTCGAGCGGCTGCTCGAGATCGGTCGCGCTGGCACTCCGGGGACGAGAACGGTTGCGGCCGGGCTGTCGATCATGTCGGCCACGAACCGGCTCACCGCCAGCTCGCGAGTCAGGAAGCGCCGCAGCATGGGGGCCGCCGCTCGCCCGGCGAGCGTGCGTCCTCGTCGTCGGGCGATGTGCCTGGTCGCGACAACGGCGCCGCGATGTCTCGGGCGGCTGAGCAGACCTGCCACCTCGGCGGTGGTGAGGTGGGCGTGTACGACGTCCTGCTGCCCGCCCGCCCAGAGTGCGCGCATCGCCGATCCCAACGACACTCCGGGAACCCACGACACGCTCTCTCCTAATGCGACGGGCATGGCATCACGAGGACCGCCGACCACCCGGACGTCATGACCCCGATCCGCAAGCAGGGGACACACAGTGCTGACGTAGCGCTCGACACCTGCAAAGGCGTCCGTCACCACGACGTGTGTGATCCGCATGAAGCCATTGTCCGCTCAGGCGGTGCTGGCCGGTCGGAGCGCACTGGGAAAGGATGCCGAGGTGCCGTCGCCGACCCACGTCATCGCCTTCCACCTGCCGCAGTTCCATCCGATCGCGCAGAACGACGAGTGGTGGGGCCCTGGCTTCACGGAGTGGACGAACGTGGTGAGGGCGAAGCAGTTGTTTCGCGGGCATGCGCAGCCGCGTTTGCCGTCCGAACTGGGTTTCTACGACCTTCGCAGTTCGGAAACCCGCGCGGCGCAGGCTCAACTTGCCCGCGAGCATGGCGTGACGGCGTTCTGCTACTGGCACTACTGGTTCGCGGGTCGGCGGCTGCTCGAGCGTCCGGTGGATGAGGTCGTGCAGTCGGGCGAGCCCGACTTTCCGTTCTGTCTTGCCTGGGCCAACCAGAGCTGGACCGGCATCTGGCACGGCGCACCGGATCGCACTCTGATCGAGCAGACGTACCCGGGTCCGCACGATGATCGAGCTCACTTCGAGTCACTGCTGCCGGCCTTGACGGACCCGCGCTACGTCACCGTGAACGGCTGGCCCCTGCTCTACGTCTTCCGGCCGGAGGATCTGCCCGATCCCGCCGCATTCGTGCGTCGGTGGCGCGAGATGGCGAAAGCATCGGGCCTGTCTGGTCTATATCTCGTCGCGGAGATTTCCGACCTGCTGGGCCGTGGTCCGAAGTACAGCCACGTTGCCGAACACGGCTGGGATGCGGGGGCATACATCCGGCTCCCTGCGCGGCAGCGCCGGCAAGACATCTTGATCATGCGGCTGCGTCGCAAGCTTCGCGGTGGGCCCGAGGTCTATCCCTACAGCGAGGTGAGGTATCCGACACCGGATCTGGACGGACGGATCCTGCCCAGCGTCTACCCGAACTGGGACAACACTCCAAGGTCGGGGCGCAGCGGCTTGGTCCTGCAGGGGGCGTCGCCAGCACGGTTCCGTCAGCAGCTGCGTGCGGCTCTCGCGAGCCTCGAGCCGCTTCCCAGGGCTGAACGAATCGTGTTCATCAAGTCGTGGAACGAGTGGGCGGAGGGCAACCACCTCGAGCCCGACGTGGCCTATGGGAGGGGCTGGCTGGAAGCCCTACAGGCCGAGGTCGCAGACTCGGTCAGCGCCGCCGTCGCCCGGAGCTGAGCCGGCCGACGCCGCCACTAATGACCCGTCGCGCGATACGACCCCACGGGCGCGACCTGCGGCTGATCGAGGAGTTGACTGTCCAGCCAGCCGGGCACGTACCAGGGCCCCGGCGGAGCGCGATCAGGTCGGGGAAGACCATCATCTGATCGATCAGGTCAGGCCGGCTGCCGTGCAGACGTACCAGTCGGTCGACGACTGGGTGCAGTGACGGGAGATGACCCCACGGATGGCGGGCCGCTTGGAACTCGGGCTGTAGCGCCCACGCCCAGTCCTCGATGACGTAGTGGGCGCCCGCCGGAAGCACCGGGAAGAGGATCTCGAAGCTCCGCATCGTCGGCTTCCGCATGTGAGAGCAGTCATCGATGATCAGATCCAACGGCTGAAGCCCGCGCTCGGCGATGACGCGCTGGAGCGACTGCGCATCGGTCTGGTCCACACCCCAGTACATCTTCAGGCGGTCGCGCCCACGTCTGCGCAGCCAGGCCGTGAAGTACTCGCTGTCTTCCTTGTTCCTGATGTCGATCGCTGCGTACTTCTCCAGGCCGAGCGCTTCGACCCAGAATGCCGCACTGCCACCGTCCCAGATGCCCAGCTCGAGAACTCGTCGTGGCGCGTGCTCGAGCGTGCTCAGAAATCGTTCGTACTGCTCGAGCTGGCTTCGATTCTTGTAGAAGTGGAATCCGTCGGTAGCGGTCTCGGCCACGGCTTGGTGCTGCAGGACGAACTTGCACCCGGCGAGAAGGAAGTGATCGCCACGCCACTCCAGGGCTTCCGTCAACTGCATGCGGGGCACGCTACATCGAGGCAGCGAACGGGCTGACCGCCGAGTCCTCGCCGCTAGGCTTGCCGGGTGGAATCCAATCCGTGCCGGATCTGCCAGAGATCGGGTATGCGACCGGCACTGCGAGTGGCCTTTCCGTCGATCGGCCCGTCCGGCCGTCAGGCCTGGCGTCTGGACGAGGTTCCCGATGCGGACACCTGGCTGCTCGCCCGCTGCGACAACTGCGGCGTGTGTTACCCCGACCCGTTCCCCGCAGAGGACGAAATCAGATCGTTCTACGCGACCGGGGCAGACAGCAACCAGTGGGAAATCGAGCACTACGTGGCCATCCCCGAGGGAAAGGTGGCGGGTTGGGCCGACTTCGCAGACCGGCTCACGAGACTCAACGGCGGGCCGGGCAGGGCCCTGGAGGTCGGATGCGCGGCCGGCCATCTGCTGGCCGCGCTGGCTGCACTCGGCTGGGAGGTCATGGGGATCGAGATTGCGCCGAAGTTCACACGCGAGCTGGCGGCGCGCGGCCTGCCGCATGTGGAGGGCACCGTGCAGGACCTCGAGGAACGACACGGCACGTTCGACGTGATCGTCATGATCGATGTCCTCGAGCACTTGACCGACCCGGTCCGGGAGCTGCAGGTCCTCGGCGAGCGTCTCACCGACCGCGGCCGCCTGGTCGTGGCCACGTGCGACGTCGGGAGTCTGGCCGCACGTTGGTACCGCACACGCTGGCGGCAGTACGTGGTGAGCCACACGTTCTACTGGACTGCGGCGAGCCTGCGGGCCGCATGTGCCCGTGCCGGGCTTCGTGTCATCGACCTGAGCTCGTTCCGCTATTGGGATCCGGACCCCGCACGCATGCGACGCAGGCGCACCCGGGAGGCGCTCAAGCTCCTTGCTCGGCATGTGCTGACACGGTCATACGTGCCTGCCGCTGCACGGTGGCCGAAGCTGCACTCGGACAAGATGTCGTTCAAGGTCGGTGACCAGCCGGTGATGTCCGAGGTGGCCCTGGTCGTGGCTACCAAGATGCCGCCGCCCGATTGAGGTTGTCGAAGAGAGGGTCGCCGGTGCGTCTCACCGTCGTTCGCTCCCTCGAGACGGAGGGCTACGGCGCCGCGACGTACAACTCGCGGGTGGTTGCGCTGCTTGCGGATCGAATCCCAGACGGAGTACGGGACATCGAGGTCGGGCCCCTGAGGGCGAGACACCACCGTGGCAGGCATCTACCGGCCGGGGTCACAGCACGGCTGCCGTTGACAGGTGCCCGGGCCTTGGGAGCATCCCTTTGGGGCGCTGGCCCGGTGCATCGGATGGATGTCCGGCTTCCCCCAGCACGCCATGAGGTCGTGACGGTGCTTGACCTTGCTCCCCACCATTTCGCCGACGAGGGCACCATCCCCAGCTTCTCTCTGGCGTCCGTAGCCCACGCGCGGGGCGTCATTTGTCTGAGTGCATTCGTAGCCCGCGAGGCGACCGAGCTGCTCGGGGCGCGGAGGACGTGGGTAGCCCCCCCTGGGGTCGACGAGCGCTTCTTCACAGCTTGCCCACTCTCGCGCGACGAACGAACTCAACTGGGCCTCCCTCCGGGCCGGTACCTCCTCCACGCCGGTGGAGGCACCCATCGCAAGGGTCTCGATCTGCTCGCGGCGGCCTGGCGTGAGGTTGCGGCGCGACACCCGGACGTGAGCCTCGTGATGACGGGTCCGACCGCGCCGGCGCGAGCGCGCTTCGACGCCCTGCCCCGGGCGTGCTTCCTCGGGCACGTCGACGGCGCTGCACTGGCCGGCCTCATGGCTGGCGCGGAAGGCGTCGTCGTGTCATCGCGCTACGAGGGGTGGGGGATGCCGGCGGCGGAGGCGCTCGCTGCTGGCACGGCTGTTGTCGCTTGCGACGTGAGCTCATTGCCCGAGGTCGTGGGCGACGTTGGCATCCTGGTTGCGCCGGAGCCAGCAGCAGTGGCGGCGGGCATGGACACCGTCTTGCGGGGCGGACCGAGTGACGAGCGTGAGGTGAGGGCTCGCCGCGGCTGGGCTGGACAGTTCTCATGGGACGCGACCGTGACCAGGCATCTCGAGGCATACGAGGCGTGCTTCGATTCGTGGCCACCTGGTCGCGGTGACTGATGGCGATGCTGCCGAATGAACCGCCGGGTGGGCACACGCCTGTGCAGCCCGTGCTGGCCGCGCGCGACGTGCAGTCCAGAACTCTGCGTGGGTCGCTGTGGGGCCTGGTGGCTGCAGCTGCGGGCGTGCCGCTCGCGGTCGTCTCCACAGTCGTTCTCACTCGAACGCTCAGCCCACGAGACTTCGGCCGCTATGCACTCCTCGCATTCCTGGTACCCACGGCAATCAGCTTGACGGACCTGGGAGCCACCAATGCCTTCCTGCAGCGGGGGGCAGCAGCGCTCGGCGCTGGTGACAAGGAGACGCTTCGCCGTACCTGTGGCCAGGCCACGACCTGGAGCCTGGCTCGGTGGCCAGCACTGGTGGTCGCCTCCGCATTTCTCTTCAGGGATGTTCTCGCCGTGGTGTTGATCAGCGTGGTCGGCGTGGTGGCTGTCGTCTGCGCCGGCAAGGGGATCGCGCTGCTGAGTTCCATCCGGAACGCCGACCTGGCGCGGATCTACCTGCTGGCCAACACTCTGGGAACGGCGACCACGGTCTTGCTGGCTGTCCAGAGATCGAGTCCTGAACGCGTGTTCCTCGGGGGTATGGCTGTCCACCACCTGGCCATGATCTTGCAATTGAGGCTGGACACGGCGGGCTCTGTCCGGACACGTGATTGCCTTCGCCCGGCTCGCCTCACTGGACTTGCCCAGGACCTGAGATTCGGCTCAGGGATCTATGCCAGTCAGACGATGACCAACCTGGCTTTGGGCAGATCGGAGTTGGCGTTCTTCGGAGCAGGTCAGGTGCAGGAGCGTGCTGTGTATGCGGGCGCCTTCACCATGGCCAGCCGTCTGACCCTCCCCTTCGATGCGCTCTTCGGCGCGCTCGCTCCGGGGCTGAGCGCGATCACGGCGGACGACGACGCTTGGCGTGCAGGCCGGGACCGCAGCCTTCGGCTCAGCGGGGGTTTGTTTACGCTGCTGGCAGGTCCCTTGCTGTTTCTCGTCGTCGTCGGGGCCGACCTGCTGTTCCCGTCGTCGTATGCCGGCCTTGGTGAAGCAGCTGTGCTGCTCGCCGGCGCCTCGCTGCTGGTCAGCAGCTGCAGCGCCATTCCCAACATCCACTTCGCATCCAGGCGAGTGGCGCCGCTATTGGTGGCCGCTGGCGTCGGCCTGGCCGTCAACGTCGCAGTGTGTGTCCTGCTCATCCCCGCGTTCGGCCTGGCCGGCGCTGTGGCCGCGAACGTCATCGGCGCGCTCGTCTATTCAGTGGCGCTGCTCATACCGATGGCCGTCGGCGCTGACGGAGCTGCCGCCAGAAGGTTCGCCGCGGTGGTCCTGACCTCGCTCGGTTCTGCAACCACCATCGCAGTGGCTGCGACAGCCATCGATTCACGGCCCGCCCGCTGGGTCGGGGCGGCGCTGGGGGGACTTGCCGCAACACTCCTTGTAGCGAGGCTCGGCAAGTTGCTGCTTCCTTCAGATGTTGCGGCTGCAGCTGGCGCGCTGCCGGCGAGGCTGTCAGTTCCGCTCGTTCGGCTCCTCGCGGGCGCCACGATTCCACTTTCGCCGCATGACCCGGTAGGTGCTGGCGAGGAGCACACGGATGAGTCGCCGTAACTCGACAGGTCGCACGCGTACCCGCGCCGCCAGCCACACGCCGGCGCGGGGCATGAGAACGGTGGGTCTGGGCCAGCCCGCCCAGTGGTAGACGGGACTGTCGTCAGGCCGGTCAAGCATCATTAGCGCCGAGACTGGTCGGTCCCCTCGCGTGAGCCGATCGGCGCGGATACCACCCTCGTCGATGAGGAAGTTGAAGAAGGGTTGCTCACCGGTCGGTGCAAATCCGCCCTTGCGAGACACCCCATCAGCGAGGAGGGATCTGGCCATCTCCAGGGACAGTGCTCCCCGGTTTGCTGCCCACACTCCGGTGTTCCAGCCGCGCGCGCCGTACTGCTGCTGCATCTCTACGGCGAGCGCGCCGGTGTAGACAGCTGCCACGTCCTCGTCGGCGAACAGAAGTTGTGAGTCAGATTGAGCCAGCTCAGTCAACAGCCAGGACAGTGGCTGCCGCACTAGTACGTCGCAGTCGAGGAAGACGAAGCTCTGATATGGGCCGTCGAAGGTGGCCAGCTTGCGGAACAGACGTTGCCCGACGACGTTGTCGGCAAAGAACGCGGCACCCAGCTCGTCCCATTGTTCCAGCGTCCCCATGTCCTCCCAGTGACCGATCCCGTAGGTCTCAGCGACCTGGCTGATCAACCTGTTCGGGCCTCCGAACGGAATCAGCAGGACTTCCGCGTGTGGCTCGTGTCTTCTCAGGGTCGACATCGCCACGGACGCCCATTCGACAACGGCGTCGTCGCCCAGCAGGTAGTAGCCGTTCACAGATGTGGGGAACAGACGGCCCAGCGCATCCGCTCCGGGCGATATTCGCTCAGAGCATGCTGGGCGTCGGCCACCGAGAGGAGGTCGAGGCTTTCCCGTACTCGCTCCGGACTCAGATGTGCTTCGTCGATCACGGTAACTAGGTGGGTTGGGGCGAGACGGTCCAGCACGACTGTTGTGATGGTCCGATCGACGAAGTCATGCAGCTCGACCACGATGTCGGCACTTGCGAGATTGGGCATCTTGTCTGGGCGCAGGAGCGTCAGCTCTGCGCCCTCCACATCCATGATCAACAAGCATCCGGGTTCCAGCAGTGCATCCAACTCAGTGGCGTCAACTTCGCCGCGAACGGCAACACGCTGATCGACTTCATTCAGCTGAGCCAGCCGGCGACACAGCTCACGGGCCCTCCTGTCTACGTCGATGGCGATGACGATGGCCTCCGGCAGGCGCCTGGCAAGCCCCACGGCGTAGTAGCCCTCAGCGGAGCCCACGTCGATGACCGTTCTGGGTCCCCTTTCGATGAGGTGCTCCAAGGGCTCGTGCAGCGCGCTCTCGTATGAACCCAGGACCTTCGGCCAGTAGGCGCTGCCGTAGGCTTCATCGATATACCTCATGCCGGCGAACGGCCCGGTGACAACGACGGCGGGCTGTCCGCGGAGAACGGCGCGGGAGATGCGGCTGTTGCGAGCCTGAGCATGTCGACGCAGTAGACGTCTCCGCGGGTTCTGGTCCCACATCGTGGCAAGCCGTTCCACGACTGAAGTAGGGAGAGATCGCGTCCCCCAGTTCTTGACCGCGTGACTCATTCGGTGCCAGGCAGGCGACGTCGGTGACGGTATGTGATCTTCGGTCACGCGCAGTTCTCCTTTGCCGACAGCGGTGTGCGGGCTACCGCGATCGTGCGGCACGGTTGCGCAGCCGGCGAAGAGCGTTGAACACCGGAGCAGGTGCGTGATCGCGGATCACCGCGCGCACGTAGCGCCCTAGAGGTCCGGGAATCGGCGGCACGACGTCCTCGCTCCCCGGCCGCTTCTGGAACCGGGTCGGATGGGAAACCCGGAGGCGCCTCACGGGCGCCGTGTAGTAGTACATCGCGATCGATCGCCGGCACCTCCCGGCCGGCGGAGTGAGCGGCTCCGGGTGACCGTGGTACGACGTCGACGTCGTGGAGAAAACCACGAGGCGGTTCAGGATTGGGAGCACTCGAACCGTAGGCTCCGTCAGCTGTTGGTCCCAGAGCTCCAGATGACCACCGAACTCTTCGTCCCAATCCGGGTTGAGGTAGAGGATCGCGTTCAGGCGCCGATCAAGCGCGAGACGCACGTGCTTGTTGAAGTCGGCATGCACCTTGAGAACGCCGCCCTCGGCGATCTGATGCAACCCACCGCCCTCCAGATGTGGGTCAGGAACAAGTCCGGTAATGCCGGTGAGCAGTTCGAGAAACTCCACGAATACCTGACCGTTGAGCTCGTGAATGAACTGCACGAGCGGACCAGGGATGAGCGCCTCGTCTCGCAATGAGTACTTTCGCTCGACCACGCTGTCGAAGCGATACCAGTCCTGTGTCGGCTCGGGGAACACCTCGGCGAGCTGATGGATGAGATCGTCAGGGAGGAAGTTGTCGATCACGACATGCGGGAACGGCACAGCCTGCGCATATGTCGAAGCAAGGTCCGCCGCTACCGGCAGCAGGTCTTCCCGGTCGAAGCGGAAGGTCGACATGTCGCGCGAGTCTAGTGTCGGCGGCCGATGCGCATCCCGGGAACGGCGACCGGACGCCGGCGGCTGCGTGTGTGTGCAGGCGGGCCGAACTCGGCGATGGCGGCCTGTCGTCCGGTGGGTGCCAGCGGATGGGACTTGGAGACGGCGTCCGCGTAGAGGTCTGTCTGATCGCGGGCAATCACTGACCAGTCGAACTGTGCTGCTCGGCGGATTCCCACAAGCCGTCGGGTGGCGGTTTGATCCTTGTCCTGCGCAGCGACCAGCACGGCGTCTGCCAGCGCTCCAACGTCACCATCCGAAACCAATGTGGCGAGTTCCCCGGCAACCTCCGGGATGGCACCTGTGGCGTAACCCGCGACGATCGCGCCGCAGGCCTGGGCCTCAACGGCCACGCGACCGAACTGCTCCACCCAGCTACTGGTGACGTGACTCGGCATGAGCAGGACATGCATCCGCTGGTACTGCGCGACCAGTTGCTCGTGATCGGCCCACGGTTGGTGTTCTATGGTCAGGCCGGGACACTCGTCCGCTGCGCTCAGGGCCGACTCAAGCATGTCGCCTGCGCCGACGAGCAAGAGGCGACATGGTCGTTCCGCCGCAACGAGTCGTGCCGTCGTCACGGCATCCGCGACACCTTTGTGTGCCTCGAGTCGACCCACCAAGCCGAGGACGAGTTCGTCGGCGGACATGTCCTGCCGGCCAGGCGCGAAAAGGCTCGTGTCGAGGCCGAGCGGTATGACGGAGAGCGCACCGCTGAAGCCCTTGCCGCGTGCAACCGACGCGGCTTGAGCGCTGCACGCGTAGATGCCGGAGACGCGTTGGAGGGCCCGTCGCTCCCACTGTGCGAAGGGCGGCGGGTAGCGCTTGTCGAGGTTTTGCGCCGTGTAACACGTCACGGGAAGGCGGGAGCCAACGAGGCGCAGGACTTGGCGCAGCACGGCGCTGACCGGTTCAGCGTGCACGTCGATCAGATCAGGTCGCACGCTGTCGATGACCGCCGCTAGCGGGCCGCGCTCGTACCAGTGCGCGTTGACGCTTCCCCCGCGCCGGACTACTACCTCATGAATAGGGAACGCGTCAGTTGAGAGCCGACGCTCGCTCCCGGCGTCGGGCCACACGTTAGGCACCACGAGATGGATGTCGTTTCCGGCGTCGACCAGCGCTGCGTCACGCCGTCGGTGCGCGCGGTCACGACCCGCGTGGTAGATCCGCAATACGCGCACGACTACCGCGCTGCCCGGAGTTCGTGAGCGAACTCGCGCGCGCGCGCCGCCCAGGACATTTCCTCCAGGTCTGCGATGGAAGGTCTGTCGGATGTGCGGTGAGTGGCCTCGAGCACGGCAGCGACGAAGCTCTGTCTGTCCGCGATATGCACGCGCGGATGGCTGATCAGTTGGAAGCCACTGCTGGGTGTTGCTACGACGGGCAGGCCGCTTGCCAGGTACTCGTAGGACTTGATCGCATCGAGGCTCAGCGTGAAGTCTGTCACCAGATGAGGGCAGATAAGAACATCGAAACCTGCCATCCATGACGGTACCGACGTCCCTTCCACCGGCCCGTGAAGGGTCGTGTTGGGGAGTGCCGCGAGCAGGCCGCGGCTGCGTGCTGACAGGGCATTCGGCCCCAGGAGCTGGACGGAACCAACGCCGGGTGTCAAGGCGACCGCCTTGATAAGGTCGATGTCGAGGCGGTCCTCATGGAGTGTTCCGACGTAGCCGATACGCGGGCGGGCACCGTCCATGTCTCGAGCCTCGACGTCCGTCCAGCCTGCGACGTCGACGCCGTTGTGAACTACTGCTGCGGTGACCGAGTACCGCTGATGCCACAGCCGCTTCAGCTCGTCACTGCAGACCACTGTTCGAGCCCTGGCAGCGAGCCGACGCTCCGCGCGAATGATCCGGCGAATGATGCGCGGCGGAAGCGTTGCGTGGCGCCAGTCGTCGGTCACGTCGTAGACGGCGGGCACGTGGGCGCCAAGGAGCAGCGCACCGAGCACCGGCTCGTTGATCCAGAGAACGTCGCTGTCGAGCAGGCCCGCTCGGGCGAGCGACCGGCTGGCTGCCCGAAAGCCACCCAGCCGTTTGGGCAGGTGAAGCTCCGGGCGGAAGACCCGCACGCCCGGCACCGGGGCAGACTCCCGGGCCCGTCGTCCCAGAACGGGTGGGTCGATGAAGACGATCTCGCGCACGAGTTCTTGACGCAGCAGCTCGCTGGCGAGCCATTGGTTGCGTCTCCAGATGTCGTCCCAGCGCTCGTGGCTGATCACGGTGACGCGATCGAGTGACTTCACCTCTAGGTGCCTGCTCGCCAGTACGCGCCGGAACCGTCGATGTCCCTGATCTCGTCGTTGATGTTGTGACGGTCGCGGAACTCCTGAACCGCGGCTTTGCAGGAGGAGACGCTTCCGTAGTCGTCGATGATGCAGAAACCGCCGGCTGACAACTTCGGGTACAGCGCATCGAGCGCCTGCATCGTCGACTCGTAGAGGTCGCCATCCAGGCGGAGAACGGCGAGCTGCTCGATGGGAGCCGTCGGCAACGTGTCCTTGAACCAGCCCACAAGGAACCGCACTCGCTCGTCGAGCAGGTCGTATCTGCGAAAGTTGTCTCTCACCTGCTCCACACTCACGGCCAGCTCATCGAAGCGGTCGAAGTGCGCCCCGGTGTCGGCGGGGTAGCGATGCGGATCCGGTGGCGGCAGCCCGCGGAATGAGTCGGCGACCCACACGGTGCGAGCCGTTTCCCCATGAGCCTTCAGGCACCCACGCATGAAGATCGTAGTGCCGCCGCGCCAGACCCCCGTCTCGATGAGATCGCCGGGCACCTGATCCGCAATCACACGGTCGATGCACTCCTTGACGTTGCGCAACCGTCTGAGACCGACCATCGACTCGGCGCGCGCGGGCCAGTCGAGGCCGTTCTCTCTCGCGTGGGGGTCATAGGGGCGCTTGCGAACGAGTTCGTATCCGAGCCGATGAAGCGAGGGTCCAATGCGCTGACCGACCTTTTGCTTCCAGCTCGAACGCCCCATGCCCGTCAGCGCGCCGGCGATCTCGTCGCTGTCCTCGAAGAGGCTCCGGGTGAGCGTCTTCATCAACAGGTCGAGGTAGAGCTCGCCTCCGGCATCCAGCATGCGAGAACTCTACGGTGCCAGGCCGCTCCTCACCGCGCGCGGTGAGCCACCACCTGGACGTACTCGGATGGGACCGCGAGCGCGCCATCGGTGGAGCGATTGCACTCGTCGGCAAGCGCGATGAGTTGGGTGCGCAGCGACTCACGTCCGGTGTCGTCGAGTGCCGCGGACGCCTTCACGATCGGTCCGTAGTAGGCCTGGAAAGTGTCGTAGAAGTGTGTGGCCGAGCGATAGCGGAATACGAAGTGTTGGCGCGTGATCTCCGCCGTGGCTCCGCTGCCGAGCAGTTGCTGGAGTCGCGCGTCCGTACCCCATAGCAGCGGCGACGGCACTCCGGTGGGCGGGGCGACGTGCGCCCCCACAATCTTGAACAGCCGCCCGATGAAGCCCTCGGGTGTCCAGTTGGCGAGGCCGATGCGACCGCCGGGCTTACACACGCGCAGCAGTTCGGCTGCTGCACGGTCGGGGTCCGGGACGAACATCACTCCGAACGTCGAGAGAACGGCATCGAAGCTCGCATCGGGGAAGGGGAGGTTCTCGGCATCTGCCACCTGCGTCTGGATGTCCAGCCCCTCGGCAGCGGCGCGTCGCGCGGCACACTCGAGCAGAGCCGGGACGTAGTCCGTTGCGGTCACCGCGGCTCCGCGCCGAGCGGCGGCCAGCGACGCATTCCCGTTGCCAGCGGCGACGTCGAGAACTTGCGAGCCGGCGACGATGTCGACGGCCTCGCAGACTGTCTCCCCGACGATCTGCAGTGTTGTGCCGATGACGGCGTAGTCGCCGCTGGCCCAGGTCGCCTGCTGGCGGGCCTTGACCGCTTCGAGGTCCGGCGTGGCGGTGATGGCGGTGGTCATCTCTGCTGCTCCTTTAGCTGTTCGGGACGTGGCGTCCGCTGAATGCGACGAGTCGTTCGAGCGGGCTGGCACCCGCCGGCGGAGTGGTCTCGGCTGCGAAGGTGTCTCCGTTACGAAGCCCGGGCACCACGATCTGACGGGCAGCGGCTTCGATGTCGGCCACCAGTGCGTCGGAGGGCGCGTACTGCTGACCGGTGGCTGTGGCCAGGTCCCAGCCGTGGATCAGCCCGTCGAAGCACGTGTAGGCGGTGAACGTCGTGGCAGGCACGGTTCCGAAGGGCGCGTCCATGTCGCGCTCCTGCGATCCCGGGGTGTGTACCGCTGCGAGCAGCTCAGTCATCATCCGGTGCCAGTGCTCGGTGGTCGACTCCGGCGTGGTCGGGGCGGCCGGGGATGGACCACCGCGGAAGACCGGCGAGAAGTGCGTCGCGCCGTCGATCATGTGCTGGAGGACGCCGGTCACCGTGTACTCGTCGCACGGCGTGGGTGCGTCGAGCTGGTCCGGCCGGATGCCGTCGACCACGGGCCGGATCGCCTTGATGACCTCGTCGAGCTGTGCGACTGCGTCCATGCGGACTCCTCGGGTAATGGCGCTGGCGACGGCTTCCCGGTCGCGACCGAGCGTGATGAGCTGCTCCGTGGTCGGGATCTGCGTCATGGCGTGATCCTTCGCCGTGGTACGTGCCTGGTCATCGGCAGGTTCCGCCAGTGTTCGGCGGCGCCGATGGCGTGAACTACCCACAGACCGACTGCCGGTTCGTCCCGGCTATCGTTGAGCGGCCTCGCCGCGTTCGTGGCGGGACAGCTACGAGTTGACGGAGGCGGTGTGCCGACGGTGTCCGTTGTGTCGGCGGGCCGTGACCAGAGGCATCACATCAACGTGTTACGGGGTGCGTCTGCACTCGTCGTGATGCTTGTCCACATCTACATGGTCATCAGCGCACACCGCGACATCCACGGTGTGGCTGGGTACCGTGCGGTCGTCGTTGCTGCGCAGATGGCCGTGCGGTGCTTCTTCGTCCTGAGCGGCTATCTCTTGATCGACTCATGAATGCGTGAGCGCGCCGCTGGCCGGGGATGGGTGGCTCGGTTCTACTCAAGGCGTGGAGCGCGGCTCCTCCCGCTCTGGCTCGTAACCGGTCTCTGTCTCGTGCTGCTTCGCTCCTACAGAGACCTTTTCGATTTCTGGTCCACGCTTCAGTACTTCACGTTCACGCAGTTGTTCGCGCTTCGGCCACCGCTGCTGGATCCGGGATGGACGATCTACTGCGAGGTGGTCTACTACGCGCTTCTCCCCATCGTCGTTGCGGCAGTGGCGCGCGTATCAGGCCGACCGATCAAGGCGCTGACCGTTCTTGGGTTCGCCGTCGCGGGAATCGCCCTGCGGCCTGTGCTGTCCAGCCTTGGTCTGGTGAGTCCGCGACTCCACGCACCCTTGTTCGCGGCCGATCTGTTCGTCATCTTCCTCGCGGGCGTGGCGCTCCGAATGGCTGAGCAGCGGCTCGTCGTGCTGCGGGGAAAGGGCACGCTCATGCTGGGCCTTGCCGGGGCAGCCGGCATCGTCGCAGTGTCAACGTACCCACCGCGACTCGGTGGCTCGGTGTTGTTCAATCTCGTCTCAATTCCGCCGCTCGTGGCCATTGTGGCCTCCGGAACGGCCCGCTCAAGAGTGTTGGCTTACGTCGGCCGCAGCGCCTACGGCGTGTACCTGCTTCATATGTTCTTCGTGGAGTGGGTGATCTTCCGTTTCGCCATCACGACGGAGTCGAGTCGAACCCGCGTCCTACTGATCGCAGTCACGATCGTGGCCGCCACCCTGCTCGCTGCCTTCATGCTGCACCGGACCGTGGAGCGCCCGGCCATTGAGTGGATGCGGCGCCGGTTGACTTCACGGCTCGCGAGGAGGCAGCTGGGCTCGGCGCCTGGCAGTGCTTCCAGCGTGGCGTGATCTACCCATCCGCGCAGCCGGTGTTGGCGGAAGTGGCCGATGTGGGCTGCTTCAGGTCGGCGCATCCTCGGGCCTGACGGCGCGGCACAGCCGGCCGCGAACGACCGGAGGCGAACCGATGCGTTACAGCATTCAGGAGATCCCAATCGAGATGGAGCTCGACGGCATCCAGACGAGGGCGATCGAGGGCGGAGACATCCTCACTCGCGTCATCGACCTGCCAGCGGGCGTGGACTTCACACCACTGTTCGTGGGACTGCCCGGCGACATGTGTCAGTGCCCGCACTGGGGCTACGTGGTGAAGGGGTCGATCAACCTGCGTTACGCCGACGGCCGCGAGGAGGCCAACCGGGCCGGCGACGTCTACTACTGGCCGGGCGGTCACACCGGCTGGACCGACGAGGGTGTGACGTTCGTGGAATTCAGCCCGACCGTCGAGATTCTTCCGGTGCTGGACCACTTGTCTCGGCAGCTGGCCGGCTGATCACGCACACGCAGTACCGTGACTGCGTGACCGTGAACACGTTGGCAGCCCTCGCCGAAGCCCGCGAGGCGCTGCAGCAGGGCGACTGGCAGGCGGCGCTCGACGGCGTCCAGTCCGTGGGTGTCACGTCCGGCATCGCGGAGGCGGACCGGCTCGATATCGCTGCGGAGGCGTTGTGGTGGCTCGGCCACCTCGATCGCTGCATCGCCTCGCGCGAGGAGGCGTATGCCTGCTACGAGTCGCTCGGTGAGTCGCTGTCGGCCGGCAGGTGCGCGGTAAGGCTCTGGGAGCACCATTCGATGAATGTGCGACCGGCCATCGCCGGAGCCTGGCTACGGCGTGCACGACGTGCGCTCGAGAGCGCTCCGCAGTCGGCGGAGTACTGCTCTTTGGTGCTGCGCGAGGCGGAGGTCGCCCATGGCGCGGGCGAACTTGACCACGCGGCGTCGCTAGCGGCTGGCGCCTTGGTGCTCGCTCGCGTGCTTGGATCACGCGACCTCGAGGCCGAGGCACTGCAGACGACCGGTCGTATTCTCATCGACGCGGGTCGGCTCGCCGACGGCTTGGGACACCTCGACGAGGCGATGCTCTTAGCGGTTGAAGGGCGACTGTCGGCCTACTCGACGGGCAAGGTCTACTGCAGTCTTATCAGCGCCTGCGAGTCGCTCGGCGATCTGCGCCGCGCGGCTGAGTGGACCGACGCCACCGCGCGATGGTCCGAAAAGCACCCGCTTGCCATGTGGCCTGGAATCTGCCGCGTGCATCATGCGGCGCTGCTGCAGCTGCGAGGGGACTGGGTCGGCGCCGAGCGCGAGGCACGGCAGGCATGCGTGGAGCTGGACGGCTTTCATGTGCCCAACGTCGCTGCCGGTTACGTCGAGATCGCTGAGATCCGACGCCGATTGGGTGACCTCGACGGCGCAGAAGCCGCCTTCGCGAAAGCCGAGGAGCTGTGTGGTCATCAGAGTCCTGGTCTGGCGCTCCTCCGCCTGGCGCAAGGACGGATCGATGCAGCGAGCGGCACCATCACGCGGATGCTGGCGGAGGAGACCTGGAACCACCTCGCACGCGCGAAACTGCTGCCCGCGCGAGTTCAAATTGCCGTGGCAGCGCAGGACTTGGACGCGGCCGCCGATGCCGTAGTGGAACTCGAGCAGATCGCCGCCGACTACGAGAGCCCGGCTCTCCGCGCCGCAGCGCTTTCGGCGCGGGGCCGACTCCTGCTCGCACAGGGCGAGGCCGGAGCTGCGTGCGCTTCGCTGCACGAAGCGCTCAAGCGATGGCAAGAGCTCGAGGTTCCCTACGAGGTCGCGACGGCACGCCTGCTCCTGGGACAGGCCTGTCGCAACAGCGGCGACGAGGACAGCGCCGTCCGCTCGTTCACCAGCGCGGCGGCCATCTTCGACCGGCTGGGCGCAGCCACAGACGCGCGGCACCTTCGCGATCTGACGACGCCATCCGCTCTGCCCGCTGGCCTGACTGCACGAGAGGCGGAGGTGCTGTCGCTGGTCGCGTCGGGCCAAACCAACAAGGAGATCGCGTCAGTTCTGTTCCTCAGTGAGCGCACGGTCGCGCGTCACCTCTCGAACATCTTCACCAAGATCGGCGTGCCATCCCGTACTGCAGCGGCGGCCTTCGCCTACGAAAACAACCTCACGCTGACCTAAGCCGATGCCGCTGTCAGCACGGACAGCCGATCAGCGGGAGCGATGAGGATGTCGTCGAGTGGCAGCGGACTCTCGAACCGGTCGAGGCGCAACCACGTCCCATCGGTCTGGCGGCGGTGGAATGTGTAGTCCAGCCCGTCGAACTGATCACTGACCGCGCTGGTGGGGTCCACACCGCGCCGCTGGAACATTCCCACGTTCCACTCCGCGTAGATGACGGGCCTCATCTCGCGGATGGTCGCCGCCGCACCTTGCAGGAACAAGTCCTCATGGCCCTCAATGTCCACCTTGACGAAGTCGAGCCGGATTGTGGGTCGGCTCGACAAGTAGCCGTCCAGGGTGATCAGCCGCGTCCGCACGGTAGCGAAGCGGTCGTCGAGCCCATCCGCAACCAGCACCGACGCATTGCCGGTGCCGGCGCCTCGCTCGAAATCCTCGCGGAGTGTGATCACGGCCTCGGCCTCCACGGACGACAGCCCTAGGCGTTCGACTGTGGCGGAGCCCAGTACGCCGTTCCGGCGAAGGTTGTCCTCTAGGCGGTCGGCATTGCGAGGAACCGGCTCGAACGCGAACAAATGGCCACGTGCCTCGGCGCAGGTACGCGCCAAGGGCACCGACCAGAAGCCCACGTTCGCTCCGACGTCTAGGGCGCAGCCGCCCTGGCGGATGAACCGACGTCCCAGGTTGATGCCGACGTCGTCATACTCGCCCGTGTAATAGGCGCGGAACTCGGTCCGTGCGCGTAGATCTACCAGCATCTCGTGCCCGAGCTTCATCTTCGCGATGACCTGCGCCGACGGCCCGCTCCCCTGTAGGTAGTCGTCGCAGAGATCGATCAGTCGTGTCCGGCCGCGCATGTCGCGTGGGGAGTGTCGTAGGAACGTGGCGGCAACCCACCGAGCGGTTCGCAAGGTCATCGGCACCGATCTAGCCTGCCAGACCTAGCGCGCTGCACCCTCGCCGAGCCGGGATCGGACCTCGGCCTCGTAGGCCTGGACGGCGGGCCCGGCCCATACCTCCGTGAGGGCGTGCAGGGTCGGATGACCCGAGTCGCGCTCGGCGTCCCACTCGTCCGCGAACGCGCCGGATGTGATCTCCGCCAGGACCTCGCGCATGGCGGAGACGACGTCGAGGTGGTCATAGCGCTCGCCGCGGGAGAGCTGGCCGTACTGGCTGATCGGCGAGTGATGCGCCATCTGCTTGGCATAGCCCTCGAGGCGCAGCAGCCGGTAGGTGCGCTCGACCTCACCAGACAGCACGAGCTCGGTCATGATCGCCTCGAGCGGGATCCCCTCTTCGAACATCACCTGAGCGAACGACGTGCTGACCCGCTTGAGCGCTGGTGAGAGGACCTGCTCGACGCCGAGGTCGAGCACCGCCTCCTGGCGCGGGGTGAGCTCGAGGGCACCCTGTCGCAGGCCGCCGAGAGCTCGCGCCAGCGCGAGCAGCCGAGCCTGGCACGTGCCCGTTGCGTCGCGGTGCACGCCAACCGCAGTGATGAAGCCCTTGTCCTCGGTGTAGCAGCTGCGCACCTCGGGGCCGAGCATCCGCGGCGCGATCATGCCGACGTCGCACGCAGGGTCGTAGCGGCCGAACGCCAGGGTGTAGCCGCTGGCGACCACGACCAGCGCGTCGTCGCGGGGCGTGATCGGCAGCGTGGGGATCGCGTCGTCCGGCACGATCAGACAGAGGACGTCGTACGACGACGCCTCGCCGATGTCGGCCGCCGCGAAGCCGTCGGCGACAGCCGCCTCGCGGGTGGCATCGGCGCGCACGCAGGCGGTGACGTCGAGCCCGCTGTCCCGGAGGTTGAGCGCCCAGGACCGCCCCTGGTTTCCGTAGCCGACGACCGCGACCCGCTGCCCGTCGAGGGCGCTGAGATCGGCGTCGCGCTCGTACCAGATCGTGGTCACGTCCACTCCCTCTGTCCGACGACTCGCCCATCTTGCCCTTTGCTGCCTGGCCGGGCCCGGGCACAATCCGCGCAAAGCCCTGGGGGAGGGTTGATGGGGGTGCGTACGACGCGGCGGCTGCTCGCCGTCGCCCCGCTCGTGATCGCCGCGAGCCTCTTCACCGGCCCGCCTGCGCAGGCCGCGGTCACGCTGACCACCAACGACCTCGCGGCCTTTCTCCAGGCTGGTGGCGCGCCGGTTCTCGTGACCTTCGACCGAGACAAGCCAGGCTCGTTGTTCAGTGCCGAGAGCACGGGTGGGCTGACGGTCACCGCGCCCGAGGGGGCTGCGCGCCTCGTCGTGGTCCGCGCCGACGACACCTTCACCCCGGTGGCGCCCGGGGCGCCGCCCGATCTCGTGCACAAGCTGCCGTCGACGTCGGGCGACAACGTGCTCTCACCCGGCGGACCGGAGCTGCGTCTCGCCGATCCAGCCTTCGACGACGACCGGATCACCCTGACCTTCGATCCGCCCGTGAGCGCGGTGGGCTTCGATGTGGTGTATCAGTCCTTCGACTCGGTGCAGGGCATCGCGGTCACCGTCCTGGCCGCCGACGGCACCGTGCTGGCGACCGACGACGGCATCCCTGAGGGCGCGACCAACCCGGCGGATGCCCCGGGCGGCAGCGGGTTCGTCGGATTCATCGCCGACGCTGCGGAGATCGCCAGCGTCACGATCGTCGACGGTGACGGGGACGCCGTCTTCACGGACGGCAACATCGGCCTCGACACAATCCGTGTGGACCCGGCGTCCAGGTCGAGGGTTCGCCTCTCCACCAGTCCGGCGATCCGTCAGCGCCAGCCGGCCTTCGCAGGGTCACTCGCACCGCCTCAGCAGGTCGACCACTCGCCGAAGGCCAGTGCGATCAGCCTGGCTGTCGGCTCGCTGCTCCTCGCTCTCGTCTTCCCGGCAGAGCTGTTCAACGCCACTTGGGAGGCGAACTACGAGGTGGTGGCGCAGCGGTTCCGGCGACTGCAGCGACGACCTCGACGCAGCTGGCCCGTGCCGCTCGTCTTCGGACTCTGCCTCGTCGGGGCCGGGGCGCTGCAGGGACAGCTCGACCGCGAGATGGGCTTTGGCCGCCGCTATGTCGCGTTCATCCTCGGGGCCGCTCTCGCGGGTCTGACCCGCGTCGCCATCCCGTCGTTCACCGGCGACCGGCTCGACCGCGAAGGCCGTGTGGGCCTACGCCTTGAGCCGCTCCCGCTCGGCCTCGTCGTGGCTGCGGTCAGTGTCGGGGTGTCGTGGCTGGCGAGGTTCGAGCCCGGCTACTTCTACGGGGCGATCGGCGGGTTCGTTCCTGTGATCGCACTCACGTCGCGGAGGGAAGGCCGACGCGTGGCCATCACGCTCGCCGCGACGGTGGCGCTCGGATTGTCTGCAGGATTGCTGCTCGGCTGGCTCGACGTCCTGCCCATCGTCGATGCCACGTTTCCCGAGCAGGTCGTGAGCGGCACGCTCTCCGCGATCTACATCGGTGCGCTGAGCGGACTCATGTTCGCGATGCTGCCGCTGACCTTCTTGCCCGGCCGGCAGCTCCGGCAGTGGAGCCACAAGGTCTGGCTCGCGGCGTTCGTCCTCTCCGCGGGCCTCTACATCAAAGAGCTGGTCGAGCCGGCCAAGGGTACGAAAGGCAGCGTCCGCGTCGTGGTCGTGCTCTTTCTCGCCTTCGGCAGCCTCAGCGTCGGGTTCTGGCTCTACTGCCGCGGGCTCCGCCGTACGCCTCGGCTCGTCCCGGCACCGGCAACGGCACCGAGTCCGCCAGTAGTGCGGGAGGCCGAGCCTTGGCCGGGGTACGACGGGATGACGGCGAAGCAGATCACCGCCCTCCTCGCAGAGGCGGACGACGAGCGGCGCGGTGTCGTTCATGCCTACGAGGCAGCCAACAAGGGCCGCCTCACGATCCTTCGGGCCAGCGCTACTGACGGGCACGAACCGTCGCGCTGAGCGCCTTGGGCGCCTGGAGGCAGTAGCTCTCGGTCAGCAACTCGCCGACCTCCACCCAGTCGACGCGATTCCCGAGGACCAGGCCGACCTCGTCTGCACGCCATGGCGGCGCGAAGTACGGCGCGCCCATCGTGCGGAGCGCGTGGAGCTCCGGTCCGGACGCGCGGAACATCAGCACGTACGCCGGACCGCCAGTGCCGGCGGCGCGCGCGTAGCCGGGCGGCCACCCCTCTGCAATGCCGAGAACGTGCGCGAACGTCTTGCCGCGCACCCGCCACCGCCTGCCCACCCATGCGGCTTCCTCGTACGCGTCCGGCAGGGCGAGGCAGAGGTGGCGCAGCCTTGTCACCGTGGCCGCCGGCACGTTCCCGCCCACGGCGTCGTCCATCGATCAGGAGGCGACCAGGTGGACGGACTTCGACCCGAACAATGAGCCGGCCTGAGCGGAGCAGTAGACGACGTAGGTGCCGGTGCCGGTAGCCAGCCGGGGAGTGATCGACCACGCGCCTTGCGCGTTGGTCCGCGTCTCCCCGACGTAGGTGTAACGGCCCGTGGCGGTCGTCGCGAGCCCGACTGCCATGTTCGGCCGCGCAGGCAGTGTGGTCCCGGAGAACGTCACGCGCTGGCCGCGCATGAAGTCGGAGCCGGGAAGGGGCTGGTTGATCGTGAGCCGTTGGTGGACGCGGATGAGCACCGCTGGCGACGCGGCGTTGTCCACGCGCGCGACGAAGGCGGTCTGGGTCAGCTGTGAGACCGGGAACGTGAACGCGCCGTCGCCGCCGGAGACCGTGCTGCCGAGCACCGAGTACTGGCTCGCGCCCCATGACTTGCCATGGATGACAACGGTCCGGCCGGCGACGTCGCCGCCTCCACCGCTCACGCTGACGACGCCGTACAGGGTGGGTCGGTTGCCGGCGGTGATCCGCGGGGCGCTCGTCTGCAGGCTCAGAGACGTGACAGGGGCGACCGCGTGCCCGCAGACGTCGATCCGCTCGATCGGCGCGGGCAGGTCGACGATCGCGTCACCGGGACCGAACGACTGCATCGTCCCGTTCGTCATCTGCACGTATGCGGAGTCGATCACCTCGTTGCCGATGTGCTGGTACTGCGCCTTGTAGTCCTGCTGCTCAGGGGTGTTCGCCACCACGAGAGAGATCTTGTCGGTGTCACCGGTGACGGTAGAGGTAGGCCCGCCGTCGCTCACCCCCGTCACCTGGTCCTGCCCATTGGGGCACGTGTACGGCTGCGGGGCGGCCGACGCCGTGATCGGTGCGGCAACGACGAGAGCAGGTAGCAGGCCCAGGGCGAGACGGGTGAACGTAGTCAGTCGCGGCATGCCTTGAGTCTTCCACCGGGGTGGAGTTTGAAAAGCGGACCGCGGAACTACTCCCCAGGCTTCCTGGCCAGGAAGCGGATCTGGTAGTCGCCGACGTCGATGGTCGCGTCCTGGAGTCCGGCGGCCGCCAGGCGGTCGGGAAGCGTCGCGGGGTCGACCGGCACGAACGTGTCCCCCTCGTGCCCGAGGCGGATGTAGTCGAGGTCGCGCGTGTCGACACCGATGAACAGGCCTCCGGGCCGCAGCACTCGGGCGACCTCGCCGAACAGCTTGTCCTGGAGCTCCGGCGAGGGCATGTGATGCAGCATCGAGAAGCAGGTCACGGCGGAGAACCCGCCGGACGCCAGGCCCGAGTCGGTCGCGTCCCGGCGTACGACGTCGACGGTGGATTCCCCCAGACGGGCCGCGAGTGCCGTCGCCAGTGCCTCGTCGATCTCGATGGCCGTCAGCTTGCGCACACGGTCGCGGAGGAGGTCGGTCGTCAGGCCCGGTCCGGGGCCGACCTCGAGGACGTCGTCGCCGAGGTCGCCGACGCTGTCGACCCAGGGCAGGAGGTCCTTCTCGAGCAGCGCCGCCCACTCGGGGCTCGCGAGGAAGGTGATGTGCGCGTCGTTCATGGAGCGGTTGTATACCTCAGCCGGCGAGGAAGCTCAGGCGTACGACGCGCGTGCAGTTGTCGACGTTCGTGTCGACGAGGCAGATCCGTTGCCACGTGCCGAGCTGGAGCACGCCGCCGAGGACGGGCACCGACAACGACGGTGCGATGAATGCGGGAAGTACGTGGTCACGACCGTGCCCCGCAGTTCCGTGCGCGTGCTCGTAGGCGACCTCGCGCGGCCAGAGGCGGTCGATCGCGGCGGTCAGGTCGGCCTCGCTACCGGATCCGGTCTCCATGATCGCGAAGCCGCAGGTGGCATGTGGCAGGAACAGGTGGAGCAGCCCGTCCCCGCGCTGACGAGCGAACTCGCCGGCCTCGGCCGTGATGTCGGTGACCAGCTGGTCGCCGGTCATCCATCGCAGCTCGACGCTCTCCACACGCCGACCCTACGAGGACCCGCCCGACGCCGCTTGACGCATCCGCAGCTAGTGGTAATCTACAACCAAATGGTTGTACGAATGCTGGACACCGAGCAGGCGGACGGCGTGTTCCACGCCCTCGCCGACCCGACGCGCCGCGACATCGTGCGGCGCACGCTGACCACCGAGTACTCGGTGACCGCGCTCGCACGCTGCTTCCCGATGAGCTTCGCCGCGGTGCAGAAGCACGTGGCTGTCCTGGCAGCGGCAGGACTCGTCACCAAGGAGCGCCGCGGCCGGGAGCAGCTCGTCCGCGGTGACGTCCGCCAGCTCCGGAAGGCGGCGCGCATGTTGGACCAGCTGGAAGAGGTGTGGCGCAGCCGCATGGACAGGTTCGGCGAGGTGCTCGCCGAGATCGACGAGGAAGAGGAGCAGTCATGACGGTCATCGATGTGACCAAGGACCCGGCGAGCCGATCGCTGACCATCACCTCGGAGTTCGACGCGACCCCAGAACGGGTCTGGCGGCTGTGGGCGGAGCCGGCCCAGCTCAACCGCTGGTGGGGTCCTCCCGGGTGGCCGGCGACGTTCGTCGACCACGACCTGAGCCCGGGCGGCGACGTCCGCTACTACATGACCGGACCGGACGGCGAGAAGGCCGGCGGTTGGTGGCGGGTCAACGTCGTGGAGCCGCCCCACCGGCTGGAGGTGACCGACGGCTTCGCCGACGAGTCCGGCAACCGCAACGATGCGATGCCCACCGTCGAGATGGTCGTGACGATCGCCGAGTCCGGCGGTCGTACGCGGATGACGATCGCCTCGACGTACTCCACGCTCGAGGACATGGAGAAGGTCATCGCCATGGGCATGGAAGAGGGAATAACGCTGGCCCTCGGGCAGATCGACGCGCTGCTGTCGGAGGGCTAGCTCCCCGTTCGGTCATCACGCCAGAGAACCCCGGTCTTCAGGCTCTTGAAGACCGGGGTTCTGCTGTGTGGGGCGATGAGCGCGCTCGGAGGGACTCGAACCCCCAACCTTCTGATCCGTAGGTCCGCACGCCATGTGTCACCACGTATCAGAACGATCCCTGACCTGCGGTTTCACCGCACGAAGTGTCTCACGGTGCTTCACGACGTGTCACCGCGTTGCAGTAAGACTGCAGCACATCGCAGCGAAGGGCGATCGCTCTACGCGCCGCTCGCTCGTCCGAAGGCAGCTGCGCGGCGCCGCGCGATGAGCCGGGCGCCCGTGGCGTCCATCCGCCAGCGAGCGAGGTCGATGCTCACGCCGAACTGCAGGGCAACCTCCTCATTAGTTGCCCTTCGCCGAGCCAGTTGTTTGGCGGCCTCGAACGGGACGAGGAGCTCGCCCGCGATTTCAGCGGCTTCAGCTTCCTGCGCCTGGTCTGCGAGCCGGCAGCCTCGCTCGTTAACGAGGCTTGTCCCAAACTTGTGCTCTCCGAAGACGTGCGCCAGCTCGTGCCCCATTGTCGACCTGCGCCGCACCAAGGGATGTGAATCGTTCTCGACGATCACTGCTCCAGTTCCGAGCGGCACAAGGGCACCCGAAAAGCAATCCGGTCGGACGTTCATGAAGTAGTTGCGAACGTCGCTAGTGACCGGCAACAGGCTCAGCGAGAACACTTCGATCCCGTACAGCTCGGCGAGTTTCCACGGGTCCAGCGCATCCATCGGATCGAGGTCGATCTCCGTGCGTAGCTCACCGGCAAGCCGCTTGCACGCGGCCTTGTTGACGGTGCGCTTCATCGTCAGACAGATCCTTTCCGCGCTGCCCGTGCGTGCTTTACCGTGGCCCGGATCACTTCCTCAAGGTAGGCGACATCGCGCTTGTCGAGGTCTTGGCGCGCCCGCAGCAGCGGGGCGAGCTGGGTCACGAGGTCAGGTTCAGGCTGGGCCGCCCGATCGGACTCGATGTCGATCATGAAGCTCTCGGCCGGCATGTTCAGCCAGCGAACCAGAGTCGCGAAACCGTCGGCGTCCGGACGCAAGTCATTGCCTAGACGCGACAGCAGCGACGGGCTCACGCCGATGTCCTTTGCAAGTTGTCGCCACGACAAGCCACGTGTCGTCCGTTCCGCATCGAGCGCGGCGTATAGGCCCTGCACGTCGATCTTCGTGGTTGCCATGAGTCCCCTCGGCGGCCGACCGAGAGTGTCGCACTTCCGGGCCACTGCTTGAAAGTCGACACGCACTGTTCTACAGTCGGCGCAATGCGTCACAACCGACGCATTGTCGATCGTTGAGCAGAGGAGTGGAAGTGACGACCGCAGCCCAGAGCGATCACAAGACGAAGGTAGTCACGATCATCGTCAACACCAGGCCTCACGAGTGGCTGGAGAAGGACATCACCTTCGAGCAGGCAGTCGAGCTCGCGTTTCCGGGCCAGCCGTACGACCCCGCCGGAACGACGGTCGAATACAGCCGGGGCCACGGTCCGGACAAGTCGCTGCGGCCCGGAGAGCGTGTGCATGTAAAGGACGGCATGGTCTTCGATGTCGAAGCCGCCAACCGGTCCTGAAGACTCGATCTCCAGGCTGTACTCAGACGGGTACGACGTTCTCCTCGAGAACGGTCACCTGAAGGTCCGCGTCCCCTACCTGTCGCCGAGCGGACCCCGTGGCGACGGGCGCCTGGTGCTCCCCGTCAACGACACCGATGGTGTCCTGAATGATGCCCTCAGCGACCACACCATCTGGTTCTCCGGCGAGGAGCCGCGGGACGAACGTGGCGCACCGCTTGGTGGCGCGAACCAGCGCGACCTCGGCAATGGCGACACTGCCAACTTCATGCTGTCCTTCAAGCCGCCAAGCGGCAGTTACGCCAGCCTGTACGAGAAGGTCCGCGGGTACGCACGCATCCTGAGTACCCCGGCGGTACAACTGGATCCCGTTCTCTCGGCCACACCAGGCGCGGCTTTTCAAGTGGTGGAAGACGGATTGCCGTTCGTGTACCGCGACACAAACACCACGCGAGCCGGCCTCACGGAGCTAAGCAATCTCTTTCGCGGCCATACCGTTGCGATCGTCGGGGTCGGAGGTACCGGGAGTTACATTCTTGATCAGGTTGCGAAGACGTGGGTCGATCGAATCATCCTCATCGACGGCGACGTCTTCGAAAACCACAACGCGTTCCGAGCGCCGGGTGCTGCCTCACACGAAGCGCTTCAGAAGCGCCAGAGCAAGGCCGAGTACTTCGCGGCCGAGTACTCCCGTATGCACACCGGTATCACTCCGCACGCGGAACATCTGACGGCCGATAACCTGGACCTGTTGGCGGACGCAACGTTCGTCTTCCTCGCGGCGGCCGATGCGAAGGCGCGCCCTGACATCATGGTGTGGCTCCGGGAGCGCAGCATCCCATTCATCGACGTGGGAATGGGTGTGAGCATCGGCGACAGTGGGCTCACCGGGCTGCTGAAGGTCACCTCGTACCCGATTGGCGCGGACGCGCTGCCACTGCAGAGTGCGGACACCGCGCCTGGTGAGGATGACTACGGCAGCAACATCCAAGTTGCCGACCTGAATGCCCTCAACGCGGTGCTGGCGGTCATCCAGTGGAAGCGTCAGCTCGGCTACTTCGCTGCCCATTCGTTGACGACCGAAACCGTTTACAAGCTCTACCTCAACGAGCTGCGCAACGGCGACACCGAATGAGTCGCGCGGAGCGCTTTGTAGCGCAGATTGTAGACGCTTTCCCGTCGCCACTGCAGCCGGGCGTGTTGTACGTCTCCACCGCGTACTCGACCGCGGCACACATCTGTCCTTGCGGGTGCGGAAGTGAGGTGGTCACCAAGCTCTCGCCAGCCCGCTGGAAGGTGATCTTCGACGGCGAGGTTTCGCTAAGCCCGTCCGTCGCAAGTACCGGACTCCCCTGCAACTCGCACTACTTCATCACCCGTGGTGCAGTGGATTGGCGTCGGAAGCTCGACTCGAGTGAGGCTGCGCTAACCCAAGCCGTCGATCGTGACGCACTTCATCAGCATCGGGTCCCATCGAAGAGCAACTGGTTCGCCAGACTGCGGCAAGGGATCGGACGCTTGTTCACGTAGCTCGCGCTCGAGCACCTAGTCACGGCCGGTCAATCGGTTGGACGTCGCCGGCTCAACATCTTGCTGTTGCTCGCCGTGACCTGGCGGCGACTCGGCGTTCTGTGTCTCTTCGAGCGCCCTGGCGTACGCGTCCATGGCCGCAGCGGAGGCGGCGGCTTGATCAAGGTTGGGGTCGAGGTAGCCGCGTGTGGTCCGGTCGTCTGAGTGGCCGAGGTACTCGCGGGCGAACTCGATCGGCAAGCCGGACCGCACGATGATCGTCGCGCCAGTGTGACGAAGTCGATGCGGCGTGGCGCGAGCGACGCCGACGCTCGTAGCCACTCGTTGCCAAGCAGCACGCAAGTTGGCGTCGTCGAGTTGGGTTCCGATGTCGGTCGTGAAGACCAGGTCCTGGTCGGCCCACCGCAGCGGAGATCCGACAGCCGCCATGTGCTCGTTGAATGCCCGGATCTGCTCTTGCTGACGGGCGTGATGCTCAATCAGTTCGCGATGAAGGACCTCGGGCAGCTTCAACAGGCGAAGCTTGTGGCCCTTCGAGTCGCTCACAACGCGCTCGGTCCGCAACGGTGAGCCGTCGCGTCGCTTCTGCCGCCGCACGTTGGCCCCGAAGTAGACCTCGCCGTTCGCCAGGTTGATGCGCGACCATCGCAGCTCGAGGATCTCGCCGATGCGAGCGGCGAGCATGAAGAGGGCGAGCCAGAGCGAACGGCGCGCGTCCGCGGCCATCGCCGGCCACAGCAATTTCATCTCTTCCTTGGTGTGGCCGGTCACACGGGTGGCTGGCGCTCGCTTCCCGCCGGGGAGTTTGCAGTCCATCGCCGGGTTGTAGGGGATGCGGTTGTCGCGCTTGGCGTCCTGCAGCGATCGCCGGAGCGCCGCAAGCATCCCCTTCAGCGAGGAATATGAGCGCGTCTTCGTCGACGGGTTCTCGATCCGCCGCCGGGCGTTCGCCTGCCGCTTGGCGATCTCGTTCTTCGACCGATGACCCTTGCCTTCGCCGGTGCGTCGCGGTCCTCCCCGAACGACGACGTCGCGTGACTTCTTCGCGAGCCACGCCTGGATCAGTGGCGTCGTGAGCTCCTCGAGTTTCCACCCACCGAGTTCCGGCACGACGTGGTTCTCCCAGTCGGCCTCGTAGCCGTCGCGAGTGGAGGACTCGATGGCGCCGATCGTCACCTCGTCGTCCAGGATGGCGAACCAGCGAACGCCCCACTCGGTAATCGTCATCGACTCACTCGTGGTGGCGCCCTGCATGCGCTGCGCAATCCGCAGTTCGATGAGCTTGTCCGTGACTTCCTGCTTGGTCTTGCCGTACACCGTTGCGCGCCGCCGTACCCCATCTGGGCCCCGTACGCCGGTCAGCTGGCCGATCCACCTTCCGTCCTGGCGCTTGTGGATGGAGCCTTCGCCGTAGCCGCGCCTCTTCTTCGGCTTCTTCTCGTCCGCCTGCTCGGCCATCAGCTGGCCTTCCGCATCGAGACGAGTTGATCGAGCGAACTGCGGGGGATACGCAGCTTGCCGCGGATCTGGATTCCCGGGAGCTCGCCCGCGTCCACCATGCGGTAGATCGACGAGCGCGAGATCGCGAGCAGAGCGGCCGCCTGGGCAGTGGTGCAGAGGAGCGATTCGTGCGGTTCGTTGAGCGTGTTCATCGAGAGTCCTTCGTTCGAGGATCGCGTTTGCCGCGACGTCCAACCCCGGGCTAACCGCCGGCTTCACCGCGTGGGTGGGCCGGAGTTGGCGCTCACGGCGGGGTATCTGTTGGCGACCCATCTCGGCCGTGGAGGAGCACTTCCAGTGCCTCGTAGAGGCCGGTCACGAGCCGCGTCGGATCGCGCTCGTGCGATGCGTTGATGACGAGTGCGAGAAGCTCGGCAAGCGCGCCCGCGAGCCGTTCCGTCGCGGCCTCAGCCGCCGCGATGTTGTCCAGCACGTAGGAGTCGAGCCCCACGAGCCATGCCTCGGCGATCTCTGTGCGAAGCGCGTGGACGCCGTCCACGAGCCCGAGGAACGAGGGCAGCGCACCCTCGGCCGGCAGGACGAGGTCGGTCATGGAACTCACCTCCGACTCGACCGTGCCGCACTCAAGCCCCACGGCGACTCCCCGTGCCCGCGCATAAGCGACGGTTTTGGACACGCGTGTCCAAGGCGTTTTGGTCGCGGCAGAGCACGGACCCGTCACTCCGGGACCGCGGGCCTGCGCGTTGCCGACATTCCGAACCGAGAGCCGGCGTCGACGACGCCCAGAGCAAGGAGAGCCACGTGGACGCGCGACGTGCACCCCGACCGAGCTCAGCCGGGATCCGCCAGCTGACGACCGTTGTCGACGTCGAACCGCCGCTAGTGGGCGTGCACGACGGCACTGCCGGGTGGTGGCCGCTTCGAGTGCTAGCGGAGTCCCGCTTGGTGACAGCTGGGCTGCGAGACGCGCTCGGCCAGGCCATGGACCAGCGAGTGGAGGGCGGGCGCGCCGCAGTCGCCTGGACGATCGTCCAACTGGAACGTCTCGGCTGGGTCCGCCCGCTCGACCTGCCACCGCAGAAGCCCGTGGAGCGTTTCGCACTGCGTCAGGACGCCGAGCGCGTCGCTCGGTCGATGGGCGGGCTGCGCGGGGGGAAAGCAGCCGTGATTGCGGCGACTCTGATCGACAAGCCGAAGGGCCTGACCGCAGACGACTTGCGCATCGCGGTCAACGGCGGCGACCCACAGAAGGTGCCCGCGTCCGAAGACCGGGCGTACTACTCGGCGCTCGCGGTCCTTCAGGCCAAGGGCGCGCTCACCAAGACGAGCTCCGATCGCGTGCCCAAGGTCCTGTGGCTCACACCCTTCGGTGCGGGGTGCTTGTCGTTGATGGCACGGAGCGGGCGGTGGGGTCTGCCGCACGGCGCGCGGGCCGTCACGATCAGCGCACACCGACGGCATGCTGTCCTCATCGCTGACGCACTAGCTGCGCTGCTGAAAGTATTTCCCGAGGCCGTCGACACCGTCGTCTGCGACCGAGTCCGCCGGTCCAAGCCCGTCGTCGACATGCCTAACGCGCCGACCAGCGGCCGTATGCGGCCCGATGTGTACGCGCCGGTGACCTTGGCGGACGGGTCGCGATGCCTGCTCGTCATCGAGTGGGAAACGAAGGGACGGGAGAGCGTCGAACGGCACCTGATCAACAGCACGAACCTGCTGCATTCCGAGGTACTCCGTGAAGACTCCCCCTACTACCGCATGGTCACGGTCGTCGCGACTGCCCGGAACGGTGGGACGCGAGACGGACTTGTGAGCGACACCCTCGCGAGTATGGACCGGGCCGGGTACGGGCAGCTGACGCGATCGCTCGATGTCCGGGTGGCTACCCGCGCTGCGCTGACGCGGGTGCTGCAGGACATCAAGGCTGAGGGGAGCTATTGGCGTGAAAGGAGGCTGTCCTGATTTCTGCCCGGCTTCCCAACGAGCCAGGGCGACGGGGTTCAGGCCGCGCATCGTGCACGCCGCAGTAACGCCGCCCCGGGCTTGGCTACGCCCTCAAAGGGCGACTCGCCTGATCCATCAACGCGTCACACAGCAACGGCCCCGAGGACCTGGCGGAGCCAGGTCCATCGGCGAGTTCCAACTCGCCTGCGACGCTCCAGCGTCGCCTTCGGCCCGGCTCATCGCCGGCCCGCGGCTCTAGCTGCTCGACCCGGGACTGGGCACGGCTGTCACCCGGAGACAGTTCGGAGTTGCCGACGCCGAGGGGAACGGAGAGGCGGACGGCGAGGGGGACAGTCGGCGCGAGTCGAAGTCGGCCTCTGGGACCCGGACGTCTTCAGGAAGGTTGAAGTAGCCACCGGCATACGCCCGACAACTCGACTGGTCGTCAGGACCCGGACCGTAGTGATGCTGTGAGGAGTACTTCCAGAACTTGAAGACGTCGGTCTTGTCGTTGTACTCAGCTGTGAGACCGAGAGTGCGGTCGAAGCCGACCTCCCAGAGGCGGCCGTCGGAGCGGTCGCGTAGGAAGTAGTGCATGAGGCCGCGCCAAGTGATCTTCAGGTAGCCCTCGTCATCGACGGCGAGGGCGAACGTGCTGTGCCGAACCTCGACCGGGCGGAAGTACTCGAACCGGGCCGGCTGGAACCGCACGAGGAAGTTCAACGCCATCAGCGGGCGTTCTCGCATCTGCCTGACCAGGTCGGTTACGACGTAGGGCGAAGTGGGATCAGCTCCGTTCAGGACCGTGGCCGCGTCGAAGTGACTCGCCTGGACGAAGTCGCGGAAGAGGTTGAGGACGCGCGCCACGACGTCGGCCGGAAAGTCCTCGACCGCGGCAGGGGTCGGGAGCCCGAGGTCCGGCGGCGCGGCCAGCTCGGCTGCGCTGTACGACCGGGTGGGCGATGGTGGCGCAGACGGTTCGGCAGCCGGCTTGCCGGAGTCGCGCCCGCAGGCGACCACGCCCATGAGGGCCATCAGAACGACGATGCTCCAGCCTCGATCGCGCCGGCTTCCCATGCCGCCCCCGATACTTATCAGTCTGTAGACCGAAGAGTAGCGGCCCCGGGACGTTGAGTGCGTGGAAGGCGCACTGCAGAAGACGCTGGGGCGGAACCTGCGCCGCTGGCGGGAGCAGCGCGGTTTATCCCAAGAGGCACTCGCCGACCGCCTCGGGCTCCACCGCACGTACATCGGCGGAATCGAGCGCGGCGAGCGCAACCTGACGCTGCGCTCTGTGGAGCGCCTCGCAGCGGATCTCAAAGTCCAACCCCTGGATCTTCTGCAGGAATAGGGCGCTCTGTTTCCGGCTGGCAACGGAGAACCGCCCGCGTCGCGAGGCCGAGCAAGCCCAGGTCGATCACGGCAAGAACCCGCCAGAGGCCGTGCTGGGCAGGGTTCGCGGCGAGCCGGGTCACGGCACGCGCGACGACGGCGATGCCGACGAAACAGAACGCCTTTCGGGCACGTGGACGGCGACAGCCCCAGTGGGCGCGGATCAAGTGCATCGGTACCTCCTGACGACGGCGGCGGGAGCCGGCCGGTCGACGATGCGCTCTTAGCTGGGGCAGTCGACTCCCCTGCGATCAGCGATCGAGTGCGCGCTTGCGCTCGTTCAGGGCTCGCCGCGCGGCGGCCGTCGCATGGCCGACGTGCCAGCCACCGCAGAGCCGACACGCGTATGGCACGAGCCAGCTCGTCTTCGAACTCATCATCCGTTTGGCCGTTGCCATCGCAGCGGAGCGGTCGCGATGGCGAACCTTGCCGGTGCAGCTGCGCCGCCGCACCCCGCGCTTGCTGCTCATGCCGCCATGCCTGCCACTCTTGAAGAGAAGCAGTCAGATGACGCTGCTCGACTCCCCGCTGAGCACCAACCCGACGCGCCAGCGGTCGCCCTCAACGCGTGCCGGTGATCTTCGGGAGCCCGTGCCCTTGCGGCGTTTGAAGTGGCACAACGAAGACGACCACGCGGCCCCACCCACCGTGGTTGTACCGCGGTTAGCCATCGAACAGAGCCGCGGCGCCCGCCGTGGCCAGAGAGATGGAGTGCCCAATGGGTGTCCAGGTTCCGCAGTGGCAGAAGGCAGGCCGCGCCATCGTGCGCGAAGCGGAGGAACGTGGGGAGTCGCTCGTGACGACGACGCTGCGCTTGCTCCCGAAGATCCCGAAGCGGCGCGAGTTCATGTTCTGCGACCTGCAGGAGTGGTTCGGCCTCCGGGAGAAGAGCGCTTCGGAGGAGTGGGGTGCCCTCGCCCGCTATCTCCAGTGGCTCGGCGTCACCGTCAAGACCGGCTGGGCGGAGACGTCCCCGAAGAAGTCCCGCGGCAAGGGCTACGCCCGGACCTGGCTGGTCGCGTAGGGCTGAAGCGACCGATCTCCGGTGGGCGGCGCCAAAAGATCTTCCAGGTCTCGCCGCTCATCGGGGTCGGTGGATGGCCTTACCTGAGTAGGAAGCGCATCCGCCCGGTGCCGAGAGGACCCCGGGAGCAGTACGTTCGCCCGCACCACGACACAACTTCACACGACCCGAGAGTCCTGGGGAAAGGGCCTGGCCAACAGCGCCTCGCCGAAGAGAACCCGGGGTCTACCACCTCGCATGGCGGCAGCGCCATGGGGCTCTCCAGAACAAGGGAGACCCATGGACGAAGCCGCTCTTTCATTAGCCGAGGACTTTGACCTCGTCCGCTTCAAGGCGGTGGTTGCCTCGAAGTGTCCGTCTTCTCTGTCCGAGCGGGACAAGGAGGACGTGGCCGCCGACATGTTGGCCGACGCGGTGAGAACTTCTCGCGCGACCGGCATTCCTGTCGGGGTCGCGGCCATCCAGAACCTGACGCGGCCGCGTTACTACGAGCGGCCAGCCGCGAAGGCCAAGGTCGCGCCGGGCCCGCTGCCCGGCGGAGAAGCCGGGGATGAGACAACACCCGACATCGAAGACCCGCGCGATCTGGTCGCGGACCTCGAGGTGCGAGACCTGGTTGAGCGGCTGCCGCTCCAGCAGCGCCGTGCCTACCTGCTCGTCGTGGAGTACGCGATGACGCACGCGGAGGCTGCAGTGGCCATGTCGGTGACGCCTTCTACGGTGCGAGAGCACCTCGGCAAGGCATGTGCCGCGCTGCGGCAAGCCTGGGAGGCCGCCCAACAGAGTTAACACAGACTCCCCTCCGAACCCGGAAGGGGCTCCCGCGCGGCGCAAGAGCCGCCGCGCCAAGTGACAAGGAGACAGCAATGAAGACGACCAAGAACACGGCACAGCAGCACCTCGCGAGCCAGCGAGAGTTCGTCAAGAGTCGGCATCTGGAGAGCCAGCGAGCGTTCGCAGCTCGGAGCGAAGGAGGCTCCGGGCTGGTGGACGACACGATGCTCGCGGCGTCCATGCGCTCGGTGCGCTACAACACCGAGGCGCACGCCGCCGGCGATGTCATCGACAATGCGATCGAGGCCGGCGCCACCCAGGTTCACGTCGTGCTCCGCACCGACGGCGGCAGCGAGATCAAGGAGATCGCGTTCATCGACGACGGCGCGGGCATCGACGAGACGTTCCTGCCGCACGCCACCAAGTGGGGCGGCTCGTCGAACGAGGGCAAGCGCAACATCTTCGGGAGGTTCGGCTTCGGTCTTCCGAGCGCGTCGGTCAACCGCGGGACGCGCTACGCCGTCATCTCGCGCACGGAGGCGGGCGCCGCGTTCAAGCAGGTCGCCGTCGACCTCAAGAACCTCGGGGCGGTCAATGGCGTAGTGCCGTTGCCGCAGGTCAAGGAGGTCGTCCTCCCGGACTGGGTCGCGGACTACGTTGCTTCCACGCGGACAATCGAGACGAAGGACGGACCGCGCGACGTGCTTGCGTTCGCGGGCGGCGAGGCGGCAGTCCGTACCGTCGTGGTCTGGTCGGACTTCGACCGACTGTTGTGGCCGAACAAGCAGCAGGCTGCGGCGCGGCTCATGGAGCACCTCGGCATCACGTACGCCGGTTGGCTCGAGACGGTCAAGCTGTACGTCGACGCCGCGCCGGTCGACCCGGTCGACGTGCTGTTCACCACACCGGGGTACCGGTACTACGACGTCGGCGAAGCGCCGCGCGCGGAACCCAAGGACAGCGTGCGGTTCGAAGTCGCTGACGTCGATGGTGTGAAGCACCCCGTGACGGTGCGCTTCTCGCTGTTGCCCGTCGCTGCCTACAACGCCGAGCACCGGACTGGGGGGCGTGGCCGGCCGGCTCGCGTCCGCCAGAGGATTCGGACGGACTACAACGGCATTTTCGTGACCCGGAACGGCCGGTTCATCGAGCTCGCGCGGCCCGCCCTGATCACCTGGAGCAACTACGCCCGCCCGATCGGCGTGGCCCTGGACTTCCCGCCGGAGTTGGACGAGTTCTTCGGGGTCACGCCCGACAAGCAGACGATCACCTTCAGCGAGAAGGTCGAGGCGACCCTGAAGTCGCACGGGGTCAAGCGTGCCTTCGACGAACTGATGCGTGTCGTCGAGGAAGAGCGCTCGCGGCTGAAGCGCGAGCGCGACGCCGAGGCTGAGACCGGAGTAAGGCCGTCCGAGGAGACGATCGCGAAGGTCGTCGAGCTGGACAACCGACGGACGCGCAAGGTGACCGACGAGGCGCAGCAGGAGGCTCAGGCGAACTTCCGCCGACGGGTCAAGGAGATCGCAGACCAGACCGGCCTGCCCGAGGAAGACGTACAAGCCGCGCAGGAGCAGCAGCAGGAGCGTCGTCCCTACAAGGTCGAGTTCGCTCGGCTCGCTGAGGACGACCCCTTCTACACCCCGCAGATGGACGGCACGCAATTGGTCTTGCGGATCAACACGACGCACTCGTGGTACCGGGAGGTCTACAACCGCGTAGGTCCCGACCAGGCCCAGTTGCGGAGCGCGTTGGAGCTCATGCTCTGGGTGTTGGCCATGGCCGAAATCGACTCGACCGGAGAGACGAAGATCTTCTACCGTGCCGAGCGTCGAGAGTGGTCCCGGCTGCTCGCCGCCGCGTACGACATCCACCCGCTGGTCTACAACAAGGCCGCCTCTCTCGAGGAGATCGCTGAGGCGGACAACGCTGCCTGGCTCGAAACCGACGGGGACGACGACGGTGCCGAGGCCGAGGCCTAGGCCGGACGTCGAATAGGCGGTCGTCGTGACAAGTCTGAGCGCACAGGAGTTGGCGCTCCGCGCTGCGGTCTTGGGAGAGCTCGGGCTCGTCCAGGACCGCATCGCGCTTGTCACGAAGCTGGGCGGCACGGAGGCGAAGGAACAGATCCGATACGCACACGCCGCGCAACGCCGGGCCCGTCTTGAGGAAGCGGCGGAGTTCCTGGCGGAGCGCGAGGACGCGCTGATCGGCGAGTTCGCCGACGGCGACGAAGTGGATCCGGCCGCGATTGATCCGGTGGTGATCCCGGTTCGAACTCAGGCGGAGGCCGAGCTCTTCAGGTTCGCAACTCTCCAGTGGTCCGTGCCCGTGTCCTCGGGATACGGGCGCCGTAGCAGGTTCCTCGTGCGCGATCGGTACAACGGGAAGCTCATGGCGATCTTCGCAATGGGTGATCCGGTCATCGCCCAGAGCGCGAGGGACTTGGCCATCGGTTGGGGCACCCGGCAGCGCAACGCTCGTTTGTACAACGTGTACGACGCGTTCATTCTGGGTGCAGTCGATCCCTACCGGCAGCTGCTCGCAGGCAAGCTCGCAGCACTACTGACTCTTGCCAACGAAACTCGTGAGTTCCTGGCTCGAAAGTATGCGGGAAGGGTCGCGATGCGAGGAGAGGCGAAAGATCCGACTCCCGCTCTGATCACGACGAGCTCGGCGCTCGGCCGGTCGTCGGTCTACAACAGGGTCACGTACCGCGGGCACCTCATGTTCCACTCGGTGGGCTACACCAAGGGCTTCGGGCATTTCCAGTTTTCGGACGAGCTTTTCGATGCGTTGCTGGCGTTCGCTCGCGACCGCGATGGGACTGAGACAAAGGCCCTCTCCAACCAATACAAGAGCGGCCCGAACTGGCGGTTCCGCGTACTGCGGAATGCACTCGAGGCGCTCGACATTCCGGAGGAGCACCTCCAGCACAACATTCGGCGCGAGGTGTTCCTGGCGCCGACGGCGGCCAACTGGGACGCGTATCTGCGGGGTGAGGCGCAGGAGCTGATGCCGTTTGACCTGCCCACGGAGTCGATCGCTGAGTACTACCGCGAGCGATGGGCAGTGGGTCGCGCCTCGCGACGTCCAGGTTATCGGCACTGGCGACGGGCGGAGGCCCGGCTGACTCCCCTCCTTGAGGTCTCGACCGAACGCGCTCTCTTGGAAACGCGACCCGCCGCGGGACGGGTCGATCTGGGCGACTACCACCTTTCGATCGGCACAGCTGTAAGGCCGATCTCCGGGGAAACCGCATCGGGTCACCGGTCAGAAGGCACGGCGTACCTCAGTCGGTTTGAGGGGCCGGGAGTGGACCTGACGATCGCCGACATCACCTGGGCAACAGGCGAGCGCGAGGTGAGGGGGCTGGACTGCAGAGACGGCGACTTCGGCGACCTGGTCGGTAGGCTCCGGATCGGCGTCCATGCAGCATCGCGATTCCGTGGAATGTCGTGCATCGAGCTGCGAGCCGCGACCCGTGCGACGGGGCCTCGCGCGACTGCCCGCAAGACGACAGTCGAGTCCTTCGACGCGATGTTGGCGCTCGATCTTCGCGAGGCTCTCGACTCGATCTGCGAGGCGTCCGTGGGGACACGCGCGGAGCTTCTTGCGGACACCGGTGTGCGAAAGGCACAGCTCTGCACGGTGTTTCAGTCAGACGATGTCGTCGCTCCAGCGCTGGGATGGTGCCTAACACGGATTCTTCCGGTGCTCCGCGAGTCCGACCCGGGGGCGCGTCTCGGACGACCCCAGCTTCGACGCGCCGCACCAAGACCGGCCGACTTGCGATGACGTTGGTCAGGCCGCGTCGACTCGGGCTGCATGGCCGGCTTGCAGTGTTTCGGCGCGACGGCTACCGGTGCGTGCACTGCGGATTCACCGGGCGCGCTGCTGCACTTGAGGTTGACCACATCGAACCGTGGTCGTGGGCCGGCAATGACGCGCATTGGAACCTGCAGACGCTTTGCCGGTCGTGTAACCGAAGCAAGGCTGCGCGGTTTCGAGGCTGATGGCGTCTCACCTGCTCGCTGGCTAGGCGGTAGTCGAACCCGGCGCAGGGCGACGCAACAGTGCCTCCCAGAGGCGCTTGTGCGTGGTCGGGTGCTTGTCCGTGCGCTGTCGGGAGGGCCGATCCCAGGAGCCGCCGGCAGTCTCGGCAACCGGCACCCACCCAGCTGCTATGAGGCTGGTGCCTGGCTCACTGCCCAACGTGTACGTGCCGATCCGGGCGTACCCAAGAGCCTGCGCCGCGCGGCGAGCTGCGCCGTACAACGCCGAGCAGGCGTTTGGACAGCCATCGGTAGCTACGCGTGTCACCTCGAGGGTTTGCCCGTCATCGCGCATCCGTGCGACGGGTCTCCCGACGATCGCCACGCCCCTCAGACGTCCGGCATCGTCGAAGACCCCTAGCGAGAACTTGTGCCCGACAACGCGTCGGTGATGACGATGGTGCTCGCTTACGAATGCGTTGGCGGTCTGCAGGCTGACAGCCGCGATCGTCAGTTTGGCGCCCATGAGTCTGAGGATCAGTCGATCCCGGGCTCGGCCGACTCCCCACGTTCGCTGCTGTTGATGCACGGTCGCGGCTGAACCGGATTGTGGACAGATACGAAGGGTTCAGCGCATTGGAATGTCGAAGCAGAGCTCTGCCCACAGATCTACGTTGGCGACGTGGGATTCCGCAGACTTGGCAACTACCGGGAGCCCGGCATGGGCCGGTGCGGACTCTGCGGCCAGCTTCGTCAGATGACGGAGGCTCATGTCCCGCCCAAAGCCACCGGGAACCATGGGCGACTGCGCGAGCGCGCCCAATGGGTAGCCGGTGATGATGGCGCGACTGTCGGTCGCTGGAGGCCTGGAGGCCTCAGCGTCTACGGGCTCTGTACCGACTGCAATGGCTTGACCAGCGGGCGAGAAGATCCCGCGTACATCGACCTTCACAACCGCGTGACCCAACTTCGAACTGGCGCGGTGCGACGTCTTCTGGTTGACGCGAAGGATCTTCCCGCGAGGGTTGCGCCCGGACTTGTCGCCCGCAGCGTTCTGGCCGGGATGTTCGCCATCAACGACGATCTTGAGGACCGGTTCCCGCGCCTGGCGCGTGGTCTGCGCGAGAGGGAGTCGGATCTCCGCCTGCCCGAGGAACTGCGTCTAAGGCTCGCGCTAACAGAAGGCGACCTGGCGCGCGTCGGTGGGCCCGTCGGCTACATGCGCGTCCTGGGTCGCCGGGAGTTTCACATGCCATTGGCGGAGTTTTGGTTTGCGCCATTCGCTTGGTGCCTCCGCTCCGCCCGTGGCGCGGATCCCAGCCTCGGCCCGGAGATCACGGACGCATGGGGCGACGTCACCGAGTGGGTCCGCTATGGCCCGGACCTGACGACCGATCTGCGAAACGTTGTTGGAGCACTTCCCGTTGCGGTCCTTCCTCGGTTCGGCTCCGATGAATGGGTGCTCTTGTCTGGAGATGACTCGATGACAGCTTTGGAGGGTCGACGACGACGCGACGGTCGATAGCCGGCGAGCCCCTCTGCGGTTCTTCCTGCAACGCCATGTCTCTCGTTGAGACAGCAATCTGCAGTAGAACAGCAGTACGTGGCACTCGCACATGCAGAGCCCCGGCCTTCGGGGGAGTTGAAGACCGGGGCTGACCTGCGATTTTGATGAGCGCGCTCGGAGGGACTCGAACCCCCAACCTTCTGATCCGTAGTCAGATGCTCTATCCGTTGAGCTACGAG
>CAZYXZ010000006.1:0-63585 GCA_964651395.1 uncultured Frankiaceae bacterium
GTCGCCGGGACCACCGCGGTCGGCGCCGACGCCGGCAGTCCGAACTGGCGCGCCAGCTCGACACCGCGCTCGTTCCACGAGACGTAGCCGGCCATGCGTCGCAGGTTCCGGCGGGCGACCGCGACCCGGATCCGGGCCTCCACGCGTCCGCCGTGCGTGAACATGTTGTCGGCGCCGTGACCGGTGACGGGGGAGGCACCGCCCAGGCACTGCGCCGCGAGCAGTCCCCACGGCTCGGTGTGCACGTGCACGATGTCGGGTCGTCTCCGGCGGATCAGCCGGCCGAGCCCGGGGTAGACCCACCACAGCTGGTCGCGACGGCGCAGCCGGCGCGGGACGAAGACGTGCGACTCGGCGAAGTCGGGCCGGCCGCCGACCGGGAGCACGCCGCCGGTCTCGAGTGCCGTCATCGACCCAGCGATGCTCAGCTCGACATCAGGCCGGTCGGCGACCGCACGCCACAGCGCGTTGTGCTCGGGGACGAGCTGGCTGGTGACCAGCAGCACGCGCATCAGCGGGACACCGCGCGGTAGACGTCGAGCAGCTGGTCGAGGCCCCGCTGCGGTGTGTAGCGGGCGAGGTAGCGGTCACGCGCGGCGGCGGCGTACGGCGCCAGGTCCGCCGCGGCGGCGGCACGCAGCGCCGCGGCGAGGGGCTCCGGATCGGGCGCGGCCGTCCAGCCCACCGACGCGTCGACGAGCTCCGTCATCGCGCCTAGCGCGGACGCGACCACCGGTCGCCCGTGCGCGAAGGCTTCCACGACGACACGGGGGAACCCCTCGTAGCAGAGCGACGGGACGACGACGACCCCGCTCTGGGCCATGCGGCGGGACACCTCGTCGCGCGTCAGGCTGCCGGTCAGGATGATGCCCGGCACCTCCGCCGCCGCCCGGCGCACGTCGTCGCGGAGCTCGCCGTCGCCGACGACGACCAGCTGCCGATCGGACAGCGCCGCCCGCTCCCACGCGCGGACAAGCAGCAGGATGCCCTTCTCCAGGTCGAAGCGGCCGGCGTAGAGGAAGTCCGCGCCCGGTGCCCCGGCTGGACCGGGGTCGGGCGCGGAGTTGGGCCGGACCAGCATCCGATCGGCCGGCAGCCCGGCGGCGACGAGCTTGGCCGCCATGAACTCGGTCAGCGGCAGGAAGCGCTCGACCTGCCGCCACGTCGCGCGGTGCACGGCCTGCGCGGTCGCCATGGGCACGCTCTGCAGGCGGGACCCCCGGTAGCAGCCGTGCACCACGCCCGGCAGTGGGACGCGCTTGCCGAGGCAGTCCTCGCAGACGTGCCCGTCGCGGAACAAGGTGCCGGCCAGGCAGGTGTGCCGGTAGTTGTGCACGGTCTGCACGACGGGCACGCCGTGCCGCTGCGCGACCCGTACGACGGAGGGTGAGACGAGCGGGAACGGGTTGTGCAGATGCACGACCTCTGGCCGGTTCGACCGGATGAGCTGGTCGAGCTGCCGGCTGGCCACACGCGAGTGCACGGGCCGCAAGGGCAACGTGAGCAGTGCCGTAGGACCGAACTCGTCGATGTCGTCGCTCGACGGAAGGTACGCGGTGACGTCGTGGCCGGCTGCACGCAGCAGCTCGATCTCGTCGTCGACCACTTGGTTCTCACCCGACGGGACGTCGGACCGGTACCGGTTGTGAACGACGAGTATCCGCATTGGGCCCGCGAGTCTACAGTCCGCGCATGCCGGTCCGGATCTGGGATTGCGTCATCGTCAACGACGAGATCGATCTCCTCCATGCGCGTATGCGCGTCCTCGATTCGTCGGTGCACGGCTTCATCGTCTGCGAGGGTGATCTGACGTTCACGGGCCGGCCCAAACCTCTGCACTTCGCCGAGAACCGCGAGCGTTTCCGGGAGTGGAAGGAGCGCATCGTCTACGTCCGGGCGACGCTTCCGGTGGCGGCGGCGTCCGCATGGGAACGCGAGGGGGCGCAGCGCGACGCCTTGGCACCGGCGATCGCGGCGCTCGATCCCGACGACCTCGTCCTGATGGCCGACGTCGACGAGTTCCCTCCGCTCGAGCTGCTCGAGACCCTCGCCGGCGAGCTCACGACGCCGGCCATCTTCCACATGCCGCACGCGATCTACTTCGTGGACTGCCTGTCCCCCGACACCTTCCGCCACATCCCGACATTCCGCGCCCGTGACTACACGCGGATGATCGAGTTGCAGCGCGCGCCGGGCGGTTGGGGTGGCGCTGACCTGGTCGGCGGTCTGCACGTCTCGTTCCTCGGCGGCCCGGAGCAGATCCGCAGGAAGGTCGCGGCGTACTCGCACCAGGAGTACGACCTCGAGCGGGTCGCGAACCTCGCGCACCTCGAGCGCTGCCTTCGGTACCGCGCCCACTTCACCGGCACGGTGGCCATGCGGGTGAGCCCGATGAGCGCCTGGACGTCGCTGCAGCACGCACTCGCCCGCGAGCTGCCCGGCAGCGTCGCGGGATCCGAAGCGGTCCCCCGGTCGAGGTCCGAGGCGTTCACCGGCTACGCGCGGCTGCGGAGGACGAAGCGACTTCCGGACCGGCTCGTCGGCTGGACGGATCGGCACGTCGAGGGATTGCTCCGCGTCGCCGGGCCGCTCCTGCGCGCCGCGTACCGGCTGTTCCGGCGCCTCCACCTGCGACGGGTGAGTTAGCCTCACTGCTCGTGTCGTCGCGCCAGGTCGCAAAGCGCTTCTACCGGACCCTCGTGCCGGCAGCGGTACGCAACTCGCGGTTCGTCACGAGGGTCAAGTCCACGCGCGCCTTCCACAACGTGATCTACGACGCCGACTACTACGAGGTCGACGTCGAAGGTCCCGCCGTCGCCAGCTCGGCGACGATGGCGGGCTCGCTCTTCCGGCTCTTCGCGCCGGCGACCGTGGTCGATGTCGGGTGCGGCACGGGAGCATTGCTCGCGGCCTTTCGCGATCGTGGCTGCTCCGCGTTCGGCCTCGAGTACTCCAAGGCGGGCCTGGCGCGTTGCCGCGAGCGCGGCCTGGACGTCCAGCGGTTCGACCTCGAGCACGACAGCTTCCCGGCCGACCGCCGCTTCGACCTGGCCGTGAGCGTCGAGGTGGCGGAGCACCTGCCGGAGCGGATCGCCGACCGCTACGTCGATCTGCTCGCCCGACTCGCGCCCACGGTCGTGTTCACCGCCGCACCGCCCGGGCAGGAGGGGGCGGATCACGTGAACCTTCAGGAGAAGCAGTACTGGATCGACAAGTTCACGACACGCGGCATGCGCCATGACAGCGCGGAGTCGGAGCGGCTGGCGCGGACCTGGCGGGACGCGGGCGACGTGCAGTCCTGGTACTGCGACAACCTGATGCTGTTCCGGCGGGGCGCGTCGTAGCGGCGTGACGCTCCTCAGGTGCGCAGGCTCCCGAGGTTGTCGAGGAACCACTCGTAGGTCTGCTCGATGCCCTCGCGCAGGGCGATGCGCGGCTTCCAGCCCAGCGCACGCAGCCGGCTGACGTCGAGCACCTTGATCGGCATGCCGTCCGGCTTGGAGGCGTCGAACACGAGCTCGCCCTCGGGGTACACGACGTCGCGGACCAGCTCGGCCAGCTGGCGAATGGTCAGTCCGACTCCCGTACCGACATTGACGAACTGGTCGTCGTCGTAGCTGTCCATGAGGAAGACACAGGCATCGGCGAGGTCGTCGACGTGGAGCAGCTCACGGACCGGGCTGCCGCTGCCCCAGATCTCGACCCCGCGCTCGCCCGACACCTTCGCCTCGTGGAACTTGCGCATGAGCGCAGGGAGCACGTGGCTGCTCGTCAGGTCGAAGTTGTCGTTCGGCCCGTAGAGGTTCGTCGGCATCGCCGAGACGAAGGTGTTGCCGTACTGCTTGTGGTAGGCCTGACACAGCTTGATGCCGCTGATCTTCGCGATGGCGTACGCCTCGTTCGTCGGCTCGAGCTCCCCGGTCAACAGCTGTTCCTCGGTCATCGGCTGCGCCGTCAGCCGGGGGTAGATGCAGGAGCTGCCGAGGTAGAGGAGCTTGCGCACGTCGAACAGGTGGCTCGCGTGGACGACAGTCGCGTGGATCATCAGGTTGTCGTAGAGGAACTCGGCGGGCGCCGTCGAGTTGGCCACGATGCCGCCGACCTTGCCGGCGACCAGGTACACGTACTCCGGCCGGTGCGCGTCGAACCACGCGTTGACGGCCGACTGGTCACGGAGGTCGAGCTCGGTCCGGCTCGCGAGCAGCAGGTTGGTGTATCCGGCTGCTTCCAGGCGGCGGACGATCGCAGATCCGACGAGCCCGCGATGTCCGGACACGAAGATCCGCGCATCGAGGGCGACGGACACAACCGGATCCTATGCCGGTGTCTGGATCAGCCGTCCGACGGCTGGATGACCCGGTTGCCGCGGGCCGCACCCGCCAGGAAGACGCTGTTGCCCACGACGTAGCGCTTGGCGAGGCGTCGCGGTTCGGTCGCGAACCGGAACAGCCACTCGATGCCGCTGTGCTGCATCCACTTCGGCGCCTCGCGCTTCGCGCCGGCGATGAAGTCGAACGCCGCGCCGACCGGGATGAGGGTCGCGGGCAGGCGGTCGCGCATCCGGTCCACGAAGATGTCCTGCTTCGGCGTACCGAGGCCGACCCAGACGGCGTGCGCGCCGGAGCGCTGCACGTTGCGGATGAACCGGGCCAGCTCGGCCGGGGTCGGGTCGCGGAACGGCGGCGACTCGATGCCGACGATCTCGACGCCCGGAGCGATCTCCTCGAGGTGGCGGCGCAGGTCGGCGACGACCTCGGGCGACCCGCCGTACAGGTAGTGCTTCATGCCCCAGCTGCGGCCGGCCTTGATCGCCTCGACCATGAAGTCGGGGCCCCGGGTCGCGCGGTCGAGGTGGTCGAAGCCGAGCTTGCGGCCGATCCAGGCCACGGGGGTGCCGTCGGGCAGGTTCACGTCGCCGCGGTTGAGCAGCGCGGCGAAGTCGGGGTCGCGACGGGCGAGGGACAGCGTGTAGGCGTTGCACAGGTGGAAGGCCGCACCCACCCGGCGCCGGGCCAGCCACTGCAGGCGGTCGAGGGCCTCGTCGATGGTCAGCGCGTCGATGCGCACCTCGCAGCACTCGAACGCGCCGTTGACCGGCACGGCGTCGTCACGCCATGCGACCAGCTCGTCGCTGTTCGTGTCGACGAGAGTCGTCGGCCACGCCTCGACCGCTGTCACGGTTGGTTAACCCTTCCGCTGCGACCCATCAGTCACAGCCGCCCCATTGGGCAAAGATCGAAACGGCAGTATAAGAACGTGTTCCGTGATGTGCCTAGGTCTCCTGGTACTTACTACTCGTCGCACCCGGCCGCGGACTTGACCCGGTTTCGCCGATTCGCAGGGTCATCCTGCATCCCGACATGTGAATAAACGAGGAACGCGTAGAGAGGTCGCGCTCCATCTGGAATCCGCATGGTGCTACATCTGTTCCCGCAGCGCCCCGTTCTCTTCCAGGTAGGCCCGGCCGGTCCGGGGGCAGCGCCACGCGTTCTCGCCGTCCGGGGTCAGGGGCACGCCGGCCTGGCCGACCCACCCGGTACGCCGGGCCGGCACGCCCACGACCAGCGCGAAGTCGGGGACGTCCCGGCTCACCACGGCCCCCGCGCCGACCAGCGCCCAGGAACCGATCCGCACACCGGCCAGCACGACTGCCCGCGCGCCGATGGCCGCGCCCTCCCCCACCGTCACGCCCAGCGGCCGCCAGTCCGCGGCGCCCTGGAGCCGGCCCTCCGGCGTCACGGCCCGCGGGTAGGGGTCGTTGGCCAGTACCACGCCCGGGCCGAGGAAGACGCCGTCGCCGAGCACGGCCGGGGAGTAGACCAGGACGTGGTCCTGGAGCTTGCACCGGTCGCCGAGACGGACGCCGGCGTCGACGTACGCGCCCCGCCCGATCGTGCAGTGAGCACCGACCACGGCACCCTCGCGGACGAGGGCCAGACCCCAGACCGTGGTATCCGCGCCCAGGCTCGCCCCTTCCGCGACCGTCGCGGTGGGATCGACGCGCGCAGCGGCCATCAGTAGGCACCCCGCCCGCGCACGACGGCGAAGGCGGTCTTCCAGAGGATGAGGAAGTCCAGCGCGGGCGACCAGTTCTCCACGTAGTACAGGTCGAGGCGGACCGACTCCTCCCACGACAGGTCGGAGCGGCCGCTCACCTGCCACAGCCCGGTGACCCCGGGCTTGACCAGCAGCCGCCGCCGCACGTGCTCGGGGTACTGCGCGACTTCGGACGGCAGGGGCGGCCTCGGCCCGACCAGCGACATGGACCCCCCCACGACGTTGAACAGCTGCGGCAGCTCGTCCAGCGAGTACCGGCGCAGCCACCGACCGAGCGGCGTCACACGCGGGTCCCGTCTGATCTTGAACAGCAGGCCGTCGTGCTCGTTGAACTCGGCCAACCCCTCGACCTGCTCGTCCGAGCCGAGGTACATGCTGCGGAACTTCCAGAGCGAGAACTCCTGGCCCTGGCGGCCGACCCGCACCTGCCGGAACAGGATCGGTCCACGGCTGCTCGCCTTGATGGCGACCGCCGCGAGGAGCAGGACGGGCGAGAGCGACACCAGGAGCAGCACGCCCAGCCCGCGGTCGAGGCCGCCCTTGAGCAGGCGGCGCCCGCCCGCGAACGTGGGCTCCTCGACGTGCAGCAGGGCCAGGCCCGCGACCGGTCGGATATGGATGCGCGGGCCCGCGATGTCGGTCAGCGCGGGTGCCACCACCAGGTCGACTCCACGTCCCTCGAGCTCCCAGGACAGCTCGCGCAGCCGCGAGCCGCGCAGGCTGCCGGCGACGGCGACCGTGTCCGCGCGCATCTCGACCAGCGCCTTGAGCACGTCGTCGGTCCCGCCGAGCACCGGGACGTCGAGCTCCTTTGCGGCGGCCTCCTGGTCGCCGAGGACGCAGGCGCCCGCGACGACGAAACCGGCGTACGGCTCACGGCGCACCTCGGCCAGCAGCTCGAGCACCTCGTCGACCGCGCCGACGACGACGACCCGGTGGCAGCAGCGGCCGGTCTCCCGGAGCGCGTGCAGCGCCTTGCGCGCGAGGTACCGGCCGATCAGGAGCAGCACCACGCCCAGCGGGATGGCCACCCCGACGTAGCCGCGGGCGATCTCCGCCTTGCTCAGGTAGGAGGTCGTCGCGACGACGGCGGCCAGGCGGATCGAGCCGTTGAAGACGCGCTTGAACTCCTCGGAGCCGGTGCCGATGAAGCGCGACTCGTACGCGCGGCTCATCGCCAGCACGACGACCCAGACGGGAGCCAGGCCCGCCGTGAACAGCGTGTAGCTCCAGTCACGGACCGGGAGCTCGCCGCTGCTGAACCGGTAGCGGTTGGCCACGAGGGCGGCGAGCGACACGAGCACGGCGTCCAGGACGACGAGCAGCGACGAGTACGCCGGCAGCCAGGCCGGCTGGAGGGAGACGTGCGGCAGGGTGCGCGGTGCCGCGTCGGTGGCGGCCATCAGCGCTCCATCACGACGGTGACCAGGTCCGGTGCCACGAGCGGCTGCGACCGGATCACCGGCGCCGCGCGGCCGTCCGGCTCGCGCAGCTCGAGGTGCAGCGTGATCGACTTGCCCGGATCGATCTCGAGGAAAGAGGAGAACACGGAGTGGCCGCGCTCCGTCTCCACCTCCATGAGCGTCTCCGTCTCGCCGAGCACCAGGGGCGTGCCGGGCACGCCCTGCAGCCGCGCGAAGTCGACGTCACCGACGGCTGCACGCTCCAGGGTCGCACCGATGCCCGCGAAGACGGACACGTAGAGCCGGTTCTGGCCCAGCGGGTACTCGTCCTCCTCGCGCAGGTCGGGCCGCGCCGTGACGTACGCCGGCAGCCCGCGCGCCGGCGCCGTGTTGCGGAGGGTCACGTCGACGACGGCCCGCCCCGTGCCGTCGGGCATCCGGCGGAACGAGTAACGGATCTCGCGGCGGAGGTAGAAGTCGAGCTTCGTCCCGCCGGCGTTGTTCACGGCGACCTGCAGGTACGGCCCCGGCGTGGTCGGCACGGCTCCGGAGATCGGCAGCGTCAGGAGCACGTCCTGGATGGCGGGCTCGTTGCTGGCCATCTGGATGTGACCCTCACCGACGGCCCGGCCCAGCGCCTCGAGCAGGCGCACCGGGTCACCGCCACCCGTGAGCGCCCGGTACGCCGCCTCCGCGACGCCGATGAAGAAGGCGTCCCGGTCGTCCTCGTCCTCGAAGCGCGCGTAGGCGTCACGCATGGTGGCGGCCACGATGCCTGCGCCGTCGATGCGCGTGCCGTCGGGCAACGTGGCCGGACCCGTGGCGTCGAGCAGGTAGCCGAGCCCCACGGGGTCGATCGCGATCGTCCCGTCGACGCTGACTCCGCTCTGCCGCCGGTACAGCTCAGTGATCACCGTGTTGGTGTACGGGAAGTGCGGGCTCATGTTCGCGTTGAGCCAGAACGAGTCGGCCTCGAACCTGCGGTACCGCGCAGCGAAGTCGACGGCGACCGGCACGACGCGTCCCGGCACCGACTTGAGATCGATGTTCGGGCCGACGTGCTCGAGGCTCAACCGGCCCTGGTCGGCCCGCACGATGGCGTACGAGCCGATCAGGCCGCCGGCGCCGCGTGACTCGGCGTTGTTCTGCACCGCGAGGAAGTAGCGCCGCGGTCCGCTGCCGCCCAGCATGCGCGGCGCGACCGTCAGCGCGGACACCGCCGTACGCGAGGACGCGGCGAAGCGGTCCAGCTCGGTCAGCAGCTCCCGTCGTGCCGCGCCCAGCGCGCCCACCGTCCAGCGCGGACTGAGGCGATCGACGCGCTCGCGCAGCGACCCGAGCCGGTCCGCCGCTCGCGCGAGCGGGGGACGTGCGCGCTCGAGCGCCGGTACGGAGATCCGATCGCCCGCCGGGCGCAGCGTCGTCGGGGCCAGCTCGCCGGCGGCCGTCACCAGATCGGGGAGGACCTGGTGGGTCAGCTCGTCGGCGACGTCGGCGAGCTCGGCCGCGGTCCGGAACGTGCTGCCGAGGATGGGTACCTTCGCGTAGATCCGCCAGACCGGGTCACCGGTGAGCCGCTTGGCGCGCGCGGTCCGCGGCTGCAGCGCGGCCACGAGGTTGCGCAGGGCGCCCGTGTCACCGTCCTGGACCGTGGCCTCGACCGCCCCCACCGCGGTGCGCGCCTGCAGCAGCTCGCTGCGCGCCATGCGACCACGCAGGCCGACCCAGACCAGGCTCAACAGGAAGAAAGAGAGCAGAACCGCCGCGACGAGAAACGCCGGCCGGCGACGACCTAGGAGTCGGCTAGCCAGTGACGGAGACGTGCACGACGCGCGAGACGGCGCGGGCGTAGTTGCCCTCACCCGAGAAGACCACCAGGAAGTCGGTCGTCTGGTTGCGCGCCACCTTGAAGCCGTGACCACCCGCGGCGTTGGTCACCGTCTGCGTGAGATAGGTGAACGGATTGCCGTGGACGGTGCGGGTGAACAGGCCGACCCGGCCGCCCGGGAGACCGCAGCCGTTGCGCGTGAGGTTGCCGCCGACGGAGAAGACCTGACCGGCCTTCACGGTCACGAACTCCGTGAAGAGCGAGATGCGCGGGTTGTTGGGCGGATACGGGCAGATGTTGGGCGGGATCGACGCCGAGGCAGGCGCCATCCATGCGGTGGCAGCCACTGCGGTGGCAGCCGCCACCAGGCTCAGCTTGCGCGCTCGCATGGTGCTCCTGTCGTTCGGGCGTACGGCCGGGCGACCCCCTACACCAGGTCAGCCTACTCAAGTGCGGCTTCGCAGGGTCAAGTATTCGGGTTTCTGGCGTGTGAAAAGTCCGCCGCCGTCGTACCGTGACCGCACACGGGAGAGGAGGTGGTCCGATTCATGCACGAACAACGGACGCGTGAGGTGGCTGTCCGCTAGCCGCTGGACTGCTCCGGATCCGACGGACGCCTCCGGCGTCGGGCGGAATACCGAACAGACACCGCGCCCCCGGGTGCCGGCCTTCGTCCACGCCGGCATGTGTCCTCGTGACACGACCCGGGGGTCGTCTGTGTCCGGAGGCCCCTGACGGATGTGCGCAGAAATGGTCCGTTCGTGTCATGCGCCGCGCCCACCCGCGTTCCTACTGTGGCGGTGACCCGCAACCTGCGGGGCCTTGACCCGTCTCGGAGACCCCGTGGGTATCCCCAGCCGTGCACGTCGCGCATGGACCAGCCGCCTCGGCGGCGGCGCGCCACAACGCCCGGCCGGCTGCGACGAGCTCACCGGGCTGCCCGACCGCTCGGCGTTCCGCAGGCAGACGACCTCCGTGCTGGCCCGCGCGAGGGACCGCGGCAACTCGGTGGCGCTCATCTACCTCGACCTCGACGGCTTCCACCAGGTCAACGACAGCTTCACGCATGACGGCGGCGACGAGCTGCTCCGTTCCGTGAGCCGCCGCCTGCAGGGGGGCCTGCGCGAAGGTGCCACGGTGGGTCGCATGGGCGGCGACGAGTTCGCGCTGATCTTCGAAGACGTGACCGTCGGCGCGGTCCTCGCGATCGCCGACCGGCTCCAACGCGAGCTCGCCGCGCCTCACCACGTGGACGGGTCGGACGTGCACTCGTCCGCATCGATCGGCATTGCCATGAGCGCCCCGGGCGAGAAGACCGAGCCGGAGCTGCTGCGCGACGCCGATGCCGCGCTCTGCCGCGCCAAGGACCGGGGGAAGGACCGCGTCGAGCTCTTCGACAGCTCGATGCGCGGTGTGACGTCACGCCGCCTCGCGCTGCGCAACGCGCTGCACGCCGCGGTGGAACGGCAGGAGTTCCGCGTCCACTACCAGCCGGAGATCGACCTCACGTCGGGAGCGATCGTCGGCGCGGAGGCGCTGGTGCGCTGGCAGCGCACGCCCGACGACCTGGTCCCCCCTGGGGAGTTCATCCCGCTGGCGGAGGAGTCCGGCCTGATCGAGGTGATCGGCGACTGGGTCCTCGGTGAGGCCGTGCACCAGGCGGCGCGCTGGGCCCGCGAACGGCCGGGCGCGGCGCTGACCGTGTGGGTGAACCTCGCGGCCCGGCAGTTCGCGCAGGCCGGCCTCGTCGACGCCGTGCGCGAGCACCTCCGTGGCGCGGGCCTCGCCGCGGAGCACCTCGGCCTGGAGATCACGGAGTCCGCGCTGCTGGAGGACTCGGAGGGCGTCGTACGGAGGCTTCAGGAGCTGAAGGCGCTCGGCGTGCGCATCGCCGTCGACGACTTCGGGACCGGATACTCGTCGCTGAACTACCTCAAGCGCCTGCCCGTGGACGCGGTGAAGATCGACCGGAGCTTCGTCGCGGGGCTCGGCACCAACGCCGACGACTCCGCGATCGTCGGTGCGATCGTCGGCATGGCGCGGGCGCTGCGCCTCACCTCGATCGCCGAGGGCGTCGAGACGGAGGAACAGCTCGCGGAGCTGCGCGCGCTGGGCTGTGACAGCGCCCAGGGCTACCTCTTCGCGACCCCCCAGCCGCGCCTGGCGATGGAACCCTCGTTCGCGCCGGCTACTTCCCCAACAGGCTACGGCTGATGATCATCTTCTGGATCTCGGTAGTGCCACCGCCGAGCGAGGTCAGCTTGGAGTCGCGCAGGGCGCGCTCGGCACCGAAGTCCTTCAGATACCCGTAGCCACCGTGGATCTGGATCGCCTCCAGCGCGTTCTTGACCCCCAGGTCCCCGACCAGCGTCTTGGCGATCGAGGCCTCGACCATGTGCTCGAGCCCTTCCTGCTTCAGCCACGCCGCGCGGTAGACCGCCATGCGGCAGACCTCCAGGTTGATCTTCATGTCGGCCAGCTTGTGGGCGATGGCCTGGAAGCTCGCGATCGGCTGGCCGAACTGCTTGCGCTCCTTGGCGTACCGGATCGCCTGGTCGAGGGTGGCCTTCATCCCGCCGACGCTCCCCGCGAGCATCACGGTGCGTTCCCAGTCGAAGCACTCGAACGCGATACGCCAGAGTGCCTCGCCCTCGGGGCCGAGCATGCTGTCCGCTGGCACCCGCAGGTCCGTGAAGAAGAGCTCGGCGGTGGGCGACGAGCGGCAGCCCAGCTTGTCCAGCTCCCGTCCTACGGTGAACCCCGGCGTGCTCGTCTCGACGATGAACGCCGAGCAGCTGCTGCCTGGTCCCGCGTCGGGATCGGTGCGCGCCAGCACGATGCAGGTCTTGGCGATCGGTCCGTTCGTGATGAAGATCTTCGAGCCGTTGATGACCCAGTCGTCGCCGTCACGCTCGGCGCGTGTCTTGATCGATCCCGCGTCGCTGCCCGCCTCCGGCTCGGTCGAGGCCCACGAGCCGACGTTGCTGCCGTCACAGAGCGCCGGGAGGTATCGCCGCTTCTGCTCCTCGGTCCCGTGCAGCTCGATCGGCTTGCTGCCGATCACCCAGTGCGCGCCGAGGGAGAGCACCAGCCCGCCGTCGTGACCGCCTTCGCCGATCGCCTCGTTGGCGATGCAGCAGTCGATGATCGAGCCGCCGGCCCCGCCGTACTCCTCGGCGATCGGCAGGCCGGTGATGCCGTTGGCCGCGAGTGCCTTCCACACGCTGTCGTCCCAGCGGCCTTCCTTGTCCCGATCGGCGGCCCCGGGGGCGACGACGTCCTGCGCCATCGCTTTCACGCTCGCGTGGAAGGCCTGCTGCTCCGGGGTGAACGTGAAGTCCATCAGCGTCCCGATCGGTAGAGGCGTACGGCGACGAGCGCGGCGCCCACGGCGACAGCAGCGGCCGTGCCGGAAAGCACCAATACCGCCACGTTCTCGAGCATCTGCGCAGCGTACCGACTACGGAGAGTGACCCACTGGGACCCCCCGGAAATGATCAGCGTTCGCCATGTTGCCGGCACGCGGACCCGACGACCCTTCATGAGTCCCACTCGGGACCATTCCTGAAGGAGTACTAGATGGCCCAGCGAGCCGCCCTCGGCACCCGCGCGAAGGTCCTGACGACAGTGGTTGCCATCGGTGCTGCAGCCGCGGTCGCCGGCCTCGGCACGTTCGGCACGTTCACCAGCACCACCAGCGCCTCGACCGATGTCGACAGCGGTCGCGTCGTCATCGCACTCGGCGCCGTCGGCGCCGCCAACCGCCTGACCGTCGCCGCCACGGACATCGTCCCGGGCGACACGATGCAGCGCGCGTTCACCCTGTCGAGCGCCAACACCACGGACGACCTGTCCGCGATCACGCTCACCACGACGGCCCCCACCTCGTCGCTGCTCGACACCGATGCGACGCAGGGCCTGCAGATGGTGATCCAGGACTGCGCGATCCCGTGGGTGGAGGCCGGCGTCGCGCCGGCGTACACCTACACGTGCGTCCCCGGCGCGAGCACTGTCCTGGCCAGCACGCCGGTGATCGGTTCGAACCTGGCACTGAGCGGCCTCGGCTCCCTCGTCGCTGGCGCCAGCGACAACCTGCGGCTGACCCTGACGCTGCCGTCGACCGCCGGCAACACCCTGCAGAACCTCGCGAGCACGATCCAGTTCGCGTTCACCGGCACCCAGCGCGCGGCCACCAACAAGTAGCCCAGCGCTCATCGCCCTCAAGGGTGGGAACCGCGACCGCGGTTCCCACCCTTGAGCCGGTTAGGAGAGGGAGGTCGCCGTGAGCACGCTCTTCCGCCCGCGCGGGTGGTGGTGGCGTGCGTCGCTGCGGGTCAGCGGACGGCTCGTCCGGGACGTGGCCTTCCTCTTCGCCGTCCTGCTCTTCCTCGGCATCGCGGTCGGTCCGCGCACCGGCCACTACCGCACGGTCACGATGCTGACCGGCAGCATGAGTCCGGCGTACCCGCCGGGTTCGGTCGTCGTCGTCGTTCCGCAGCGCTCCGCCGAGGTCCGCGAAGGTCAGGTGCTCACCTTCGTCGCGCCGACGCCGGAGCGCCGGGTGGTGACCCACCGCGTCGTCGAGGTCGTCCGGACACAGCCGCGGGTCGTCGTGCGGACCAAGGGCGATGCCAACGCCGAGGCCGACCCGTGGCTGGCCGAGATCAGCGACGACGTCGTCTGGCGTGCGCGCGCCGACATCCCGATGCTCGGGACCGTCATCCGCATGCTGCGCGAGCCGTGGGTCGGCACGGCGCTGCTCTATGTCCTGCCAGGACTGCTGCTGAGCTGGCTGCTGGCCGGTGTCTGGCGCCGGCCGGCGCAGGTGGTCTGACGTGTACCGGCGCACGCTCGTCCTCACCTTCGTCGGACTGCTGGCGACACCGGCGATCGCCTCGTTCACCAGCACGCCGACCCCGCCGAGCATGCCGATCAGCTCGGGGGCGATCAGCGCCCCGCCGGCGGCCAACGCGGTCGGGTCGTGCAACGGCACGCTCCAGGCGAAGGTCGTCGTCACGTGGACGATCACGCCGTCGACGTACGCGACCGGCTACACGATCCTGCGCAAGATCGCCGGGGTCTTCGTCCAGGTGGGCACGGTCAGCGGGCGCAACACCCTGACGTTCACCAACACCGGCCTGGCGGTGCTGACCACGTACGAGTTCGTGGTGCGCGCGACGTACCAGAACTGGGTGAGCGTGAACTCCCCGACCGCGTCCGCCACGACACCGGCACTCTGCCTCTAGGACCAGCCTCGGAGCGCACAATGCGCGGATGGACACTCTGCTCATCAAGGTGACCGCGGGCACGGACGCGCCGGAACGGTGCTCGCAGGCGTTCACGGTGGCCGCCGTCGGCGTGGCCAGCGGACTGACCGTCTCGCTCTGGCTGACCGGTGAGTCCGCGTGGTTCGCACTGCCCGGGCGCGCGGCCGAGTTCCAGCTGCCCGAGGCGACCCCGCTGCCCGACCTGCTCGAGGCGGTCCTCGCCGGCGGCACCGTGACGTTGTGCACGCAGTGCGCGGCGCGACGCGGCATCGGTCCGGAGGACGTCGTCCCCGGGATCCGTATCGCCGGGGCCCAGGCCTTCGTCGGCGAGGCGATGACCGACGGCACACAGGCCCTCGTCTACTGAGAGCGGGCGGCTCTGCCGCGGGTCACCGGCCGATCTTCTGGATGACGAAGTGGTCCGCGGACGCCGTGATCGCGACGGAGTCGCCGCCGACCTCGACGGTCTTCAGCCTGATGCCGAACGGGAGGCCGCTGACCGGCAGGTCGAAGCTGAGCCGGCCCTTGGCCGAGCTGGCGACCGCCGACGGCAGCGCGAGCCCGCCGACGGACTTCACCGAGGTGACGTCGACCCGCAGGCCGCTCGCCACGACCTTCACCACCGCCACCCCCTCGACCGGCACCGGGCCGCGGCCGGCCACGGTGATGCTGGTCTCGACGAGCAGCCGGCCCACCCCGGCGCTCTTGACGCGCAGTCCACCCGGCCGTCTGCTCAGGTAGTCGTTGATGTCCGGGTAGCCGACCTCCACGCGGCAGACGCCGTGGTCGACGGGGATCCGGTCGGCATTGCCGGACAGCGCCGCACCCAGCGCCAGATGCACGCCGGTCAGATGCGCGGTGATCCGGCGGAACCGCACGCCGTTCTTCTCGTAGTCGCGGATGTCGATGTCGATCTTCTTGTAGTTGCCCCCCACCGCCTGCGTGATGAACGGGAACCCCCCGAAGTCGACGGAGGGCCGCTCCTCCAGGCCCTCGGACTTCTGGATGGACGCCGCCACGGTCTTGCCCGACAGGGAGGCGACGCCCCGGTCGGACAGGGCGAGCAGCCCGGCCAGGATCGCGAGTCCGATGAGGGTCCGACGCAGCATCTGGTCTATCCCTAGGTAGTGAGCAGCCGGGAGGCTGCATAGGCGACGGGAGCGGCGACCAGGACCGGTAGCAGCGCGGACAGCGTGCGGCAGGCGGCGCGACGGCGCCCGATCAGCTCCGACGTGGCCAGGTCGACGGCGAGATCCGCTGCCGCCGCGGCCGCCGCCGCTGCGGCGCCGACCAGCGCACCGGTCGCCCCGTCGACCTGCACCGTCGTCGCCGCCAGCCCGGCGCCGACGAGAGCGGAGATCCCGACGGCCGTGACCAAGCCGGCCAGGCCGCGATGGGCATCGATGACGAGCGCGGGCCGGGGCAGGCGTCGATCCGCGACCCGGCCGGCCAGGAGGCCGGCCGCCACGCTGGCCAGTGCGAGCGGAGCCAGCTCGTCGCCGGACGGCGCAGCGACGAGGGCCACCCAGTGCGCGCCGAGCAGCCCGACGACGACCGCGGAGATCGTGCCGGCCAGGCTCACGACGACCCGTTGCCGGTCACGTCGCGACAGCTCCACGACCATCGCGCCGACCATCGCCATCGCGACGACGCCGACGCTGGACGAGACGGCGAACGGGCGGTCGCGCACGGCGAGCAGGTCGATCCCGACGACCGCCGCCACGACGACGGGGACCGGCGCCGCGATCGACGGCACACCGCAGAACGCCAGCCAGGCCAGGCAGCCGAGCAGCTGAACGGCGAGGAGGACCCCCGCCAGCGGGTACCGGCCCACGGACGCCGCACCGGCCAGGACTCCCGCGACGACGGCCCCGGTGACGCCCACACCGACGACGGCGGGCGCCCGGGCTACCCGTGCGGTCGACATGCGCGGATCGTCTCAGGTGACCGCGGGTCGGCGCTCTACCAGCTCCTGGAGGACCCCACCGATCCGGTCCACCAGCGCGGGGGTCGCGGCCGTCTCGGCGTGCCCGAAGCCGGGCACGATCCAGACCTCGACCGGATCGCCCGCTGCGGCGGCGAGCGCGCGGGGATGCTCGAGGGGGAAGAAGTCGTCGCGGTCACCGTGGACGACGAGCAGCGGCGTGGGCGCGATCCGGCCGACCACCTCCACCGGCGACTCCGGCACCTCCGCCCAGCCGGCGGCGATGCGGGTGCCGAGCAGGTGCCGGCTGACTCGGCGGCCGAGCCGTCGCTCCACCAGCCAGTGCAGCCGCCGCATCGGCGCCGTGTCCCGGACGAACCAGCGGCTCGTCGCGCTGACCGAGACGACGGCGTCGACGCCGCCGAGCAGCGCGGCGTGCCGGACGACGCTCGAGCCGCCCATCGACCAACCGCAGGTCACCACCCGGCGGTAGCCGAGGCCGCGCGCCGCACCCACTGCCGCGTCGACGTCGAGCACCTCGAGGTCCCCGAGGGTGGACACGCCGCCGGAGGCACCGTGCCCGCGCGAGTCGAAGGCGACCACTCCTGCCCATCGGGCCAGGCCCCGCGCGATGTGGGCCGGCGCCGGCTTGCGGTGCGTGCCGCTGAAGCCGTGGACGAGGACGACCGCGATGTCCCGGTCGGCACGCGGCAGGTGCGTCGCGGCGAGCGTCACGCCGTCCGCGGTACGCAGCGCGAGGGCCTCCTCGCCCGGGGCGAGGGGCCCGCGATTCTTCGCTCGGTACGGCGGCACGTGCGGTATGGTGCCCCACGACGGGTCCCGGGCGATGACGCCCCCCGGGGTCCGTCTCGTGCTTTTCGGGGCTGGTTCACGAGCGAGGGCCAACACATGAGCGTGCTGCTCGTCCTCACATCAGGCGCCCGTGCGGACTCCGTGCTGCCGGGACTGGGCTTCCTGGCGCACACGACGCGGCTCGCGCCGATGGAGCCGGCCGCGCTGCTCGACGCGCCGCCGTCCGACCTGGTCCTCGTCGACGCCCGCGCGGACCTCGCCCAGGCCAAGTCACTCTGTCGCCTGCTGCGCACGACCGGGCTCACCGTCCCCTTGCTGGCGGTCGTGACCGAAGGGGGCCTGGCCGCGCTCACCGGGGACTGGGGCCTCGACGACGTCCTGCTCACGACCGCCGGGCCGGCCGAGATCGAGGCCCGGGTCCGGCTCGCCCTGGCCCGGACGGCCCAGGCGCATGCGGCCGAGTCGGCCGAGGCCGGCGTCATCCGTTCGGGTGAGCTGGCCATCGACGAGGCGACCTACCAGGCGCGGCTCAAGGGCCGCCCGCTCGACCTCACGTTCAAGGAGTTCGAGCTGCTGAAGTACCTCGCGCAGCACCCCGGCCGGGTGTTCAGCCGCGCACAGCTGCTGCAGGAGGTGTGGGGCTACGACTACTACGGTGGCACGCGCACCGTGGACGTCCACGTACGTCGCCTGCGCGCGAAGCTCGGCGCAGAGCACGAGGCCCTCATCGGCACTGTCCGCAACGTCGGCTACAAGTTCGTCGCCGCCGCCCCACCGCTCGGCGACTCCGTCGCCGAGGCGGTGGGCGAGGCTGCGGACGAGCCGGCGCGCGCGCTGGAGGACAGCCGGCCCGCGTAGGGTCCGAGCGGTGAGCGAGACACCGCGGATCGACGTCCGAACGCGGCTCGACCGCGACGAGGTCACCGCCGTGCTGCAGCTGGTCGCCGACGCCGCGGAGGCCGACGGCGTACAGCCGGTCTCGGAACACGTCTACCTCCACCTCCGCCATGGCGGCGACGTCGCGGACCACAACCTGCTCGCCCGGTCCGGAGACCGGCTGGTCGGCTACGCGCACCTGGATCCGACGGACGAGGTGGAAGGTGCGAGCGCGGAGCTGGTCGTCGCCCCCGCAGAGCGCGGGAAGGGCATCGGGTCAGCGCTGGTCGAGAAGCTCGAGGAGCTCGCTCCCGGTCGGCGGCTGCGCCTGTGGGCGCACGGCACCCAGCCGGCGGCCAGCGCGCTGGCGGCCAAGTTCGGCTTCGAGCGGGCCCGAGTGCTCTGGCAGATGCGCCGGTCGCTGCTGGCGCCCCTGCCGTCGCCGGAGCTCCCGGAGGGCGTCGCGGTCCGCACCTTCGAACCGGGCCGTGACGAGGCCGCCTGGATCGCGGTGAACAGTGCGGCGTTCGCGACCCATCCAGATCAGGGCGGGTGGTCGCTCGAAGACCTGCTTCAGCGCGAGAGGGAGGGCTGGTTCGACCCGAAGGGCTTCTTCCTGGCCGAACGCGACGCGCGCCTCCTCGCCTTCCACTGGACGAAGGTGCACGGCCACGAGCACGACCACGAGCCGATCGGTGAGGTCTACGTCGTCGGCGTCCATCCGGAGGCGCAAGGGCTCGGTCTCGGCAAGTCCATGACCCTGGTCGGCCTGCACCATCTGCGGTCCCGCGGCCTCGCGCAGGTCATGCTCTACGTAGACGAGTCCAACACCACAGCCATATCTCTGTACCAACGGCTCGGCTTCAGCAGGTGGGACACCGACGTTTCGTTCCGCAGGTAGCCTCTGACGGATGCGCTTCCTCCGCTCCGCACTCCCCGGGCTCCTGTGCGCCTCGCTCGCCGCTGCCGGCGCCGCCGGCGTGCCTACTCCCGCGTCGGCCTCGCCATCGGTACGGCGCACCCCGCCGGCCGCCGAGCAGACCGGTCGCGTGGTCGTCCGCTACCGGGCGGACACCAGCTCGGCGACACGCTCTGCTGCGGCCCGCGCGGCCGCGGCCACCGTGCGCGCGGGCATCCGAGCGCTGCACGTCGACGTGCTGTCCACGAACGACGTCGCGGGCACGATCAGCTCGCTGAGCGCCCGGCCCGACGTGGTCTGGGCGGAGCCCGAGGTCCGGGTGGAGCGGCACGCCACCGAGTGGAACACGACGCCGGAGCGCACCGAGATCAACGTCGACGGCGCGCGCGCGGCCAACGCGCTGCTCACCGGTGCCGGCGTGGACGTCGGCGTCATCGACGACGGCGTCTTCAAGGGCATCTCCGACCTGCCGCCGTCCCGGCTCGTGGACGGCGGCGACTGCAGCGGCGACGAGTGCCTGGCGACGGGCGGTCTGAACGAGCTCGGGTCACCCGGGTTCGGCTCGCACGGTACGGCGGTCGCCGCGATCATCGCGGCGGAGCAGAACACCACGCCGGAGGACAACGGCGAGGGCATCAACGGTGTCGCGCCGCAGGCGACGATCCACTCGTACCGCGTGTTCCCGGACATCGAGTTCGGGACGACGGACGTGTCCATCGCCAACGCGATCCTCGCCGCCGCCGCGGACCACATGGACGTCGTCAACATGAGCCTCGGCTCGGGCTTCGACGGCCGCCTCATGCGCGACGCGATGACCCAGGCGCGGTCGCTGTCGCCCAACACGCTCTACGTCGCCTCGTCGGGCAACGACGGCAGCGACCGGCCCAGCTACCCGGCCGGTGACCCGTACGTGCTCTCCGTCGGCGGCACGCAGTTCTCGGGCGGGGCGTGGAAGCTCGTCGACTTCTCCAACCGAGGCGACGTCGACGTCCTCGCCCCCGCCGTGGACATCCGGACGTGGGACAAGCCGCCCGGCCAGACCGGCGCGCCCACCAGCGTCATCCCGGTCGACGGCACGAGCTTCTCCGCCCCGATGGTGTCAGGCATCGCCGCCCAGCTGGCGTCGGCCGGCGTTGGCTTGGTCGGTGACCGGGCGCGCGCGGCGATCGTCGCCTCGACGGAGCCGGCCAACCCGGCCAGCCTGAGCCCGCCCGCGCCCCCGGCGGCCCACGGCGTCGGTCGCGCGGACGCGCTGACGGCGTACAACCTGGCGGCGAACGGTGGCGCCACCTACACGGCGGTATTCGTCGACCGCGGGGAGTACGTCGCCAGCCAGGTCGGCAAGCGCACCCTGGAGATCCTGCGGGTCTCTCCGGCCGGGTCGTTCGGCGCGGCCGACACGGTCGGCACCGGCGGCGTCGGCACCGTGGCGCTCGGCGCGAGTGCTGCCGCGGCCGCACCGAACAACCTGACCACCGCGCGTCGTACGGCGACGTACACCGCGCCCACGGCGAACCCGACCGATTTCACGATCACCGCCTCGAAGGCCGGGGACGCCACGTCCGGTGTCCGGCCCATGCGGTTGACCGTGAACACGGCCGGCCCTGAGGGCGTGCCGCTCGGCAACAACGTGGCCCAGTCCGCGGTGCTGACCTTCGGCCTGCAGAGCAGCTACATCCGCACGTTCCCGATGGCGCAGGACGGGTGCGTGGACATCGGGTTCACCTACCCCGACGCATCTACGGACAGCCTGCTCTTCGTGTGGGCGCCGACGACGGTGAACGGCGTCGCCGACAGCGGCGACGCGCCGGTGGGGGCCGACGACACCGAGGTGTCCGAGGGCACGTACCGCTACTGCGCGACCGGCCGCCCGGCCGGCACGTACGCCGCGGGCTTCGTGCTGTTCAGCCCCGACGGCAACGCGCCAGGCGCGTTCGACCCGTACCGCATGACGCTGCACTTCCCGACCATGCTCAGCAGCCTCAACGTCCCGCCGACCTCGACGAACGTCTCGAGCACCGCGACCTTCCCGTTCTCGTGGTCGTCATCGACGCCGGGCAACCGTTTCGACATCCAGTACACCTGGCGTCAGCGCAACGCCGCGGGCGTCTACTCGATCGGCGCCTGGCGGGCCTGGCGCGTCGGCCTCACCGGGACCTCCGGCACGTTCGGGGGGAGCTACCCGACCGGAGTGCCGGGCACGACGTACTTCCTGCGTGTCCGCGCGCGGGACGCGGACGACAAGCTCGGCCCGTGGGCGCCGTTCAAGCACTCGGTCATGCCGGTCGACGACCGCTACGTCTACGTGAAGTACGGCCCCGGCTGGTCGAAGACCGGCGGCACCGGCCGCTACCTCGGGACGCTGTCGGTGGCTTCGGCCGCAGGGCGGTTCCTCACCTACGACGCCGACACCGCCGGGTTCACGATCATCGGCGACCGCTGCCCGACCTGCGGGCAGCTGCGCGTGATCGTCGACGGCGTGACGCGGGCGGTCATCGACACCCGCGCGGCGACGACCCAGGTGCGCCAGCAGCTCCACTACACGGGCAACTTCGGCTCGATCGGCCGGCACCGGCTCCGGCTCGAGGTGATCGGCACTCCGGGTCGCCCGCGCGTCGCCCTCGACGGCATCGCGATCATCCGCTGATCGACTGATCGGATCCGCGTTTCCACAGCCGCGAGCGGGTAGACCCGCGAGGGCCGCTTTCGCGCTGCGCAGAACCACCACAGAGGGAGGAAAGTCATGCCCGACGCCATCACGTCGCTCAAGCAGGACCACAAGGAGGTCAAGGGGCTGTTCCGCGAGTTCGAGCGGCTCGGCGATCGCGCGACCAAGAGCAAGAAGGACGTCGTGGACAAGATCGTCCGCGAGCTGTCGATCCATGCCGCCGTCGAGGAGCAGGTCTTCTACCCCGCCGCGCGCGAGGCCGTGCCCGACGCGAAGGACGACATCCTGGAGGGGCTCGAGGAGCACCACATCGTGAAGTGGACGTGTTCCGAGCTGGAGGACATGGACCCGAGCGACGAGCGCTACGACGCCAAGGTCACCGTCCTCATCGAGCTGGTGCGCCACCACATCGACGAGGAAGAGAAGGAGATGTTCCCCACCATCCGCGAGGCGCTCGGCCGCAAGCGGCTGCTCGAGATCGGCGACGCGATGGAGATCGCGCGGAAGGCCGCCCCGACCCGGCCGCACCCGCGCCTGCCGGACGAGCCGCCGGGCAACGTTCTCGCCGGCGCGCCGGCCGCCGCAGCGGACCGCATGATCGACCTGGTCGAGCGCAAGGCGCCGACCGGACTGCTCGGCCGTCGCAAGAAGGCCGGTACGCGGCGCTGACGCCTCCCGCCTGGTCAGCCCAGGGCGCTGGAGTCGGCGACCTGGGCGGCCGGCGGGGCCTTGATGTCGACCGGCGTACCGAAGTCGAACATCTCGATGACCAGCTCGAGGTTGCCCGCCTCGGGTTTGTCACCGAGCGGGATGGCCTGGGTCATCTTGCGCATGCGCCCGGCGTCGTCGACCCAGATCTCGACCGGGAACGGCGTGCCCTTGTAGTCCTTCAGCGCCGCCTGCATGGCGGCGTTGTTGGTGCCGGCGGCTGCCGCGGCCCGGGCGACGTCGATCTTGGTGGAGTAGTGGGTGGTGGGCTCGCCGCGCACGTCCTCACGCCCGACCTTCGTGACCTCGCCGGAGACGCCACGCAGGTAGTCGAGCGCCTTCGTCGGGTCCTGGTTCGCCAGGGTCTCGAGCGTGTTGGCCGTGACGCCCCGCTGCTTGCCGATGTCGGCCAGGTCGAGCTGCACCCACGACTTCCCCGGGGGCAGCTGCAGCGTCGGCAGCTTGATGTAGAAGGCCTGGTCGATGAACACCAGCTCCGCCTGACCCGACTGGCCGAGCTGCATCGTCAGGCTGCTCGCCCCGCTCTTGAGGTCGGTCAGCCCGGTGCCGCTGAAGTTGATCGGCGTCGTACCGGTGTCCACGCCGATCGACATGAACATGCGCGCGGTGCCGGCGTCGGCGGTCTTCGCGGACGCGAGCTCGAGCGTGGCCATACCCGCCCGGCTCGCGGCCTGCTTGTCCTCCCCGCCGCACGCCGTCACGAGCAGGCCGAGGGCCAGGACCCCCGCGGCCAGTCGGGTGGTTCTCATGAGGTGCTCCCACCGAGGAACGGCGCGATCTCCTTGATGTCGCCGGTGTCCTTGGCGGGCGGAGGCGACGCGGTCACCGCCGTGCCGAAGTCGAAGAGCTCGACGGTCGCGTGCAGCGAGCCGCCGCCGTTCGGGATGGCGACGGTGAAGTCGAGCCGTCGCACCCGGCCGTCGTCGTCGAGCCAGACGCCGACCGGGAGCGTCGGTACGCCGAGCGAGGCCTTCAACGCCTCCAGCGCGGGCCTGTCCTGCGCCGTGGCTGCCTGGACGGCGACCTCGACGGACACCGTCGCGGCGTAGTGCGTTGTCGGCGTGCCACGGATGGTCTCGGTGCCCTCGACCTTCGCGTCGGTCGCGCCGCGCAGGACGTTGAGCTGCGTGCTCGGCTGGATGTTGCGCAGCTGGCGCAGCAACGAGCCGACGGATCCGGGGATGGCGGCCGCGCCCGCCGCGTCGACGCGGAACCAACGCGGGAGGAGCGCGGACTTCACGTAGACCAGGTCCTCGGCGATGACCACCTCGCCGGCGCCGCCGAGCTGGCTCGGCAGGGTGATCGTGAAGTGGCCGAGGTCCTTGGCGAAGTCGAACTCGCCGTCGCCGGTCGTCTTGCCGGCGCTCGGCCCACCTGTGACGTCGGCGACGATCGACAGCTTGCTCGTGCCACCGGTGCGCGTCGCGGCCGCCGCATTGCGGATCTTGTCCGCACCCTCGGGCTTGATGACGTTGTCGCCGCCGTCACAGGCCCCCAGCAGCACCGCCGCAATGGCCAGCCCCACGCCGAGTCGTCTCATCCCGCCATTCTCTGACGAGACGGCTCACGCGGTCTCGCCGATGCCGAAGATGGCGCGCGTGTTGACGGTGGGCCCCCCGGGACTCGAACCCGGAACCAACGGATTAACTTGCCACTACGCCTTTCGACGCCGCCCCGTTCGGGCGTTTGTGGTCTGGACTGTCCCTTCACCGTGGCGCGGTGCGCGCTTTAGGTGCCACCCGTCCAGTCTCTACACCTTCCGAGGTTTCCCTCGGCTTGGCTCGGGATCGCCATGCCAGTCGCCCGGCGAAGGGTTCCCCGACTTTGAGTGGTGTCATCCTGGCCGTTTCCGGCCAGGCGCTCCTATTGAAGTCCGCTGCTCTGCCAGTTGAGCTAGAGGCCCTGACGAGCGGTGAGTCTATGGGTCAAGAGGTGCTCGGCGAACCAGTCGAGCGTGCGTTTCCACGCGTCCTTGGCGGCTAGCTCGTTGTAGGCCTTGGGGCGGGCGTCGCAGTGGAAGCCGTGGTCGGCGTCGGCGTACCGGACCACCTCGGTCTGGACCGACGCGGTCACCGCCGACGCGCGCAGCCGCTCGACCTCGGCGACGGAGATGCCCTGGTCGAGGTCGCCGTAGAGGCCGAGCCACGGCGCCTGCAGCTCCGGCGCGAGGTCGACCAGCGACGGGATCCCGAAGCGGCCTTCGCCCACCCCGCCGCCGTAGAAGGTGACCGCCGCGCCGACCGGCCGGCTGGCCGCGGCGAGGAACGTCACCGTCCCGCCCATGCAGAAGCCGACCACGCCGACCTTCCCGGCGGGGAACCCCTCGGCGGCCAGGACGGCGAGCGCGGAGTCCAGGTCCGCGAGCAGGTCGTCCCTCGTGAGCGCCCGCATGTGCGGCCAGATCGCCTCGAGGTTGTCGTAGCCGAGCGGCTCGTCGTCCGGGCCCTGGGTGCGGTGGAAGAAGTGAGGGGCGACCGCGCGGTAGCCCTCGGCGGCGAAGCGCCGGGTCACGTCCTGGATGTGGTCCGTGACGCCGAATGCCTCCTGGACCACGATCACCGCCGCCCGGGCCTCGCCGGCCGGGTGCGCGTCGTAAAGGGGCACCTGCGTCATGGCTGGGCATTCTGCCGGGTTGTGACGCTCGCCGGGGGCTCGCGTATGCTTCCCCGGTTCCCGACGGCAAGTGGATGGGGTCGTCGTACGCCGGTCCGACCGTCGTCTGCCGCCCCCATCGTCTAGCGGCCTAGGACACCGCCCTTTCAAGGCGGCAGCACGGGTTCGAATCCCGTTGGGGGCACACAGCACGGAAGCAACAACGTTGGTCCCGTAGTGCAGTCTGGAGTGCACGCCGCCCTGTCAAGGCGGAGGTCGCGGGTTCAAATCCCGTCGGGACCGCTGACATGCCGCAAGGCATGGCAAGGGCAGGTAGCTCAGTCGGTACGAGCGCGCGCCTGAAAAGCGTGAGGTCGGCGGTTCGACCCCGCCCCTGCCCACCACCATGACCATCGCGGGAGCCGGATGACTGCGGATGCGCCGCTGCGGGTGCTCAACGTCGTCCTCGCGGCGCCGCAGATCGGCGGGCTCGAGCTGAGCTTCGCGCGCATCCGGCCGGCACTCGAGCAGGCCGGGATCGCCTCGAGCGCGCTCGTCATCGGAAGCGACCCGGGGAGCGCGACCGTCCTGGCGGAGTACCTGCCGGTCACGCAGACCGAGGACGCCGCGACGGTCGATTCCGCCCTCCGCGCCGCGGACGTCATCCACGTGCACGGCGCCGACTGCACGACCTGGGCGCACGACGTGCCGCGACGCGCGCGACGGATGAACCGACCCGTCGTCTTCACGATCCACCTGCCCAGCTACCCCCCGGTCGGTGCCTGGTCGCCGGGCCGCGTCCGCGTCAGCGCCAAACTGCTGCTCGACGGCATCTACCTGCGGCGCAACACCGATCGGGTCCTCGCTCCGTCGACCGCCGCCGCGACGACGGCCAACCGCCGCTTCGGCCCGTGGCTCGGGGCACAGCGCTTCCTCCACGGCGTCCCGGACCACGGCGCGACGGCCGTCCCCGGCGGGCCACTGCGCCTGGCCTTCGTCGGACGGCTCGACCAGCACAAGCAGCCACTCGTCTTCGTCGAGTCGGTTGCGCTCGCGGTGGCCGACGGCGTCGACGTGTACGCCGAGATGGCCGGTGACGGCTCACTGGCTGACGACGTACGAGACCTGGTGTCGTCACGTGGCCTCGAGGACCGCGTCACCTTGCTCGGCCGCATCCCGCACCCGGACGAGCTGCTCCGCCGCTCTCACGTGCTGGTGTTCACCTCCGACGCCGAGGGCTGCCCGGTGAGCGCGATCGAGGCGGCGGCGGTCGGCCGCGGCACGGTCTGCCGCACCGGCATCGAGGGCATCACCGAGATGTGGGGGGACGGTGCCGTGCTCGTGTCACCCTTGGCCGGCGCGCGGGAGTTCGCCTCGACGTACGCCGACCTCGCAGCCGATCTCAGCCGCGCCGAACGCATGGGGGCAGCCGCCCGCCGGCTCTTCGAGCGGGAATTCGACGGCCGCATGGCGGCCGTCCGGTGGGCGGAGCTCTACCGGTCCGTGTGAGCCGCTACCGGCGCTGCGCGGCCGGCAGCACGACCGGCAGGTCGCCCGACACTCCCCACGCGACCGTGCTGATGTTGCGGACGTACCAGTGGCCGTTGCCGGGCCGGTAGACCGCGACATCGGTGACGCCGTCGCCGTTGTAGTCCCCCGGCTGCGGGATGTCGCCGTCCTGGCCCCAGGACATCTCGCCGCCACCGGGACCGCGCACGTACCAGACACCGTTGGACGGTCGGAACACCGCGACGTCGGAGTCGCCGTCGCCGTCGTAGTCGGCGGGCACCGGGTAGTCCCCGTTCAGGCCCCAGTTCACGCCGGCGTCGCCGGTCTGGCCGAGGATGTACCAGAAGCCGTTCACGGGCCGGTACAGCGCGATGTCGTCGTCGCCGTCACCGTCGTAGTCGGCGGGCACTGGGATGTCGCCGCTCTGCCCCCAGCGGACCGGTGACCCGGTGAGGAAGTACCACTGCCCGGTGGACGGCCGGTACACGGCCGGCTCCGCCTTCAGGTCGCCGTTGTAGTCGGCCGGTGCCGGGATGTCGCCGGGCAGCCCGAGGGTGTACGTCGCACCGCCCCGTACCGTCCACGTCCCCGCGGTGAGCAGCGACGCCGGACGGTACGTCGCGTAGTCGACCCTGCCGTCACCGTCGTAGTCCGCGGGCACGGGCACGTCACCGCTGTTGCCGAAGACGAAGGACGTGCCGTTGCGGGTGAGCCACTGACGGCTGCTCGGGCGGAAGACGAGGTGTTCGGTGATGCCGTCACCGCTGAAGTCACCTGGCGTGGCCAGCAACGGCCTCACGGTGACCGTCACCGTGCCGGTGCCGGTGGACTCGCCGTCGGAGAGGTCGTAGCCGAAGGTGTCCGTCCCGGAGAAGCCGGGCGCGGGCACGTACCGCACGCCGCTGCCGACCACCGTCGTCGTCCCGTGCGCCGGTGCCGCGACCGCGCTGATGGTCAGGGCGTCGCCGTCACCGTCGGAGTCGTTGGCCATGACGGGGATCACGACGGGCACGTTGCGCTTCGTGCTGGCCACGTCGGCGACCGCGACGGGCGCCGAGGTGTTGGGGCCGGAGGCGCAGCCGAGCGCGGCGATGCCCGTGAGGCGGACGTCGTCGACCCACCAGCCCGGTACGCCGAACCCGGGCACGATGTCGTCGGTGCCGAGCCGCCAACGCAGGCGGACGAGCTGGTTGGCCAGCGCACCGAGCTTGACGACCACCTCCGTGTCGGCGTCGATGAACGAGTTGCTCGTCCACGCCGCGCGCCCGCGCAGGGGCGCCGTGCTGGTCGCGTCGATGACGCCCGTGTAGGGACCGGCCGCGAAGGTGCCGCCGGCCTCGAGGACGTCACGCCAGCTCAGGCCGTTGTCCGTGCTCACCTCGAGCACGCCGCCGTCGAAGGCGTTCTCGAACGCGTAGCGGTGCCAGAAGGTCAGCTCCGTAGCGGCGGTGGCCCGGAACGCCGGCGAGATCAGCCGGTCGTCCTTGATCTCCGCGGACTCGGCGGAACTGTGGAACGCGTAGGTGCCTGTGTGCGTGAGCGCGTCCGGTCGGACCGCCCAGGCGGGCGAGTTGGCGCCCTGCGCCAGCTGCGTGCTCCAGCCCGCCGGCAGCGTCCCCGCGGCCAATGGCTGGTCGTACGTCGACGCACACGTCGCGTTCACGACGACGACGGAGCCGACCACGGAATGCGCTCCGTCGGTCACGGTGTAGGTGAACGTGTCGGAGCCCCACCCGGTGGTCGGCGTGTAGGCCACCTTGCCACCGACGATCGAGGTGGTCCCTCGGGCGCCCTGGGTCACGCCCGTGAGTACCAGCGGGTCGTTGTTCTCGTCAGTGTCGTTGAACAGGACGTCCACCTGGCCCCCGCCCGACGGGAGCGCCACGGTGTCCGCCACCGCCGTGGGCGGGCGCGGGCCGGGAAGGATCGTGACCGTGACCGTCCCTACGTCGGTGTTGGCGCTCGGGTCGGTGACGACGTAGGTGAAGGTGTCGACACCCGTGGCGCCGGTGTTCGGGATGTAGCGCGCCTTGCCGTCGACCGTCATGTTCGTCGTGCCGAGTGCGCCGTTCGTGACGGACAGCAGGCTCAGCGGCTCGCTGTCGGGGTCGGTGTCGTTGGCCACGACGTCGGCCGTGAGCTCGACGTTCTCCGTCGTCGTCACGCTGTCATCGACCGCGACGGGCAGCCCGGTGGACGTGAGCTGCTCCTGGCCGATGCTGTAGTCGCACTGGCCGACCGCCGAGTCGGCGTCGGGGACGACGGCCACGGCGTCCTTGCGGGTGGTGAGGGAGAAACCGTTGAGCAACGTCCCGGCCGCCACGGTCGCGGGGTCCGGTTCCAGCCTCGTCGCGAGCTCGGTGTTGTAGGTGGCCAGCGGCAGGACAGCGGTGATCTCGTCCGTCGCCTCGTTGAACGAACCGGTCACGTCGAACCACCGCGTGCCGCGCGCCCCGTTGTCGGCGTCGGCCAGGAAGAAGACCTCACCCGAGAGGTCGGTGCGGCTGATGTCGAGGTAGTGCTGCTGGGTGCCGTTCCGGAAGAACAGCTCGTAGATCTCGCCCTGCGAGCCGTTCGGGTGCGTCGCCGTGAGGTCCTTCACCTTGATGTGGAAGGTCACCGTGTTGGCGCCCGCCTCGTAGGTGAGGAACGTCTTGGTGACGTCGAGGTTCGGTTCCGACGGCGCCGGGGTGCCGGTGCCCAGGATCTGGTTCGCGTCGTCCTCCGGGTCGAGGATGACCGGACTCTGGTTCGTGCAGACGAGCCCACCGCCGTCGAAGGGCGTGAACGCCGTGAGCGTCGACGCCCCGGGCTCGCGGTCCATGGTCACGATCTCGAGCGCGCCGCCGTCCGGGTTGCCCCGCGGGAGCGCGTCGACGATGTGGTCGATGGGTCCGGCCGCGTTGGCCGGGATGTTCGTGTAGTGACCCGGGGTGCGCATCGCGTTCCATGTGAACGGCTTCGCGGGGCTGCCCATGTCACAGGGGGTGAGTGTCGCGTTGCGGTCGAACTCGGTGAGCCGCCACCGGTCGCCCTTCCAGCCGCCGGAGTTGTGCATCACCGACACGTCCATGTCGGGGCCGGACGTGGGTGAGTCGCACATCGCGTCCGCCGGCAGCTCCGCCTGGCCGACCGGGTAGAGGTCGGGGGCGTTGAGTGCGTAGTGGCTCATCTCGTGCGTGGAGATGTAGCCCATGTGCAGGTCGTCCGCCCACTCGATGACCAGCTGACCGATCCGCCCGACGTAGAAGGAGATGCAGGGACTCCCGATGGCGAAGCCGGAGTACGTGTGGCTGTCGAAGGGCTGGCTCGTCTGCACGATCACGTCGGCGAGGTTCGGGCCGACCCCCGTGTGCTGCGGACCGCACGCGTTGAGCGCGATGCTCGGCGTGTTGGGGATGTTCGCGGCGTAGTCGAGGTTGGTGTCGGTGACCAGCACCTTGCCGAGCCGGATGTACTTGTCCGAGGCGTCGTAGAGCCGCTCGGCGAAGATGCTCATGCCCTGCGCGATGTCGGCGATCGCCAGGTCATGAGGGATCTCCGGCGGAAGGGACTGGCTGTCGAGCTGGACCAGCAGGTTGATCGTGTAGACGCCGTTCTGGAAGTTGTTCCAGGCGTTCTCGGCCTTGAAGCTGCGGATCTCGGACAGGTCGCCGGTGTTGAGGTCCTCCACCCGCCAGTAGACGGTCGAGTGCAGCGCCAGCCCGTCAGCGACGGCCATCTGGCTCGTGTCGTCGACGCCCGGCAGCGGGGCAGTCTGCTTGTCCAGGTTGTCGGGGTCGGTCCCGTAGTGGACGAGACCCGCGACCGGATGGGCGGCGCTCCACGCGAAGACCCCGCGGAACCCGGTCTTGGTCGCGAAGCCCTCCAGGCGCGTGAACACCGGGTCGGCCGCGGAGGCGGAGCCGGTGGCCAGCGGACTGAGCAGCAGCCCGGGCAGCAGGACGGACGCAAGCAGCATGGAAAAGCGGCGGCGCATGGGACCCCCGAGAAGGCTGCGGGGGGCTCTGGGCGTCCCCCCGGCAGGCGGCGCGAAGTATGACAGTTAAGCGGCCTTACGGCTAGCCACTGACACACAGCGAGCGCCACCCGGAAGCCGGTACCTTCCCGGGCATGACCCTCCGGGCGCAGCTCAGCGAGCTGGGCGAGCTGGTCGTCGGCCAGCGCTGGGCCGACCTCGGGCAGCGGATGTCCCCCTGGCTGTCCGGCCGGCAAGACGCCCGCGACGAGCTCGCCACCTTCATCGACGAGATGCGCGCCGAATGGGACCTGCCCGACGACGCCTGGCCGTCGGCCGCGGACATCGACACGAACCCGCTGGGCCCCGACGAGCTACGCGGCTTCTATCCCGACAAGCTCGATCCCGACATCGACGACGACAACTTCCTCGGCTACGGCTGCCTCCAGCTGCTCGCCTCGGAGGACGAGCCGCACGACGCCTACGCCGACGTCTGGGTCGCGCTCTACACGCGGGACGGAGCCTCGGTCGTCGGCCTCTGGCACGTCGACTACCCCGACTAGCCGCTGACCTTCACGCAGGTCGGCGTACCGAGTGGGTAGGAGCCCTTGCTGCTCGCGGAGTCGGAGCTGCCGCCGGTCGAGACGTATCCGCGGCCCGGTTCGAAGACACCGCGGTTGCCGACGAAGCGGTAGGACCAGATCTCCGGCTGTCTGATCCGGTCACCCGGCGCCATCCGGGCGTGGGGACGGAACGCCGTCAGCGGTGCGTGGATCCGAACAGTGCTGCGGTCATCGTCGAAGTCCCCGTCGATGATGGCCAGCCGTCCGTGAAAGGCGGCGCCGTTGCCCTCGGTCTTGCCGCCGGTCAGGACCCAGAGCTCGAAGAGCGTGCCCTCCGGGCTCCTCTGGGCGTGCAGCTGGAACTCAGCCCGGTCGACGAGGAAGTCGACATGGAACCGCAGTCCCCCCGGCGCGGTCGGGTCGACCTGCTCCAGTGAGTTCAACCGGATCATCGCGGTGAGTCGACTGCGGTCACTCACGAAGTCGGCGCCGATGATGTCCAGGTTGGGTGAGCTGTAGGACGGGACACCGTCGATGGTGGCGTCCCCGCGTGGGTCCACGACAAGGTTGCACGACGAAGGCGCAGCCACGACCGGGGACGCGGTGAGCGCCACCGCGACCATGCCGACGCAGAGCCGCCCGAGAGTCATCGACCGATGGGCACGCAGCTCGGGGTGCCGATCGTGTACGACGAGGCGTACGCCGAGCCGAAGTCCATGTCGCCACCAAGGCCGCTTCCCACGGTGTTGCTGCCCGTGTACTGCTGGCTCCACGCGGCGAGTGCCTTGAGCGGGGCGCCCTTGTGCACCGCTGCCGGGTTGGGCAGCTGCGACTTCGGCAGCCACATCCGGATCTCGTCGTTGGCGACGTCGAACGCGCCGCTGATGGGACCGAGGTCGGTGCCGATGATGGCGCTCGCCGAGTTCTCGTCGTCCGTCGGGACGGACGTCGCGTAGAAGGCGTCGCCGTCCTGCGCGTGCCACGCGTCGAGCTGGATGCGCGCACTGCCGACGGTGAAGCGGATGAGGTAGCCGGAGCCGAGCGGCGACAGCGGCTCGAGCATGGCGCCGAGGTCGCGCACCCGGACCGCCGCCGCGACCGTCGTCCCGTCGGAGGCCACGTCCGCCGAGACCAAGTCGAGCACGCCTTCGGACGGGAAGCGGACCGGGCCGGTGCCGGGGTCGACGTCGTCCCAGCCCACGTCGTTCGCCCGGTCGACGAGCTGGTTGCAGGTCGGCGCGGCGTGGGCCCCGGGGACCATCACGGCGAGGACGGCGAAGCTGGCGAGAAGGACGCGGCGCATGTCGGCTCCTGACTGGGTCGAGTCGATGTCGCCAGGTTCAGAGTGCGCAGCGACCGCCGCGGTTCAACTTCACTACGTCAGGCGCGGATGACCTTCGGCCCGGACACCTCGGTGTGCTGAGCCGCCGTGGACTGGGCGTAGACCTCGTAGCTGCCCTTGGGCAGTCGCGCGCCGCTCTGGTCGACCAGGTCGAGATGGTGGGTCCACGTGTAGCAGCGGTCCTTCACCATCGGCAGCTCGTGCGCGCCACCGGCCGGCAGTCTCTGACCACGGGTCCAGCGCCACACGTCGGTCGTGCTACCCGCCCGGCGGATGAACAGGTCCACCTCGGGGGCGCCGGCGAAGCTCAGCTTGCCGCTGTCCTCGGAGAGCGAGTAGGTGCAGATCGAGTAGGCGATGTGGTACCCGCCACCCTGCTTGGCCGGCATCTCCGACGCGTTGAAGCGCGCGCAGTACTCCCTGTTGCCGAGCTGCGGTATCGACAGGGCGTCGCAGCCTCCGCCGTCCGGCCGCCGGTAGATCGGCGAGCGTCCCGGGACCGTCGACGGCGCGGCCGGTTGCGCCAGGGCCGGCTGGTCCTGTCGCCCCCGCGGCGCGACGTTCCCCGACGGAGCTGGGTCCGGCGTCGCGTCGGCCACGGGGGCGACGTCGTGGCGGACCGTCGGCGGGCTCGGCGGGAGCTGCGTCAGGTCCACGTTGTCGGCCTGCGGTGCGAGGGCGCTGCCGCTCATCGACAGCACCAGAGCGACGACCGCGGCGCCCCCGCACACGGAACCACCCAGCCGGGCCAGCCGGCGGCGCCGGCTCCGGCCGATCATCGCCTCGATGTCGCCAGGCCGCAGTGCGAACTCGGCCGCGTCAGGAAGCCGGGTCATGGCGTCTCCTCCCGCAGCGCGGGGGCCAGCAGCGTCCGGGCCTCGCTGAGCCGCCGCTTCACAGTGCCTTCCGGCTGGCCGAGCTGACGGGCCACCTCGGTGACCGGCAGGTCGGCGTAGTAGTGCAAGACGACGACGTCGCGCCACTTCCGGGGCAGCCGGTCGACCGCGTCCCAGACCCCGGAGTCGGGTGGCGCGAGGTTCTGCGGCTTGGGCAGCTGCTCGAGCGCCAGCCGCTCGTCCCGGCGGCGACGCCAGGAGTGACGGACCAGGTTCGTCGCGACCAGGTAGGCGTAGGCCCGCGGTTCGCGTACGGCGGTCCAGCGGCCGAACAGTCGCACGATCGCCTCCTGCGCCACGTCGCGCGCGTCCTCGACGTTCCCGGTGAGCCGGTAGCAGTAGCGGGCCAGCGCGGCGTACTCGACCTCGCAGAAGGCACGCTGCGCCTCGGCGCGCGACACGCGGTCGGTCGCGGCGACGACGACGCCCGCATCCACGACGGCCTCCCCCGAACCGGTCCTCGTCACCCTAGAGTCGAAACCGGTTACCTGGGTTCAAAGAATTTCGGGGGCGGACGTGCTGACCCTGCTCTCCATCGTGTGCCTCTGCGCTGCGTTGGCCGTCATCGCGCGCTGGTACCCCCGGCGCGTCGACGCGCTCGGCCGCGCGCACAAGTTCCCCTACGTCGCCGTCTCAGTGCTCACCGTCCTGGGGCTCCTCCTCGCGCTCCCGGGCTACCTGCGCGGGCGCCAGGAGGCGAAGCTGGCCACGGTCGCCTCGGTGCTCGCCGGCCGCGAGGTCGAGGTGCACTGCCAGAGCTTCGGCGAGGCGTTCGTCGACGCCGGGGCCGAGGCCGGGTACGTGAAGTTCACCGCAGACGGCCAGGCGGAGCCGAGCACACTGATCAAGCGCGACCAGTGCGCCGACCTGAACAGCTACCTGAAGTCGGACAAGCGGAACCCGTCGCGCGCGCAGGTCGCCGCCATCCACGTGCTGACCCATGAAGCCATGCACATGCGCGGCATCCTCAACGAGGCGCAGACCGAGTGCGCCGCGGTCCAGCGGAACGCGTACACCGCGCGGCTGCTCGGCGCGGACGACGCGCACGCGAAGGAGGTCGCGCGGATCTACTGGCGGCTGATCTATCCCGAGATGCCGAGCGGCTACCGGACCACCGAATGCCGCGCGGGCGGCAAGCTCGACGAGGGCCTGTCCGACGCGCCCTGGTAGGCGCGGGTCACCAGCGCGGCGACCAGGCCGTCGTACGGAGCAGCTTGCTGCGCCACTGGTCGCGGTAGGTCAGCGCGGTCGCCATGAACGATCCCGGACCCTTGCGCTCCGGCGGGGTCTCGGTGGTCAGCAGCTCCAGCAGGCGGGAGTTGTCGACGATCTTCTGCCAGAGGATCGCCTCCTTGCGCCGACCGGCGCCGAAGGCCGGCTGCCACACGACCTGGATGTCGAGCAGCCGGGTGTCCGCGGGCCGCGCCTGCATCATCTGGTAGTAGCCCTCGTCCCAGAACCGGATGTAGTCGTCGACCGGTGCGTGCGGCCAGCCGGTGTCCTCCATGAACAGCGACAGCTCGTGCTCCAACGGCGTCGTCGGCACCGTGGCGAAATCGACCTCCTGCAACGGTGACCACGGCACCGGGAGCAGCGTCTTCTGCGTCACCGCATGGCGCATCTCGTCCAGCCGCGCGTGCAGCGTCCGCAGGTCGCCGGTCTGCACGCGCTCGGCCAGCCGCTGCCACGCGGCGCCGTCACGGACCGCAGTCACGGTGAGCAGCTGGTAGGCCTCCGCCGTCCCGTGCACGTGCCGGCAGAACCAGAGCAGGCGCGCGTCGTCGGTCTCCCCGAGCAGCGGCATGAGCTCGTCGCGGTAGACCTCCTCGAAGCGGTCCTCCTCCGTGCCGCGCACCTCGTGCACCTCGTGGACGTAGAGCACGTCACTCCCCCTCGGTGAGCAGCGCGACCACCGCGCGGCGGTCGACCTTCCCCAGCTCCGTGACCGGTACGCCGTCGGTGAAGACGAACCGGTCCGGCACCTTGTACGCCGACAGCCGGCTCCGGCACCAGGCACGCAGCTCGGCGTCGTCGACGTCGCCGACCACGACAGCACCCGCGACCTGGCCGAGATCCGCGTGCGGCAGCGCGCCGACCGCAGCGTCACGCACCGCCGGGTGCTCGCGCAGCACCGTCTCCACCTCGAGCGGCGAGAACTTCTCGCCGCCGCGGTTCACGAGCTCGGCCACGCGGCCGACGACGTAGAGGTAGCCGTCGTCGTCCCGGCGCACGAGGTCGCCGGTGCGCAGCCACGATCCGTCGGGCTGGCCGATCCAGAGCTCGCCGGGCTGGTCGGCCGGCGCATCCTCCCCGTCGGGTCCGACGTAGCGCGCGACGACGGTCGGCAGCAGCTGCCCGCACGACCCGCGCCGCCTCGGGTCGCGGTGGTCGTCCGCGGTGAGGAAGGAGATGCCGCCGAGCGTCTCGGTCTGCCCGAACGTGTTGGTGAAGGCGACGTGCGGCAGCGCCTCCAGCGCGCGGTCCATGAGGTCCGGCGGCATCGGCGCGGCGCCGTAGGTGACCGACTCCAGCGCCGACAGGTCGGTCGCCCCGAAGTCCGGGTGGTCGAGCAGCCGGGCCAGCATGGTCGGCACGAGGAAGGTCACCTGCACGCGGTGCCGCTCCGCCAGCCGCAGCCACTCGCCGGCGTCGAAGCGCTGCTGGACGACGGTCGCGTGGCCGGCGTACAGGCTGACGAACAGGCCGAGCAGCCCGCCGACGTGGAACATCGGGACGCAGAGCAGCCGCACCTGCGGCTCCGGCACCGCCGGTACGGCGAACCCGCCGATCCGCCCGGTCAGCGCCGCCTGGCTGTGTGGCACCGGCTTCGGCCGACCCGTGGTTCCCGACGTGAAGAGCACGACCGCCTCGTCGGCGGCACGCGGCGCGGCGGCCAGCGACTCGTCGATCGCCGCGCGCTCGGCCGCGGTGAACCGCGGGTTCACCAGAGCAGTCGACCCGCCCGCGTGGGCCGCGCCCAGCAGCGTCGTCATCAGGTCGGGCCCGGAGTCCGCCGCGGCGACCACCCGCTGCCCCGGCGGCAGCTCGGCGGCTCGGGCGACCGCCAGCGCGCTCAGCTCGGCGTACGTCGTCGGCACACCGTCGAGGACGAGTGCGACCCGGTCCGGCGCCACGGCACAGGTCGGGTCGAGCAGCTGCGCCAGGTTGTCGAACGCCACGGCGGGCAACCTGCCACAAACGCGGGCATGGCGCGGGCCCCGGTCGCCGCTTGGGGTCGGCGACCGGGGCCCGTGTCTATGGGGCGCCAGGTGGTGCTAGTCGGCGCGCTGCGTCGGGATGCCGGCGAGCAGCTGGCGTACCTCGGCCTCGCGGTAGCGGCGGTGGCCGCCCAGCGTGCGGATGGAGGTCAGCTTGCCCGACTTCGCCCAACGGGTGACCGTCTTGGGGTCGACACGGAACATGGTGGCCACCTCCGCCGGGGTCAGCAGCGGCTCGGTGTCCGGGGTGCGGCTCATCTGAGGGTCCTTTCTCGGGTGAGCAGGCGCTCGAGGGAGATCGTGCGCTCTGCCCGCGTTGCCCGAAATGGCCCGCAGGGGCGATCTTTCCCTGGGCAAATAGGACTAGTCCGGGTGATATGTCCGTCTGTGCCGAGGCGCTAGTTGGCGACCTCTACCGCACGCACGGCGCCCCAGCGCACGCTCACGCGCTGGTAGGCCTCGAGCGCGTCGTCCGGCTCCCCGGCGGCCAGACAGGCCACCGCGTGGGCGACATCTGCGGCGGATTCGTCGGATTCCAGCTCCGCGTCCTCGAACAGCTGGACCAGGTCGCCGTAGTCGAGCTCGACCAGCGAGCGCGGGTGGTAGTCCTCGAGCCAGCGGCCGAGCTCCTCGACGTCGTCGATCATCGAGGAGTCCTCGACGGTACGGCGGAGCGTCGCCAGCGAGCGGGCCACCCGCCGCCGGGCGTTGGCCATGGTGGTCAGGTACGTCATGCCGCGGTCCGGGCCGAGGCTGAGCCGGCGTTCCTCGCCCTCGAAGGCCAGGAACCAGCGGAGCGGCACCTGCCAGGTGACGCTCTGGATGTGGCTCTTGATGTCCGGGGAGCTCGCCCGCAGCCGGGTCAGCTCGCGCTCGGCGATCTCCGCGGTCGCCCGGGGGATGAACGCGTCGGCGATCTCCTCCGGCAGCGACGAACGGAACTCGCCGATCGCCTGCCACGACCGCAGCTGGATCCGCCACGGGCAGACATATGTGAGACCGCTCACCCGGTGGACGAAGGCGTGCTCGACGTTCGAGGCCGGCGGCAGGCCGATCGCGGCGACCACCGCGGCCCGATGCTGCGCGCGCAGGCCACCGAGCCGGTCGGGCACGATCCCGGCGGCGAGGTAGACCTCCCAGCGCCGGCGCTCGGCCGCGGGGAAGGACGTGATCGGCTCGTAGACCCGAAGGTGCGACGAGTAGTCCGGCACGGCGTCGATCCTGCCACCGTCCGGGCAGGGATGCCCGGAGGCAGCGCGAATCTCCGCAACTACCCAGACACAGGAGTGACTCATGTCGCGCTTCGCCCGACCCGTCCTGGTCGCCGCGGCCTCCCTCGGCTTGCTGACCCCCGTCGCGGGGCAGGCCCGCCCGGTGCCGCTCGACGCGCTGGGCCTCGCGCGCGAGACGGCCGCTCGGGTCGGCACGACGTTGGCGCCGGACGCCGGCCCCATCTCGTCCGACAACATCAGCCTGCTGACCACACTGCCCGGCAGCTTCGCCGGCATGCGCATCGTCGGGACGAAGGCGTACGTCACCGGCTGGTCAGGGCTGACCATTCTCGACATCAGCACCCCGGAGGCGCCGACCCCGGTCGGCGAGCTGCCGCTGCCGCACTTCGAGAACGAGGACGTCGACAGCGACGGCAAGGTCGTCCTGATCACCAACGACCGCGGTCAGGCCGAGAAGGGCGCAGTCCTCTACGTCATCGACGTCCAGGATCCGGCCGCGCCGCACCTCGCCGCGGTGCTCCCCATCGGTGCGCTTCTCGGCACCGAGCGTGGGCCCGGCCACATCGCGAACTGCGTGAAGGACGGCTGCGAGTGGGTCTGGCTGACCGGCGGTACCCGCGTCTGGGTGATCAACCTGAAGGACCCCGCGCACCCGCTCCTGGTCAGCGCGTTCCGGACTCCCGCGGCGCACCCGAACGCGCGCTTCGCGGCCGGCGTCACGCATGACGTGGAGCGTGACGCTCAGGGCCGCGTCTGGGTCACGGGTTCCGGCGGCGCGGCGGCGTACGACGTGAAGGACCCCGCGCACCCGAAACTGCTGTCCACCACGGGCACGACCGCGCACGACCCGGCGGTCAACGACTTCATCCTGCACAACTCGCAGCGGCCCGAGGCCGCGAAGTACACGCCGCGCACCGCGAAGAACCACAAGGTCCGCGCGACGCTCCCCGGTGAGCTCCTCATCACCACCGAGGAGGACTACATCGACGACACGCAGACGCCACCGGGGGGCTGCAACGGCCAGGGCAAGATGGCCACCTGGGATGCGCGCGACTACACCAAGGGCCGCGCCGTGACCCTGCTCAACCAGTGGAAGACCGAGCTCGGGGGCGTGCCGCTGCTCGAGGGCAGCAAGGCGCCCGTGACGGCGAACTGCTCCTCGCACTGGTTCACCGAGCGCAACGGCCTGGTCGCCAACGGCTGGTACGAGCAGGGCCTGCGCATCCTCGACGTACGGCTACCGCGCGAGATCCGCCAGGTGGCCTACTGGCTGCCGCCCAACGCCGTGACCTGGGCGGCGAACTGGGTCACGGACTCGATCATCTACACCTCAGACGTGGCCCGCGGCATCGACGTGCTCAAGCTCAGCGACCCGGCCGCCCACGCACCGACGGTCGTGGCGCCGATCCGGGCGAGCTGGCTCGGGGCGGGCACCGGCATCAAGTTCCTGATGCCGTCCGAGACGTTCGGCGGCGCGTGCCTCGTTCCGGTCTGGGCGAAGCTCTAGACGGCATACGCTGGGCTCACCATGACGGTCTTCCGCGGCACGGCGCACGAGCAGGTGGTCTTCTGCCAGGACCCTGAGTCCGGGCTGCGCGCGATCATCGCGATCTACTCCACGGCCCTCGGCCCCGCCCTCGGCGGCACCCGCTTCTACCCGTACGCCGACGAGGACGCCGCGCTCGAGGACGTGCTGGACCTGTCCAAGGCGATGGCCTACAAGGCCGCCTGCGCCGGCCTCGACCTCGGTGGCGGGAAGGCCGTCATCATCGGCGACCCGGCGACCGCCAAGACCGAGCCGCTGCTGCGCGCGTTCGGCCGGTTCGTCCAGAGCCTGGGGGGCCGCTACCTCACCGCCGCCGACGTCGGCACCTACGTCGCCGACATGGACGTCATCGCCCGCGAGTGCGACTTCGTCACCGGCCGCTCCCCCGAGCACGGCGGCGCCGGCGACAGCTCGGTACTCACGGCGTACGGCGTGTTCCAGGGCATGCGCGCGGCAGCCGAGGAGCTGTGGGGCGAGCCGACCCTGCGCGGCCGTCGGGTCGGTGTGTCCGGCGTGGGCAAGGTCGGCCACCACCTGGTGACCCACCTGCTCGAGGACGGCGCCACGGTCGCCGTGGAGGACGTGAGCGAGGACGCGATCGCCCGCGCCCGGGCCGAGCACCCGGAGATCGACGTCGTACCCGTGGGAGAGCTGGTGGGCGCCGATCTCGACGTCTTCTCGCCGTGCGCGATGGGCGGCGCGCTCGACGACGCGACGGTCCAGGTGCTCAAGGCCCGCATCGTCTGCGGGGGCGCCAACAACCAGCTCGACCACCCGGGCATCGAGAAGGTGCTGGCCGACAACGGCGTCCTCTACGCGCCCGACTACGTCGTCAACGCCGGCGGGCTGATTCAGGTCGCCGACGAGATCGAGGGCTTCCACGAGCCGCGCGCCCGGGCGATGGCCGCGAAGATCTTCGACACGACGCGGCGGGTCTTCGCGCTCGCCGACGAGGAAGGCGTGCCACCCGTCGTGGCCGCCGACCGGCTGGCCGAACGGCGCATGCGCGACGTCGGTCGCCTGCGCGGCATCCTCATCCGCCGCTAGACGGCACAGCCGGACATGGCGTGGGGCGGGAAACCCCGCCCCCGCGCCCGATTTTCCGCCCCACGATGTGCTGGGTGTCTAGCCGCAGGTGACCAGGTGGCCGCCGTAGACCTCGTCCTCGACCGGCGCGAACGCACCGTTGGGACCGCGCGCAGGGATCTTCGCCGGGAACTCGATCGACCCTGTGATGTTCGAGCTCGGCAGGGACCGGTAGAAGTTCACGACGACGGTGTATGTCTGCCCCGACTTGAGATCCGTGCCCTTGAGCCCGACGAACTCGCCAGTCCCGTAGGCGTTGCCACAGGCGCCGATCTGCTTGCCGGCACTGTCGTACACGTACAGGTCGTGGTCAGTCCCTGTGCCGGTGAACGCCATCTTCACGAGGACGTCACCAGAGATGCCCTTGGCCGGCTTGTACTTGAACTCCTGACGAATGCAGTCCGCGGGTGCCTTGCACTTGTAGGTGTCCGGAGCTCCGGTGAAGAACCAGGTGTCATTGGTCTTCATGCCGGCCGAGCCCTTGAACTCGATCTTCTTGGTCTTCTTGCCGTCGAGTGTGGGAGCGGCAGCGTGGCCGGCCGTGCCCATCGCGACGAGAGTGACTGCCGCGGCGAGACCGACGGCAAGACGTGAACGCATCAAAGCTCCAGATCCGAGAGGAGGGTCGGGGAACAGGGTTCGCGCCAGGAGACGCCGATCCCTCCTCCCGTCGCGGCTAGGTCGTGCAGTTGTAGAGCAGGATGTCGTCGAGCCCGATCTCGAAGAGCGGGAGCGGCGTGTTGGGCACCGGGCCGGCGGCCGGCGCCTTCGCCGGGAACTCGATCGTGCCGGTGACGCTGTTGCTCGGCACCGAGCGGTAGAAGTCGGCGATGGCGGTGTAGGTCTTGCCGGTCTTGAGGACGCCTTCGGCGATGTAGACCCACTCGCGGTCGCCCGTGCTGCCACCGCAGGAGCCGAGGTTCGTGCCCGCGGAGTCGGTGACGAAGAGGTCCATGTCGTTGGCCGGCGAGGAAGGCCACTTGATGCGGAACAGCGCGCCGCCCTTGATGCCCTTGGCCGGCTTGAAGACGAAGTCCTGGCGGATGCAGCGCGGGGGCTTGCACTTCATCCGGGTCTCGGTGTCCGAGAGGAGGAGGTCGGTGTCGTTGGAGCCCATGGCTCCGTTCCCCTTGAACTCGATCTTCTTGAGCTTCTTGCCGTCGAGGACTGGGGTGGCGGCGTGGCCGGCCGTCCCCATCGCCACGAGGGCTCCCGCCATGGCAAGGCAAACTACGAGACGTGCACGCATGGGGTACTCCTGATCTGGGAGAGCTGTGCTGGGAGCGGAACACTTCGCCCCGCGGAGGGCGTTTCCCTCCTTGGCGGGATGCTCAGGGCGCCCGGCTGCCTGTACCGTGCAGGTAAGCCGACCGCGACCTGGCGCGGTCCGGCATCGGGTGGTTTCTTCGAATTCGGGAGGTCGAGCCATGGGGCGCGGCCGGGCCAAGGCCAAGCAGACCAAGATCGCGCGCGAGCTCAAGTACTCGCCGCCGGTCGGCACCGACCTGGACCGCCTGCGCGCGGAGCTCGCCGCGGGCGACGCGCCACCCGCTCCGGTCGCGGCCGAGGACGACGACGACCTCGAGGACGACGACGACGTCGAGGACGAGGTCGGTTAGCCCACTCTGTCCTTCCGGCTAGCCCCGCTAGCCGGGCGGCGCGTCCTTCGCCGGGACGTCGCCCAGGCTGGCGCCCAGGAACTGACGCCCGTCCCACTGCAGCCGGTTGTGCACGAACCGCGACGGGCAGCACGGCTGCTCGCCCGGGCGTACGGCGGCGGCGTACTCCTCGATGGTCCCGCCGGGCAGCGCGATGCGGCCGAGCCGGAGAGCGCCGCGGTGAGCGCGCAGCACCAGGGGGCCGCCCTTGCGCCACGTGAACACGTCGTACGCGCGGTACTCCGGGTTGCCCTGCAGGCGGGTGATCGCCACGAGGCTGTCGACGCCGAAGCCGATCAGCTTCGCCCCACGGACCGTGAAGCCGAGTCCGCCGTCGGCCTGCTGCGCGGTGTAGGCCAGGTGGTAGCCCCCCGCCGCCTCGTCGAAGGTGTGCAACCGCAGCACCCACTGGCGCCCGGTGCCGGCCGCCTCGGTGCCGGCGACCCAGAGCACGCTCCCGCCGTGCAGGCGCACCTCGTCGCAGGACACGTCGAGCAGCTCGGGATAGAGCTCCTCGCAGCTGGACCCGCTGCTGATCGTGATGGCGCCGCCGGAAGTCGTCCGCTGGAAGCTCGACCCCTGCGCGGTGATCGGTGTGCCCACGGCCTTGCCCGGCGTGCTGGCCGTCACCGACGGCTTCACGGACGACGTGGCGGTGGCTGTCGCGCTCGCCGAGACGGTGGCGGTCGGCGTCGCCGTGAGGGTGGGCTCCGGCGACTCGGTCGGGCCGAGCGTCTCTCCGCTGTCACCCGAACAGGCGGCGAGGACCAGGCCGAGCGTCAGGCCGGCGACGGCGATCCGGGGTCGGTGCGACGCGCGCATGTCAGGCGGGGTGCTCGCCGACCAGCCGGGTGGTGTCGTCGTCCGCGACGACCTCACCGGCGACCCAGGCGTGGACCCCGTGGCGCTGCAGTACGGCGAGCGCGCGGTCCCCGTCCTCCGCCCCCACGATGGCGATCATCCCCACCCCCATGTTGAACGTGCGCTCCATCTCGGCCTGGTCGACCCGTCCGCGGTCCGCGATGAGATGGAAGACCGGCGGCACGACCCACGTCTGGCGATCGAGCACCGCAGCCATTCCCTCGGGGATGACCCGGGCGAGGTTGGCCGCGAGGCCGCCACCGGTGATGTGCGCGAAGGCATGCACGTCGGCGTCCTCGATCAGCGCCAGGCAGGTGCGCGCGTAGATGCGGGTCGGCGTCAGCAACACGTCGCCGAGCGTGCCGCCGGGCAGCTCGTCGAGCTCGGCCTCGAGCCGCAGCCGCCCGACATTGAGCAGCACGTGGCGCGCCAGCGCGAAGCCGTTGCTGTGCAGACCCGAGGACTGCATGGCGATGACCACGTCGCCGGCGCGGACCCGATCGGCCCCCAGAACGTTGTCCGCCTCGACGATGCCGACGCCGGTCGCGGCGAGGTCGTACGCGTCGTGGTCCATCGTGCCGGGGTGCTCGGCCGTCTCGCCCCCGACCAGCGCGCACCCGGCCTGCACGCAGCCTTCGACGATGCCGGAGACGATCGACTCGATCCGCTCCGGCACCACCTTGGCGCAGGCGATGTAGTCGAGCAGGAACAGCGGCTCAGCACCGCAGACGACGAGGTCGTCGACCACCATCGCGACCAGGTCGATGCCGACGGTGTCGTGGCGGTCCATCTGGGCGGCGACCACCAGCTTCGTGCCGACACCGTCGGTGGAGCTGGCGAGGAGCGGGCGCTTGTACTTGCTCAGGTCGAGCTCGAAGAGTCCCGCGAAACCGCCGAGGTCGCCGAGCACCTCAGGTCGCGTCGCCCGCTTGACCGTGTCGCGCATGCGCTCGACGGCGGCCTCGCCGGCCTCGATGTCGACACCCGCGGCGGCGTACGTCGCGCCGGCAGCATCGTTCGCGCCGCCTCCGGCGCTTGCGCGGGTCACGGGCGAGTCAGCGCGTCCTCGGCGCCCAGGCCGGGCAGGACCGGGTCGGGACCGGGGTCCGGGCTCCCGAGCACGTTCATCTCGATGCCCTCGAGCAGATTCTTGTGGCCCATGACGTCCGCGGCCGGCAGCGCGATCGGGTAGTCACCGTCGAAGCAGGCGCGGCAGAAGTTCTGCTCGGGCAACGTGGTCGCCTCGATCAGGCCCTCGAGCGAGACGTAGCTCAGTGAGTCGGCGTTGATGGACTCGCGGATCTCCTCGACCTCGATGTTGCCCGCGATCAGCTCGGCCTTGGTCGCGAAGTCGATGCCGTAGAAGCACGGCCACTTCACCGGCGGCGAAGCGATACGCACGTGCACCTCGGCGGCACCGGCCTCGCGCAGCATCCGCACGAGCGCCCGCTGGGTGTTGCCGCGGACGATCGAGTCGTCGACGACGACGAGCCGCTTGCCGCGCAGCACCTCGCGGACCGGGTTGAGCTTGAGCCGGATGCCGAGCTGGCGGATGGTCTGCGACGGCTGGATGAAGGTGCGGCCGACGTAGCGGTTCTTGACCAGCCCCTCGCCGTACGGGATGCCGGACTCCTCGGCGAAGCCGATCGCGGCCGGGCCGCCGGACTCGGGCACGGGGATGACCAGGTCGGCATCGGCCGGCGCCTCACGCGCCAGCTGCCGACCGACCTCGACGCGCGTCGCGTGCACGCCGCGGCCGCTGATCGTCGTGTCCGGGCGGGCCAGGTAGACGTACTCGAAGAGGCAGCCCTTGGGCTCGGGGTCGGCGAACTTCGCGCCGAGCGGCCCGTGCTCGTCGATCGAGAGCACCTCGCCCGGCTCGATGTCGCGGACGAAGCTCGCGCCCACGATGTCGAGCGCCGCCGTCTCGCTCGCGACGACCCAGCCGCGCTCGAGCTTGCCGAGCACGAGCGGGCGTACGCCGTGCCGGTCGCGGGCGGCGTACACCGTCGTCTCGTCCATGAAGACGAGCGAGAACGCGCCGGTGAGCATCGGCAGCACCTCGATCGCCGCCTGGTGCAGCGACACGTCGGTGCGGTCGAAGAGCATCTGGGTGATCAGGTCGGAGTCGGTGGTGGCCCCCATCGACCCGTCTGTACTGCTACTGATCACTTGCTTTGCCAGCTGCGCGGTGTTGGTCAGGTTGCCGTTGTGGCCGAGGGCGATGCTGCCGCGGTCGCGGGATCCGCGGAACGACGGCTGCGCGTTCTCGTAGGTGCACGCCCCGGTCGTGGAGTAGCGCGTGTGGCCGATCGCGAGGTGCCCGGGCAGCGAGCTCAGCGAGGCCTCGTCGAAGACCTGCGACACCAACCCGAGGTCCTTGTGCACGATGACGTTGCGGCCGTCCGAGACGGCGATGCCGGCCGCCTCCTGACCGCGGTGCTGGAGGGCATAGAGGCCGTAGTAGGTGAGCTTGGCTACGTCCTCGCCAGGGGCCCACACCCCGAATACACCGCAGGCATCCTTCGGTCCGTCCCCAAGGGGCACGGGCTCTCTCCTCGCGAACTGGCGGGCGGGGTGGAAGTTGCACGTCATCGTACAGGGCTACTAACGGAGGAGCGGCAGGTACGGCGAAAGGTCGGCCCGGTTGCCGCTCGCGTCGAGCCGGCTGCCGGCGTCCGCCCACGTGACCCGGCCCGAGCAGAGCTCGACGAAGGTGACCGGGTCGGTCTCCACGACGTTGCCGGGAGTCCCGCGAGTGTGGCGTGGCCCGTCACCGCACTGGACCGCCACGCCGGCCGGGCCGGGCACGCGGACCTCGACCGCCTTCCCCGGCGCCGTGGTCACCAGCAGGTCGGCCAGGGCGCGGGTGACGATCTTGAGGGCCGCCGGGTCGGCCGCCGGTGGCCGGTCCAGGGCCGCGAGCAGGTCGAGGCCGTGGACGACGCCCTCGACACACCGGGTCACGAGGAAGTCGGAAAGGGGGAGGGTGCCGAGCCGCGCGTCGACCGTGCGCGCGGCGATCTCCTCCGCCGTCATGGCGGCGAGGGCGGCCCGCGCGGTAGCCGTCTCCTCGGCGATGGAGGCATGACCGGAGATCGCCTGCTCGTGGGCGCGCTGGGCGACGGCCGGCGCGACGTCGCGCATGGCGCCGAGGTAGTCGAGGACGGTGAGCGTCGGCGTACCGCCCGGCCGGACGAGGTAGCGATGGACGGCCCGGATGTTGTTGGCGCAGTGCGCGACCAGCTCGGCGACGGTCCAGTCGCCCAGCCGCGTGGGCCGGGTCAGGTCGGCGCCCTCCGCCCACGCGGCCAGCAGGTCGAACTGCGCCAGCGCGGCGTTGCCGACGTCGGTCGCGTCCCAGCGACGTGGCGGCACCGGCTAGCCGAACAGGCGCGGGAGCGTGCCCTCCCAGGCCGTCTCGAGCTCGTCGAGCGGGATGGAGAACGCACCGTCCACCGCGAACGCGGAGCCGCCCGTCGTACCGAGCCGGGTCACCGGTACGCCGTGCTCCGCGGCCAGTGCGCGGACCGTCTCGTCGTGGTCGGGCGAGACCGCGACGACCGCGCGGCTGGCCGACTCGCTGAACAGCTCGACGAACGCGTCGCCGGCGAGCGCGACCCGAACGCCCGGCCGGCCGCGCAGCGCCGACTCGACCAGCGCCTGGGCGAGGCCACCGTCCGACAGGTCGTGCGCGGCGCGGAGGAGCCCGGCCTGGCCCGCCGCCACGAGAACCCGGCCGAGGGACTTCTCGGCCCGGAGGGCGAGGGCCGGCGGCCGGCCGCCGAGATGGCGGTGCACGACCCAGGCCCACTCCGAGCCGCCCAGCTCGTCGCGCGTGTCGCCGAGAAGCAGCAGCACGTCGTCCGGCGCGCTGAACGCGACCGGCGTACGCCGGGTGACGTCGTCCATCACACCCAGCACGCCGACGACCGGCGTCGGGTTGATCGCCACGTCACCGGTCTGGTTGTAGAAGCTGACGTTGCCGCCGATCACCGGGGTGCCCAGCGCGACGCACGCCTCGGCGAGCCCTTGCACGGCCTGCGCGAACTGCCACATCACCTCGGGGTTCTCCGGCGAGCCGAAGTTGAGGCAGTCGGTGGCGGCCACCGGCCGGGCGCCGACCGCGGCGACGTTGCGGGCGGCCTCCGCCAGCGCGAGCTGCGCGCCGGCGTACGGGTCGAGCCGCGCGAAGCGGCCGTTGCCGTCGAGGGAGAGCGCGACGCCGCGCGGGCTCTCGTCGTCGAGCCGGACGACGCCGGCGTCCTCGGGCGCGGCGAGGACGGTCTTGCCCTGGACGTAGCGGTCGTACTGGTCGGTGACCCACTTGCGCGAGGCCAGGTTCGCGCTGCCGACCATCGTCAGCACCGTCTCGCGCAGCTCGTCGCCGCTCTGCGGGCGGGCCAGCCGGGACGGGTCGTCGGCCTGGAGCGCGTCGAGGTCGGCCGGCCGCTGCATCGGGCGCTCGTACACCGGCCCGTCGTCGGCGAGCGAGCCCGGCGGTACGTCGACGACGGTGCTGCCGTGCCAGCGGATGTCGAGCCGGCCGTTCGGCTCGGTCACCACGCCGATCGGGGTGGCGAGCGCGCCCCACTTGCGGCAGGTGGCCAGCACCTCGTCGAGGTCGGCCGGCGCGACGATCGCGAGCATCCGCTCCTGCGACTCGCTGGCCAGCACCTCGGCCGCGCTCATCGACGGCTCGCGCAGCGGGACCAGGTCGAGGTCGACGCGCATACCCATGCCGGCCTTCGCCGCGGTCTCGCTCGTCGCGCACGTGAGGCCCGCGCCGCCGAGGTCCTGGATGCCCACGACCAGCTTGCGGTCGAAGAGCTCGAGGCAGCACTCGATCAGCACCTTCTCGGTGAACGGGTCGCCGACCTGGACGCTCGGCCGCTTGGCCTGCGAGCCCTCCTCGAACGTCGCACTGGCCAGCACCGAGACACCGCCGATGCCGTCCCGCCCGGTCTTCGCGCCGATCAGCACGACGACGTTTCCCTCGCCGTGGGCAGCCGCGAGATGCAGCCGTGCGACCGGCAGGACGCCGAGGCAGAGCGCGTTGACCAGCGGGTTGCCGGCGTACGTCGGGTCGAAGCCGACCTCGCCGCCGATGTTGGGCAGGCCGAGGCAGTTGCCGTAGCCGCCGACTCCGGCGACGACGCCGTCGACCAGCCGGCGCGTGTCGGGCAGCGCCGCATCGCCGAAGCGCAGCGAGTCCATGACAGCCACCGGACGTGCGCCCATCGCCAGGATGTCGCGGACGATGCCGCCGACCCCGGTCGCCGCGCCCTGGTACGGCTCCACGAAGCTCGGGTGGTTGTGGCTCTCCACCTTGAAGGTGACCGCGAGGCCGTCGCCGATGCCGACGACTCCGGCGTTCTCCCCGATGCCGGCGAGCACCTCGGGAGAGCTCGCGGCCAGGTCGCCGAACCGGCGCAGGTGCACCTTGCTGCTCTTGTAGGAGCAGTGCTCGCTCCACATGATCGAGTACATCGCGAGCTCTTCGTCCGTCGGGCGCCGGCCGAGGATGTCGAGGATCTTCTGGTACTCGTCGTCCTTCAGGCCGAGCTCGGCGTAGGGCTGCTCGGTCACGCGCTGGCCAGCAGGGTGCTCAACAGTGAGGCGAACATCGCGAGGCCGTCGGTACCGGGGCCGGTCAGGTCGTCGATCGCGTGCTCCGGGTGGGGCATCAAGCCGACGACGTTGCCGGCCTCGTTGGTGACGCCGGCGATGTCGCGCAGCGCGCCGTTGGGGTTGCCGCCGACGTAGCGGAAGGCGACGCGACCGGTCGCCTCGAGCTCGTCGAGCGTCGCCTCGTCGGCGTAGTAGCGGCCCTCGCCGTTCTTGACCGGGATGACGATCTCCTGGCCCTCGTCGTAGGCCGAGGTCCACACGGTCTTGGCGTTCTCGACGCGCAGACCCTGGTCGAGGCAGGTGAAGAGGCGTCCGGCGTTGCGCAGCAGCGCGCCCGGCAGCAGGTGCGCCTCGCAGAGCACCTGGAAGCCGTTGCAGATGCCGAGCACCGGACCGCCGTCGCGGGCGAACGCGATGACCTTGTCCATCACCGGGGAGAACCGGGCGATCGCGCCGCAGCGCAGGTAGTCGCCGTACGAGAAGCCGCCGGGCAGGACGACCGCGTCGACGCCGTGCAGGTCGGGGTCGGCGTGCCAGAGCGCCACCGGCTCCGCGCCGGCCACCCGGGCAGCGCGCAGCGCGTCGGCGTCGTCGAGCGAACCGGGGAACGTGACGACGCCCACGCGGGGTGGCAAGAGAGAACTCCAAGAGCTCGGCGGAGCCCCCAGGATATCGCGCCCGTTGAGGTGGGAGTTTCAGCCGTTGGCTGCAACACCCCCCACACCGGGTGTGGGGTATCGGACGCCGACGGCGGGCCGCTGGGCCAGCGCGGCCGCGGCGCCTGCGGGGGGGGTGGGGGTGGCGTCGGTGCAGCCGCGGTGGACCGTCGAGCTCGGGACGAAGGCACACATGGCCGCCTCCGCCTTCCGCGCGCCGAGCTCCTCCTCCGCGGTCACCTCGACCGAGCCGGCGTGCCAGAGCTCGTGCGCCAGGACCGGCAGCAGGAAGCCCTTGAACGCCCCGGCGTAGCGGGTGTTGATCGCCACCCGGGGGGGCTGACCGGCGATGGTCGCCGAGTCCTCGCCGGTGCGCTCGAAGATGCCGAAGCTGATGACCACACCGCGCTCGGCGGCCAGCTTCACGCGGGACGCGAGGGCCGGGTCGATCCCGGCCAGCCGCTTGCACACGCCGTCGGTGACGGCCGCTCGCAGCAGCGGGCCGGCGACGCTGTCCCCGGCGACCTTGAGCCCCACGATCGCGCCGCAGGGGACCGCCACCGGCGCCTCCTGCGACAGGACCACGCGGCCCGAGTCGTGCGACTGCACACCCACCAGTGGCGGGGTGCGACGGGCGAACAGCGGCTGCTCCTCGGTGTCGAGGATCAGCGACACGGCGTACGCCGAGAGGCCGAGGAAGGCGACCACGGCGACGGCCGCCGTGACCCGGAACCAGATCGGCAGCGTCGGCCAGGGCCGCCGGGCGACCGGGCGCCTGCCCTGCCCGACGGTCGGGGTGTCGATCAGGCTTCTACCTTGACGATGAAGTCCTCGATGACCGGGTTGGCCAGCAGCGTCTCGGCCATCGAGCGGACGCCCGCGAGACGCTGCTCGTCCATCTCGCCGTCCAGCTCGATCTCGAAGTGCTTGCCGACCCGCACGCTCTGCACGCCGGTGAAGCCGAGCGACGGCAGCGCGTTGGCGACCGCCTGGCCCTGCGGGTCGAGGATCTCCGGCTTGAGCGTGACGTCGACGACGACTCGGGCCATCAGGCGTTCCGCAGGTAGTCGTCGAAGGAGCTGCCGGTGAGCCGCTCGTAGGCCTCGACGTACTTCGCGCGCGTGCGCTCGACCACTTCGGCGGGAAGCTCGGGCGCGGGCGGGTTCTTGTCCCAGCCGCTGTCGGCCAGCCAGTCGCGGACGTACTGCTTGTCGAACGACGGCTGCACCCGGCCGGCCTGGTAGCCCTCCGCCGGCCAGAACCGCGACGAGTCCGGGGTGAGGATCTCGTCGCCCAGCGTCAGGGCGCCGTTGCTGTCGTGGCCGAGCTCGACCTTCGTGTCGGCCAGGAGAATGCCGGCCTTCGCCGCGACCTCGACTCCACGCTGGTAGACGGCCAGCGTCGTACGCCGGAGCTCCTCGGCCAGCTCGGGACCCACCTCCGCGACCACCTCGTCGAAGGTCATCGGCATGTCGTGCTCGCCCACCGGGGCCTTCGTCGTCGGCGTGAAGATCGGCTCGGCCAGCTGCGACGACTCGACAAGGCCCGGCGGCAGCTCGATGCCACTCACGACACCCGTCGCGTTGTAGTCCTTGAGGCCGGAGCCGGTGAGGTAGCCGCGCGCCACGCACTCGACCATCACCATGTCCAGCTTGCGGCAGAGCATCGACCGGCCGCGGAGCTCCTGGCCGTGCTCCTTGAGCTCCGGCGGGTAGTCGTCGACCCGGGACGCGATCACGTGGTTCGGCGCGACGTCGGCGAGCTGCTCGAACCACCACAGCGACAGACCGGTCAGCACCGCTCCCTTGTCGGGGATCGCGGTCGGGATGACGACGTCGAACGCCGAGATCCGGTCGCTCGCGACGAGCAGTAGCATGTCGTCGCCGACGGCGTACAGGTCGCGCACCTTGCCCTGGTGCAGGTGGGTGAGTCCGGGCAGCGACATCATGTGAGCTTCTCCAGGCGGTCGAAGACGGGGCTGATCCGAGCCAGGTAGCGCTCGGGCCGGCAGATCTCGTCGAGGCGGTCGTCGGTGAGGGCGTCGGCGTCGGCGTGCTTGCGCAGGGTCTCGCGAAACGGCACGCCCGAGGACCAGGTCTCCATCGCGGCAGCCTGCGTGACGGCGTACGCCGCCTCGCGGGACAGCCCGGCCTCGACCAGCTCGAGCAGCACCGCGCTCGTGTAGATCAGGCCGCCGGTCGACTCGAGGTTGGCGCGCATCCGCTCGGCGTCCACGGTGAGCCCGTTGACCAGCCGCAGGGTGAGGTGCAGCAGGTAGTCGGTGCCGATGGCGGCGTCCGGCAGTGCGATCCGTTCGACCGACGAGTGGCTGATGTCGCGCTCGTGCCAGAGCGCGATGCCCTCCATCACCGGGACGACCTGCGCGCGGACGACGCGGGCCAGGCCGCAGATCCGCTCGCACATGATCGGGTTGCGCTTGTGCGGCATCGCCGACGAGCCCTTCTGGCCGGAGCCGAACGGCTCCTCCAGCTCGCGCACCTCCGTGCGCTGACCGTGCCGCACCTCCAGCGCGATCGCCTCGCAGACCGACGCCAGGAGAGCGAGCGCACCGACCCACTCGCTGATGCCGTCGCGCAGCACGACCTGGGTGGCGGTGTCGGCCGCCGCCAGCCCGAGCTGCTCGGCGACGTGGCTCTCGACGGAGGGGTCGATGTTGGAGTACGTGCCCACCGCGCCGGAGATCTTGGCCACCGCGACGGCGGCGCGGGCGCGGCGCAGGCGGTCGCGCGAACGGGCCATGCCGAACGCGAAGTTGGCGACGGTGTGACCGAAGGTGTCCGGCTCCGCGTGCACGCCGTGGGTGCGGCCGACCTTCACCGTGTCGCGGTGCCGCAGGCCGAGGTCGCGCAGCGCGGCGACGAGGGCGTCGGCCTTCGCCAGCAGCAGGTCGGTCGCGTCGACCAGCTGCAACGCCAGTGCGGTGTCGAGCAGGTCGCTGCTGGTCATGCCGAAGTGGACGTACGCCGCCGCCTCGCGCGGCTCGGTGTTGTCGGCCCAGGCCGACAGGAAGGCGATGACGTCGTGCTGGGTGACCGCCTCGATCTCGTCGACCGCCTCGGGTGTCGGAGGAGGCGCGGCCTTGACCGGCGCGACGCAGTCGGCGGGGACGACGCCGGCCGCCGCGTGCGCCTCGAGGACGAGGGTCTCGACCTGGCACCAGAGCTCGTACTTGTGGGCCTCGGACCACACCCGGCCCATCTCCGGCAGCGTGTAGCGACCGATCACGAGTGCCTCAGGCCTGAGCTGCCGCGGCGGCCTGCTCGAAGTCGTCCTTGAACTTCCAGATCTTCGCCCGCAGGTCGGAGTCGGCGACCGCGAGGATCTGCACCGCGAGCACCGCGGCGTTCTTCGCGTTGTCCAGGCCGACGCAGGCGACCGGGACGCCCGGCGGCATCTGCGAGATGGCCAGCAGCGCGTCCAGCCCGTCGATGGCGCCGCCGCGCAGCGGTACGCCGATCACCGGCAGCGCGGTGTGCGCGGCCACGACACCGGGCAGCGCCGCGCTCATACCGGCTCCGGTGATGACGACCTCGATGCCGCGAGGCTCGAGCTCGCTCATCCAGTCGAGCAGGGTGCGCGGGGCGCGGTGGGCGGAGATCGAGCACTCGTCGTACGGGACGCCGAAGCGCTCGAGCATCGCGCCGGCCTGCGCCATCGTGTCGTGGTCGCTGGGCGACCCGTAGATGATCGCGACCTTCGGGGCCTCGTCAGCCACGCGGGGACTCCTCGGATGAGCCGGGTCAGGGGGACGACCTCATCCTCTCGCAGACCGCCGACCGTCGCTAATGCGACGGGACGGCGACCTCCCCTGCCGCCGCGCGCTCCGCGATGTCGCGCCGGAACTGCATCCCGTCGAAGCCGATCTCGGCGACGGCCGCGTACGCCGACGAGCGCGCCGCGGCCAGGTCCGCGCCGGTCGCCGTGACGGACAGCACCCGCCCGCCGCTGGTCAGCACCCGGCCGCCGTCGGCCCGGGTGCCGGCGTGCAGGACATGGACCCCGGCCACCGCGGCCGCGGCCGGCAGCCCCTCGATCGCGCCGCCGGTGGTCACGGCGCCGGGGTAGCCGGGGGCGGCGAGAACCACCGTGACCGCGGTCTCGGGGCGCCACTCCAGCGTGGCTCCGGCCAGCCGTCCGGTAGCCGCCCGCAGCAGCACGTCGGCCAGCGGCGTGGCCAGCCGGGCGAGCACCACCTGGGTCTCCGGGTCGCCGAAGCGCGCGTTGAACTCGATCACCCGCGGGCCGTCCGCCGTCATCGCCAGCCCGGCGTACAGGAGCCCGGCGAAGGGGGTGCCGCGGGCGGCCATCGTGTCGACGGTCGGCTGGAGCACCTCGGCCAGCACCTGCTCGACCAGGCCGTCTGGCGCCCAGGGCAGCGGGGAGTACGCGCCCATGCCGCCGGTGTTGGGACCGGTGTCGCCGTCGCCGATCCGCTTGAAGTCCTGCGCGGGTTGCAGCGGCAGCACCGTGACGCCGTCGGTGATGGCGAACAGCGACACCTCGGGCCCGGCCAGGTGGTCCTCGATGACGACGCTCGGCTGGTCGGCGCCGAACGCGCCGCCGAAGGCCTCGCTGACCGCCCGCCGCGCCATGCCCAGGTCGTCGGTGACGGTGACGCCCTTGCCGGCAGCCAGCCCGTCGTACTTCACGACGTACGGCGGGCGCTGCTCGGCCAGATGCTCCAGTGCGCTCGCGGCGGTGTCGTGCGCCTGCGCCGCCGCTGTCGGGACGCCGGCAGCGGTCATGACCTCCTTCGCGAAGGCCTTCGACCCCTCGAGGCGCGCGGCGGCCGCGCTCGGACCGAAGACCGCCCGGCCGCGCTCGCGGAGCAGGTCGGCGGCGCCTGCGACGAGCGGACCCTCCGGGCCGATCACGACCAGGTCGGTGTCGAGCTCCTCGGCCAGCGCCGCGATCGCGTCGACGTCGGTCACGTCGACGGCCCTCGGCTCCGCGAGCTCCGCCGTACCGGCGTTGCCGGGGGCGCACCAGAGCTGCGCGACGGCGGGGTCCTGCGACAGGGCGAGGCACAGCGCGTGCTCGCGCGCTCCCGACCCGACGACGAGGACCTTCATGAGGAGCGCGACTCTAGATGAGGGAGCGCACCTTGATGGTCTGGTCGCGGCCGGGTCCGACGCCGACGGCGCTGATCGGCGCGCCGGACATCTCCTCGAGCGCCTTCACGTAGGCCTGCGCGTTCTTCGGCAGGTCCTCGATCGACTGCGCCCCGGTGATGTCCTCGTCCCAGCCGGCGAACTCCTCGTAGACCGGGACGGCCTTGTGGAAGTCGCTCTGGTGCATGGGGATCTCGTCGAAGGTCGCGTCGCCGACGCGATAGGCGACGCAGACCGGGATGCGCTCCAGGCCGGAGAGCACGTCGAGCTTGGTCAGGAAGAAGTCGGTGAGGCCGTTGACCCGCGAGGCGTAGCGCGCGATGACCGCGTCGAACCAGCCGCACCGCCGCGCCCGGCCCGTGGTCACGCCGAACTCGCCGCCCACGCTGCGCAGCCGCTCTCCCATGTCGTCGTCGAGCTCGGTGGGGAACGGGCCCGAGCCCACGCGGGTGGTGTACGCCTTGAGGATGCCGACCACGCGCGTGATCCGCGTCGGCGGGATGCCGGAGCCGGCGCACGCACCGCCGGCGGTCGGGCTGCTCGACGTGACGAACGGGTACGTGCCGTGGTCGACCTCGAGCAGGACGACCTTGCCCTCCTCGAGCGCCCTGTGCAGCGCGAGGCCGGTGTCGGCGATGTGCTTGCCGAGCCGCTCCCCGTAGCCGAGGTACTCCTCGACGACCGCGTCCACCTCGATGGCCTTGCGGTTGTAGACCTTGGTGAGGACCTGGTTCTTCTCGCGCAGGACCAGGTCGAGCTTCTCGCGCAGGATCTTCGGGTCCTGGAGGTCCTGGACCCGGATGCCCATGCGGCCGACCTTGTCGCCGTACGACGGCCCGATGCCGCGGCCGGTCGTGCCGATACGCGCCTTGCCCAGGTAGCGCTCGGTCACACGGTCGAGCGCGCGGTGGTGCGGCATGACGAGGTGGGCGTTGGCCGAGATGAGCAGCCGGTCGCAGCTGATGCCACGGCCCTCGAGGTAGGCCATCTCCTCGAGCAGCACGCCCGGGTCGACCACGACGCCGTTGGCGATGACCGGGATGACGTCGGGCGACAGCACGCCGCTCGGGACGAGGTGCAACGCGTAGGTCTCGTCGCCGATGACGACGGTGTGGCCGGCGTTGTTGCCGCCCTGGTAGCGGACGACGTAGTCGACGGCGTCACCGAGCAGATCGGTCGCCTTGCCCTTGCCCTCGTCGCCCCACTGGGCGCCGACGAGTACGACGGCCGGCATCTCTCACCATTCCCTGGACAGACGAAAAGCCCCGACGCAAGCGCCGAGGCCTCTTGCGGAGAGAGATTACCCGATCCGCTAGCCTCCGCGCATGCCCAAGATTCCCGGACTGCCGGCGATGCCGGGCCTGTCCGACGTACTGCACCTGCTGGAGGCGCAGACGCAGGCGCTCGTGGCGCTGCCGGACACCATCAAGTCCCTCAACCGCAGCGTGAAGTCGCTGGCGACGACGATCGCCTCCGCGCAGACGACGGCGCAGCGCATCGAGGCCATGGCCGTGCGCGTGGAGGACCTCCTCGAGGAGTTCGAGGCGCCGCTGCGCGCGCTCGCGCCGGGCCTGCGCAAGCTGGCTGCCGCCCTGGAGGCACCAGGCGCGCCGGACATCGAGGACGTCCTCGGCCGGCTGACCGACATGCAGGCGCACGTGGCCAACATCGCCGCGTCGACGGACCGGATCATGAAGATGGTGGACGAGACGAGCGCGCGGATCGGGTCGCTGCCAGGGGCCGCACGGATCGCCAGCGCGGCCGCGCGCCGGCGTACTCCCAAGCCCTAGGGCCTGAGGGCGGCTGTGCCGTCAGGGACGCAGGGCGTCCTCGGCGGCGGGGTCGCACTCGCGGAGGAACAGCGCGACGCGGTCCGCCTCGTCCTTCTCGCCGATCGCCGCCGCCGCACGGCCGAGCGCGTGGAGCGCGCGGAGGAAGCCCTGGTTCGGCTCGTGCATCCACGGGACGGGGCCGAAGCCCTTCCACCCGTTGCGGCGCAGGGCGTCCAGCCCGCGGTGGTACCCGACCCGTGCGTAGGCGTAGGACTCGATCACCGCGCCGCGCTCGAACGCCTCATCGGCGAGGGCCGCCCAGGCGGCGCTGTGCGCCGGGTGGGCCGCGGCCACCTCGGCGGCGTCCGTCCCCGAGCCGAGAGCGTCGTCGGCGCCGGTCTCGTCGGCGGGGAGCAGCGTGGGCGGCGGACCGCCCATCAGGTTGTCCTGCAGGGTCATGCGCTGATCATGGCCCGCAGACGGAAAAATGTGGACAGACCGCGACGAAATCCTTACTGGGGCGTTGGACATGCGAGATCTTCCCGCCCCAGCGCCTGCGGAGGCCCACTTCATGAAGCACCTGCGCTCCCTGCCGATCGTGGCTGCCCTGCTGACCGTCGCCGTGCTGCCCACGCTGCCGAGCCACTCGGCCGGCACGCTCCAGCCCGGCGCGTTCATGGCCAGCGGCGGCGCCGGCTGCACGATGAACTTCGTGTACGACGGACTCGGCCCGCAGGCCGGCAAGGTCTTCATCGGCACGGCGGCGCACTGCGTCACCGCCGTCGGCGACGACGTCGAGGACTTCGACGGCGAGGTCTGGGGTGACGTCGCCTACATCGGCAGCGCGGACACGACGGCGGCGGACTTCGCACTCGTCCAGGTCCGCGCCGGCGACCTCGGCCGCATCTCCCCCGCCGTCAAGGGCTACCCGCAGTACCCCACCGGCTTCACGACGACCGGCGAGGCGGTCCTCGGCGACTGGATCCAGCTCTCCGGCTACGGCATCGGCTACGACATGACCCAGCCGACGCGCGAGAAGCGCCAGGCCGTCTTCACGTACGACGACGCGGAGATCTGGAACGTCGTCGGACCGCTCATCAACGGCGACTCGGGCGGACCGCTCATCCACCAGGCCACCGGCAAGGCGCTCGGCATCGAGAGCCGGGTCTGCATCGGTGTCTGCACCGACGAGGGCCCGACCGTGCAGGGCATCCTGGCCAAGGCCGCCGCCGCCGGCTTCCCGGTCTCGCTCCGCACGGTCTAGCCCATAGGGTCCTCCCCATGGAAGTACTCGTGGGGACCGAGGACGGCCTGTTCCTCATCGAGGCGAACGGCGACCAGCACCGCGTGCTCGACGGCGCGGTCCGCCACGTCGTCGGCGCCGACGAGGGCAGCGTCGCGCTGCTGGCCGACGGCTCGCTGTGGAGCATCGACGGCACCGACGCGGCGGAGTTCGACGACCTCGTCGCGCTGAAGCCCAGCACGCTGCTGCTCGACGACGACGTCGTGTGGCTCGGCACGGCCGGGGCGCACCTCTACCGGGTCGAGGCCGAGGACAGCAAGCGCATGGAGGCCTTCGAGGTGATCGAGGGCCGGGACGCCTGGTACACGCCCTGGGGTGCCCCACCCGACGTCCGGTCCATCGACATCGACGACGACGGCACGCTCTACGTCGCCGTACACGTCGGCGGCATCCTGCGCAGCACCGACAGCGGACGGACCTGGGCGCAGACCCTCGACATCGACCTGGACGTGCACCAGGTGAGCACCGTGCCGGAGTACGCGCAGACCGTCGTCGCCGCGTGCGCCGCCGGCCTCGCGCTCACGACCGACCGCGGCGACACCTGGGAGATCGACACGGCCGGGCTGCACGCGACGTACGCCCGCGCGGTCGCCGTGGCCGGCGACACGATCGTGCTGTCCGTCTCGGACGGCCCGGGCGGCGCGCAGTCCGCGCTCTACCGGCGACCGCTGGACGGCGAGTCCTTCCTCCCGTGCCGCAGCGGGCTGCCCGAGTGGTTCGCCGGCAACGTCGACACCCACTGCCTGGCCGCGTGGGACGAGTTCGTCGTCGCCGGTACGCCGGACGGCGGGGTCTACGTGAGCAACGACACCGGTGTCACCTGGCGCCAGCGGGCCGCCGCGCTCCCGCCCATCCGCGCGATTGCGATCCCCTGAAGCCAGAACCAAAGAGCGCAACTAAGGGCAACAGCGCCTACTGCCAGGCGTCCCGCTCTTTGCCCGTGGCTGCGCTCTTGCTCTTAGCGGTCTTCCAGGCGGAAGCGGATGCGGCAGGTGGCCTGGTACTCGCTGATGACGTTGTCGCGGACCACGGCGGTCTGGTCGAGGATCTCCATCCCCTCGATCCCGCGCAGTGTCTTGGCCGCCTCGGCGAGCGCGCGGTTGGCGGCGTCCGCCCAGTCCTTGGGGCTCACGCCCACGAGCTCGATGGTCTTGATGACTGCCACGGTGCGGTGCCTCTCGCTCGGACGGACGTCGACGACTAGCTGGGGTACTTCGCGAGCAGCTCCTTGAGCCGGTCTACGAAGCGCAGCGACTCGTCGTGCTCGCGCTGCCAGATGTTGCGGCCGAAGATCAGGCCGCAGGCGCCCGCCTCCAGCGACATGCGCGCCTTCTCGAACACGTCCTCGTCGCCGGCCTTCTCGCCGCCGGAGAGCAGCACCGGCGAGCGGTTGGCGCTGCGCACAACGGCGTTGACCGCGTCCTGGTCGGAGTAGTCGAGACCGACGTACTCCTTCTTGGCTCCCTCCGTCTTGCCGACGGCCGGGAAGTTCAGCTTGATGATGTCCGCACCGAGCTCGCTGGCGGTACGGGCGGCGTAGTCGATCGCGTAGAACGAGTCCTTGCCGCCGGCCTTGTTGACCGCCGAGCCGCGCGGGTACGCCCACACGATCAGCGGGATGCCGAAGGCCTCGGCGTCGGCGCGGATCCGCTTGTACTGCTCGAAGTCGCGCTCCTGCGCCGGCGAGCCGACGTACATCGTGTAGCCGACGGCGTCGGCGCCCAGGCGCACGGCCTCCTCGACCTCGGCGTGCACCGGCGAGAACGCCTCGTCGTCCGGGGGCAGCTCGGTCTTGCCGTTGAGCTTGAGGACCAGCGGCACCTCGCCGGCGTAGTCCCAGTAGAACTTCTCGGCGATGCCGATCTGGATCGCGATGCCGTTGAAGCCGCCCTCGACGGCGAGCTTGACGATGTACTTCGGGTCGCCGGAGGCCGGGTTGGCGAAGAAGTCGCGCGGGCCGTGCTCGAGGCCCTGGTCGTACGGCAGGAAGATCGCCGTGCCGTTGCCGACGCCGTGCTTGTACAGGATCCGGTGCAGGCGGGCCTTCTTGCCGGTGTTCAGGCCGAGCTCGGACAGCGGTGGACGCAGCGACATGAGGGTTCGCCTCCAGCGACGATCGGTGTGCCCCCGACTCTACCCAGCGCTCTTGATCTCCACGAGTTCCGGGTGGCAGACGGACAGCGTCTGCAGGGCGTTCCAGAGCTCGACGGCCTGCGACGGGTCCGGCGTCGCGGCGAGCTTGACGAACGAGGACGGGCCCGAGTCGTGGACGAGGGTCGGCGTACCGAAGATGCGCAGGATGTCGTGGCCGAAGGTGTGCTCGGCCGCGACGGCGAGACGCCACCGGTGGATGTCGGCCTCGAAGGCGACCACGTCGACGCCGGCGTCCGCGGCCATCGCGTTGAGCTCGAGCGCGGTCACCGTGCGGTGCTGTGGCCCGTGCATCGCCTCGAAGACCGCCCGGTGGTACGCCGGGAAGTCGCCCGCGCGCGCGGCGTGCGACAGCGCGAGCGCGCGCACCGAGACGCTGTCGAGTGCCGGGTCGGTGAGGATCGACGGCGTGCCGGCGGCGCGGTTCTTCTCCTTCAGCGAGAACGTCGCCCAGTTGACGAACAGGTCGCTCTTGCGCGCCTGCACGTCGTTGAGCCACTGCCAGACCCGGTACGAGTAGCCGCACGTGTAGTCGAACCAGACGGTTACCGCCATCGACCGGATGTCTCCTCGACCTTCTCCCACGCCTTGCGCGCGGCGATCAGCACAGGATCCCAGACGGGTGCGAACGGCGGCGCGTAGGACAGGTCGAGGCTGAGCACCTCGTCGACGTCCATCTCGTTCCAGAGCGCCGTCGCCAGGACGTCGATGCGCTTCGCGGCGCCCTCGCGGCCGACGATCTGCGCACCCAGGAGGCGGCCGGTCGCGGCCTCCGCGATGATCTTCGTGCGCATCTGGGTGGCACCAGGGAAGTAGCCGGCACGGGTCGTCGACTCGACGACGACGCTGACGTGCTCGTAGCCGGCCAGCGTCGCCTGCGCCTCGGTCAGACCCGTGCGCGCTACCTCGAGCGAGCAGACCTTGCTGACCGCCGTACCGACCACGCCCGGGAAGGTGGCGTAGCCGCCGCCGATGTTGATGCCCGCGACCCGGCCCTGCTTGTTGGCGTGCGTGCCCAGCGCGATGGCCACCGGATGCCGGGCTACGCGGTGGTAGGTCTCGACGCAGTCGCCCGCGGCCCACACCCCTTGCACGGACGTGTGCATGCGGAGGTCGGTCTTGATGCCGTGCGTGACGCCGACCTCGACGCCGGCCGCCTCGGCCAGCGCGGTGTTCGGCCGGGTGCCCAGGCCCAGGATGACGATGTCGGCCGGCAGGGTCATCTCGTCCGTGACCACGCCGGCCACCTTGCTGCCCAGCGCGTTGAAACCGGTGACGTTCTGGCCGGTGTGCACGGCGATGCCCATCTCGCGGATCGCGTCGCCCACGAGCGCGCCCATGTCGGGGTCGAGCGTCGACATCGGCTGGGGGCCCTTGTCGACGATCGCCACCTCGATGCCACGCAGGTGCAGCGCCTCAGCCATCTCGATGCCGATGTAGCCACCGCCCACCACGACCGCACGCCGGATCTCTCCGAAGGCGAGCGCCTTCCGGATCGCGACGCCGTCGTCGATGGTCTGGACGCCGAATATCCCTTCGGCGCGGCTGCCGGGCAGGTCGGGCCGGATCGGCGTCGTCCCCGTCGCGATCACGAGCTGGTCGAACGGCTCCACCTTCGTCCGCGCGCCGTCCAGGTCCTTCACCCGAACCGTGCGCTCGACCAGGTCGATCTCCTCGACCTCGTGCCGGATCTTCGCGTCGATGTTGAAGTCGTCGCGGAACGTCTCCGGGCTGCGAGTGATCAGCTTCTCGAGGTCCGTGACCACGTCGCCGACCCAGTACGGGATCCCGCACGCCGAGTACGACGTGTGGTGGCCGCGCTCGAAGGCCACGATCTCGAGGTCGTCCGGCCCCCGGCGCTTGCGGGCCTGCGAGGCCGCGCTCATGCCCGCGGCGTCTCCTCCGATGACCACCAGTCGCTCGCTCATGATCACCAGCCTGGCAGAGGGCGCTGCGCCAGGGAACAGGGCAAATCGGTCGCGCCGTATACGGTCTGCGACGTGCCTCTTGCAGTCGGGTTCGACCTCGGCGTCAACTCCGCAGCCGGTTTCGCCCTCTACGCCGTCGTCTGGGCGGCCGTCTTCATCGAGTCCGGGCTGCTCATCGGCTTCTTCCTGCCGGGCGACACACTGCTCTTCGCCGCCGGCGTCGCGGCGGCGTCCGGACGGGCCAACATCGTCGTGCTCATGGCCGGCTGCGTCGTCTTCGCCATCCTCGGCGACTCGGTCGGCTACCTGATCGGCAAGCGCGCAGGGCGGCCGCTCCTCCAACGTCGCGACGGCCGTGTGCTCAACCAGCACAACCTGAAACGGGCCACCGACTTCTACGACCGCTACGGCAGCGCGACGATCGTCATCGCGCGCGTCGTCCCGATGGTGCGGACCTTCGCGCCGCTCATCGCCGGCTGCACCGAGATGAACTACCGCAAGTTCCTGATGTGGAACGTCCTCGGCGGCCTCGCGTGGGGCACGATCGTCCCCTACGCCGGCTACCTCGTCGGGGAGAGCGTGCCCGGCGTCGAGAAGTACGCGCTGGCCGCCGCCGGCCTCATGGTGCTGCTGTCCCTCATCTCCCCGGTGGTGCACTACATCCGGGCCGGCAAGCAGATCGAGGAGACGACCGAGGACACCGAGCTCGTTCCCTAAGGCAGCGGCGGGGCGGCCGGCGTACGGCGGAGTGCCGCTTCGGTCGTGGTCAGCACGGGCAGCTTCGACAGCCCGAAGTGCGTCCAGACCAGCGGAGGGATGTCGCGGCGACGGCCGTGCTCGATCGCGTAGCGGTGCCCGTTGCCCGGCGCGACGATCGTGCCGTCGCGGAAGAGCAGCTGCGTCCCCGCGGGGTAGCGGCCCGTCTCGTCGGCCTCCGCGAACGTCCCGGCCGGGACGGTCCAGATGTCGGTCCAGGTCCAGCCGTGCGTCGCGAGCGTCGCGCCGTCCGGCACCCAACGACGCTCGTCGCCGTCGATGAGGAAGACCGCCGCACCGCCCGCCTCGCGAACCAGCTGGCCGGCCCACAGCGGTAGCGGGCTGAGCTCCGGTATCGGCAGACCGTCGACGAGCGACGGATCCGTCGACGGGCTCTCCGACGGGTCGGGTTCGGGCTCCGGCTGGCCTACGGGCAGGGCGGTCAGCACTCCAGAGGCGACCGGGCGCACGGTGCCGGTGACCAGGTCGAGCGCCGTGCCGAGCAGGTCGGCTGCCGGCCGGCGCACGCCGTCCTCGACCAGCCAACGGACGCCGGCCGGGTCTGCGTACATGCCGTCACGGAGCACCATCGGCGGGCCGGCGGGGTACCAGGAGACCTCGGCCGGCTGCACGCGGACCACGCGGTCGAGCCGGTAGCCGAGCGCCTCGAGCAGGGTCCGCGACGTGATCGCGCGGCGGAGCCCGTCGTCGAGCAGGTAGACCGTGCTGCCCGACGAGACGAGGGTGCCGTCGGCGTGCGGCCCGGCCGTGCGGGCCGCGGTCCGCCGGACGGCGCGGGTCAGGGACGGCGCGGCGTTGACGGCGGGCGAGGACCAGCCGTCCCGGCCGCGACGCAGCTCGAAGTGCAGGTGCGGCGCGGTGGACTCGGCGTTGCCCGAGTCGCCGACCCAGCCGAGCTGCTGACCGGCGAAGACCGGGCGACCGCGGTCGAGGCCCGGCATGAACGCGTACGACGCCGTGCCCCGGCCGTCGTCGGTGCCGGGGGTGTCGTTGTTGACGTGCACGTAGGTGACCGACCACCCGTCCGCCGCGCCGCTGCACCGCACCGCGAGGTGGTTGCCGCCGCCGACCGAGGTCTCCCGCCGGATCGACGCGACCTCGCCGTCACACGCCGACACGATCGGCCGCATCTTCGGTGCCATCAGGTCCTGGCCGAGGTGCGGCCGCGTGCACCCCGACCGGCAGGCGCCCCAGGTGTCGCTCCACGACGCGCCGCCGAGCACCGGGAAGACCAGCGGCGCGACGTACGTCCCGTTGAGGAACGGCGGCTCCGCCGAGTGCGACGGGATC